>DATLEZ010000133.1:0-101124 GCA_035525055.1 Acidimicrobiia bacterium | reverse complement strand
AGGTCGTCGAGTTGGCTGTAACCGCCGCCGCCTCGATCCTCTATCACATCGTCTCGGTCGAAGGGTTGCGAGCGGGCCTCCGGATGCCCGGGCTCACAGTTGCACCCGGCGGCGATCGAGGTCACCTGATGGTGATGCTGGAGGTTCTCGCCGGCGCCACGGCGACACTCGACGACTCCCGTCTCACCGATCCGGTCGGCCTTCCGTTCGGGGCGAGTGTCGTCCTCGTAACTGGTGTGATCGAGAGCCGCTGGTTGGCGCCACTGCAGACGATGCGCCATCGGGGATGGAAGCCGATGGTGCTGCTCATCGGTGAAACGACGCCACCCTCTGTTCCCGGGATCCCGATCTGGAAGGTGTCCGCCAGCGCCGACCTGATCGCGACTTTCGGAAGGCCTGAATGAGACGCCTGAACGAGACGGCCGAATGAGACGGATCGAATGAAGCAGAACTGGACCGTTTCGTTGCTTCTGCTGGCAGCGTGCGCGGGGTGGACTATGGCCGTCCCGTTCGGCAAAGTATCCAGCCCGTACCTGGGGTCGGTGGGTGCAGCGACGGTTTTGGTCGCCGCCGGATTTCGTATGGTCGATGCCGGCCGGCTGCGGTGGTTGGCAGCAGGGGAGACTCTGGCCGTTATCGCGGTCCCGGTCGGCATCTTTGCCGTTGGCTGGATCGGCGGCTCTCTCGACGAGCCCTCCTTGCTGGCGGGTCTGCCCTTCGCTCTCACGGTCTGGTTGGTATCGGCGATCACGATCACCGACATCGAAGCCGTGACCGAGCCCACTGACCTGGTCGAAGGCGTGTCCGGGGCGCTTGGTCGGATCACCACCAGGCTGCTGCTGGTCGGGATGCTGCTCATGAGCGCTCTCGTGGCCGGTCACGGCGGTCTCGCTCCAGTCACGAGGGCAAGACCGATCCAAGCGGGGTTGGTGATCCCGTTTCTTCTCTATTGGATGGTGGGTCTTGGCGGGTTGGCCAGCCTGAATCGATCGCGCCTGCTGGCGCGCTGGAAGCGCGACCGATCGCAGATCGACGCCGATCTTGGTGAGCGCGGGCGGACGGCCGCAGCCCTGTGGGTGGCGGTGGGGGCAGTCGGGTCCGTTCTGTGGTGGTGGATCGGTCGTCCTCCACTCGGTCTCGGTCACACGGTCGCCACCACCGGAGCGCGAGGACTGGCCGGCTTCATTGGACGGCTGTTCGGAGCCGATCTTCCGACGGCCAATCCCTCCGGTCCCTCCGGTCCCTCCCAGACCACGGTTGTTCCCCCTCCTCCGACAAACTCAGGCAACCCCGTGACACCACCGCCGGAGTGGTTTGATTTGTTCCTCCTGCTTATAGCCGGCGCGATCTTCGCGTTCGCCTTCGTTGTCTTCCGACGTCGGGTCCAGGCCCGGGGCGGGTCGGATTCCTCGATGTTCTCGCGCGCGCTCCGAGCGATTTGGGATGCCCTGGGAGTGTTTCTGAAGGAACTCGGCAAGCTGTTGAAGTCGTTCTTCAAGCCACGGGCGAATCGCGCTGCCGCCCGGGATCATCGTTCTCGATCGGGGACGACGGTCCCGCCCGGTTGGTCGCCGGCCGATCCAATTCGGCGCCGCATTGCCGGCGAATACCGTGCTTTCCTGACCGCGACGCGCGAACGAATCGGACCAATCCCCGGCACCGAAACGCCGTCCGAACTGGCCCGTCGAATCGAAGCCGCCGAAACGAGCGAGGCTGCCCTCGGGGTCCTCACCGGTATCTACGAACTGGCGCGGTTCAGCCTGCAACCGCTGGATGAGTCGGTCGTGCGCCAGGCTCAAGAAGCCCGGGCGACCATTGTCGGGCGCTGGGAAGAGCCGGGATAGGAGCTAACTTCGGGCTGATGGCGAGTTATCCAGCCGAGTACGAACTTGACGCCGTGCTTGCCGATGGCGACGTGGTTCAGGTCCGCCCGATCAAGCCCGAGGACGCCGACCAACTCATTGCCTTTCATGGGCGGCTCAGCACCGAGAGCCGCTACTTCCGGTTCTTCCGGGTCAAGGACACCCTCGAGAGAAGCGAAGCCGAGTTCTTCTCGAACGTCGACTATCACGACCGTATGGCTTTAGTGGCAGTCGACGGCGGTCTTATCGTCGGAGTAGCTCGTTACGACCGCATGAGCGATGAACCATCGGTGGCGGAGGTCGCCTTCGTCGTCGATGACGCCCACCAGGGGAAAGGGATCGCCTCGGAGTTGTTGGCCCTGCTCACGAGCTATGCCCGCCAGACAGGAGTCAATTCATTCCGAGCTTTCGTATTGCCTGAGAACCTTCAGATGATGAGGGTCTTTCGCAACTCCGGGTATCGCCTGTCGAGAACGCTCGACGATGGGGTCTTCACCGTCGACTTCCCGGTCGACCACTCTCACGACGCCAGGACCGCCGAGGACATGAGAGAAAAGCGGGCGGTGGCTGCGTCTCTGCTGCCGATCTTCTTCCCTCGTTCCATTGCAGTGATCGGAGCCTCCACAACGCCAGGATCGATCGGGTTCCGCCTCTTTGGCAACCTTCTCTCCACCGGCTTTTCCGGGCCACTCTTCCCGGTCAACCGGACCGCGCCCGTGGTCCATTCGGTCCGGGCCTACACAAGTGTCCTCGACATCCCCGACGTCGTGGATCTCGCCTTCATTGCGGTCCCCGCCAACGCGGTGTTGGGGGTGGCAGCCGAATGCGCGCAGAAGGGAGTACGCGGGCTTTCGGTGATCTCGGCCGGGTTCTCGGAGGTCGGAGAGGCGGGAGCCAAGCTCGAAGCCGAACTGCTTGCTTTGGTGCGGGGAGCCGGAATGAGGATGGTAGGCCCCAATTGCATGGGCCTCCTCAACACGGCGCCGGCGGTCAAACTCAACGGCACATTCGCCCCGGTCTATCCACCTCAAGGCAACATCGCGATGTCGTCTCAGTCGGGGGCGTTGGGCATCGCCATTCTCGACTATGCCAGTCAGTCGAACATCGGTATCAGCCAGTTCGTGTCTGTGGGCAACAAGGCCGACGTTTCGGGCAACGATTTGCTGCTTGCCTGGGAGGACGACCCATCGACCGACGTCATCCTCCTTTACCTGGAGTCCTTCGGCAATCCACGCAAATTCAGCCGCATCGCCCGTCGGGTCGGCATGAGCAAGCCGATCATCGCGGTCAAGTCGGGCCGGTCCAAGTCCGGCAGCATGGCCGCCACGAGCCATACCGGAGCTCTGGCGAGTTCCGATGTCGCGGTCGATGCGCTGTTCGAGCAGGCCGGGGTGATCCGGACCGACACCATCGAAGAGATGTTTGCGGTGGCATCCCTGCTGGCCAACCAGCCACTCCCGCGCGGCCGAAGGGTGGGAATCGTCACCAACGCCGGCGGGCCGGGCATCCTGGCCGCCGATGCCCTCGAAGCGGCGGGTCTGATCCTGCCTGAGTTGTCGGAGGCGACCAGGAAGCGCCTCGCGGAAAAGCTCCCGGCCGAGGCTTCCACCCGCAACCCGGTCGACACGATTGCCTCCGGAGGACCCGATGAGTACGCCCACTGCCTGGGGGTATTGATCGATTCGGATGAGGTTGATGCCGTGATGGTGATCTACGTGCCCACCACCGTTGGGGGAGCCGCCGACGTTGCCGGCGCCATCCGGAGCGCAGCGGACTCTCACTCGGAAGACGTCACGCTCCTGGCTGTGTTCATGCAACAGGGAACCGCGACGCTTTTGGCAGGCGGGCGCCGGACGATTCCCACCTTCAGGTTTCCCGAGGCCGGGGCCCTGGCCATGTCGCGGGCGGTTCGCCACAGTGAATGGCGTTCGCGTGATCCGGGGGTCGAGCGCGCCTTCGCCGACATCGACGCGTCTCTTGTCAGGGGGGTTGTGGAACCGGCAGTGGAGCGGCTCGGAGAAGAAGGCGGATGGCTGGAGACCGCCGAGGTGGAATCGCTCTTGGCGGCTGCCGGCCTTGCTTTGCCGCGCAGCCGGTTAGTGACGGACGAAGAAAGTGCCCGGGCCGCCGCCGCCGAGATCGGCGGCCCGGTAGTTCTCAAGGTGGTGGCGCCGTCGGCTCTCCACAAGTCAGACGTCGGCGGTGTGCTTCTCAACCTCGAAGGAGACGGAGTCGTGGCCGAGGGATTCCGGCGAGTATGGAACGCAGTTCCCGATCCGGAAGCGGTCCTGGTTCAGGAGATGGTGGCCGGCGGTCACGAAGTCTTGATTGGCATGACCGAGGACCCCAACTTCGGTCCGCTGATCGTCTTTGGCATGGGCGGGGTGCTCGTTGAACTGCTCGGTGACGTTGCTTTCCGGATCCACCCGTTGACCGACACCGAAGCGCGCTCGATGATCCTCTCCATACGCACCTCACGCCTTCTCCAAGGCTATCGGAATCTCCCACTCGGTGACCTCGAAGCACTCGAAGAGGCTCTCCTGCGGGTGTCGGCCCTGATCCACCTCGTTCCCGAGATGGTCGAGCTCGATCTCAACCCCGTCAAGGTTCTCGCCCCTGGAGAGGGCGTCCGACCGGTCGATGCCCGAATCAGGGTGAAGCGTCTGCAACCGGAGCGATCCCCGGAACTGGCCGATCTCCCGTCGGCGCGCCGGCGGAGGCGCGAGTGATGCATCGTCGACGCGATTGATATTCTGCTACCAATGGCTTTGGTGGACTTCACAGTCGAGGGGTCGGTGGCGTTGGTCCGCCTCAACCGGCCTCCGGTCAACGCTCTCTCGGCTGAGCTGTCGGCCGATCTGAAAGCAGCGTTTGAGCAGGCCGCCGACCCTCAGATCCGGGCGCTGGTCGTGACCGGTCAACCCCATTTCGCGGCCGGCGCTGACATCAAGGGCTTTCGGGCGGTCTACGAGTCGGGTGGTGAACAGCGTTTGGCCCGAACTCTGGCCGAGACGGTGTCGGTACTGGAGGCCTTGGAGAAACCGACCATCGCCGCGATCCACGGCTACGCCCTGGGAGGCGGCTTGGAGTTGTCCCTTGGTGCGGATTTCCGTTATCTGGCCGAAGACGCCCTTGTGGGTCAGCCCGAGATCAAACTTGGCTTGATCCCGGGAGCCGGCGGCACCCAGCGTCTCAGCAGGGTCGTCGGCTTTCAGAAAGCCAAAGACATCGTCTTCAGCGGGCGCCAAGTAGGAGCACAGGAAGCGATGGCGATCGGTCTGGCCGATCGGGTCTATCCGACTGAGCAATTGTTGGAGGAATCGATGCAAGCCGCCGCTGATATGGCCACCTGGCCCACCAAGGCGATCACCGCCGCCAAGCGGGCGTTAGCCGGTGGTTGGGGCCGCCCTCTCGAGGACGGCATGGCGGTGGAGGAGCAGGAGTTCGAGGCCAGCTTCTGGACCGACGACGCCCGGGAAGGCGTCGCCGCCTTCCTCGAGAAGCGCAACCCCAACTTCCAAGGCCGGTAGAAGCAAGAGGCATCGAGACGAACCGGCGGCGGTTGTCGGGTTCGCCTGCGACCGGAGTTCTCGCACCCCCCTCGACCTCGCAAAGCCTCGGTCGGTCCCCCCCAGGCGGGGGGACAGTGGGTTCTTAGGTCTCCAAGAGTGCTTTCAGGCGGCGGAGGTTGCCTTGCCAGATCAGCGTGAGGATGGGGCGGGCGAAGGCCGCGCCGATGGGGCCGCCGAAACGCCAGGGAAAGTCGATCTCCTCGCTCCAGGTGAAACGGGTGGCGCCGCCGACGGCGGACAACTCGAACTCGCCGCGACCGGTGAACAAACCTCGGTGCTCGACCGAGATGCGGCGCCCCTTTTCCCAGGACGTCACTTTCATGACGTCGGTGGTCCGGAAGGGCCCGACCCTCGTGGCTACCCGCATGACCGTTCCGGGGCCCTGGCGGGCTTCGGAGTCAAAACCGATCGACTCGACATCGGCCATCCACCGGCCATGGTTGGCCAGGTCGGCGGCCGCCTCCCACACCGAGTCAAGGGGTGCCCTTATGTCGACGGAAACCGTTACCGACGGCATCTGTCAATTCTTCTGCGACAATTTGGTCTCATGCGACAATTCTGGTCTTGATCTACCTTGACCACGCCGCCACCACCCCCTTGCGCCCCCAGGCCGCCGAGGCAATGGAGCCATTCCTCAGAGGCCGCTTTGGAAATACCTCTGGCAGCCATGACATCAGCCGGCGGGCCAAGAACGTCCTGGAAGAGGCGCGGGAGCAGGCCGCCGGGATTCTGGGGGCCAACCCATCCGAGGTGATCTTCACCGGAGGAGGCACTGAGGCTGACAACCTTGCACTCAAAGGCGCCGCTCTTCCCAGTCGGGGAGGGGTCGTCACCGTCGCCACGGAGCACGAAGCAGTGATCGAGACCGGTTACTTTCTCGAGAGGATGGGCAGCAAGCTCGACATCCTCGAGGTTGATCACTACGGCGTGGTCGATCCGACCCAAATCGAGAAGTTGGTCGGCCGTCACACTGCCGTGGTTTCCGTCATGGCGATCAACAATGAGACCGGAACCCGCCAGCCCATCGAGCGCGTGGTCGAAGCGGTCAAGCGCTCGAACCAGCGAACGCTTGTGCACACCGACGCCATCCAGGCCTTCTCATCACTCGACCTGTCGGTGAATGAACTTGGGGTTGATTTGCTCTCGCTGGCGGCCCATAAGTTTGGCGGCCCCCAGGGGGTCGGGTTGCTTTACGTCCGGTCGGGCATCAACCTCGAGCCGTTGCTGCACGGTGGTGGTCAGGAGTACGACCGCCGCAGCGGCACCCACAACGTGGCCGGGGTTGCCGGCATGGTCGCAGCAATGGTTGCCGCAGCTGCCGACCGTGATCGTTTCCGGCGCGAGGTTCGAGAAGCCCGCCAGGCGTTCGAGGCGAAGCTCGCCGATCGAATCGAGCGGACGGTGCCTGAAGCTATGAGCGCTCCCCAGCACAGCCACGTTCGACTCGGGGTCGAGAACGAAACGATGCTCGTGCGACTCGATCGGCTCGGTGTTGCTGCCTCGGCCGGATCGGCCTGTCAGTCGGGCGCCACTACCGTCTCCCACGTCCTTTCGGCAATGGGTATCAGCAAGGACCAGGCTCGGCATTCCATGCGCTTCACCTTCGGCTGGACCTCGACGACGGACGAAGCCGAACGAGCGGCCGAACTCGTGATCCAGGCTCTCGAGGGCCCGTCATGAGAGTTCTCGTCGCGATGTCGGGGGGCGTCGATTCGTCGGTCGCGGCGGCCCTGATGAAGGAGGACGGCCACGAGGTCATCGGCGCCACCCTCAAGATGTGGCGGGGACCGTCGGGGGAGGGTCCAACTGCTGGTTGTTGCACGGTCAGCGACTCCGAAGACGCCCGCCGGGTCGCCGCCCAACTCGGCATTCCTTATTTCGTCCTCGACTACACAGATCACTTTCGCAGCGGTGTGATTGACCGTTTCGTAGCCGACTATCGGCACGGTCGCACTCCCAACCCATGTGTCGAGTGCAATCGCACGGTCAAGTTCTCGAAGTTGCTGGAGCAGAGCGCCGCCTTCGGCTGCGACCTCCTCGTCACGGGCCACTACGCTCGGGTCGCCCAAGTCGAGGGTCGACATCAACTGTTGCGCGGCAAAGACCGCAACAAGGACCAGTCCTACGTGCTTGCCATGCTCGGCCAGCGCGAGCTTGCCAGGGTCCGGTTCCCGGTCGGCGGTTTGGAGAAAACCCGGACGCGGGAACTCGCGACGGGTCTCGGTCTGCGCACAGCCGCCAAGCCCGACAGCCAGGACATCTGCTTCGTCGGCAAGGACCATTACCGGAACTTTCTTCGCAAGGTGGAGCCAGCGACCATGGCCCCGGGCCAGATTCTCGACACCGCCGGCCAGGTGCTCGGCTCCCACCAGGGCATCGCCGGTTTCACCATCGGCCAGCGGCGAGGGGTGGGGGTGGCCCTTGGGGAGCGACGCTACGTAGTCGAAGTGCGGCCGGAGACTTCGACGATTGTCCTGGGCAAGCGCTCCGACCTGGAGGTTGAGGCGGTTCGGCTGAGCGAACTCACGTGGGTCGACTCTCCTGTGATGAACGGGGAGGCGATTGAGGTGCAATACCGGGCCCACGGAGCACCGATGAAGGCGCTCTGGGAGGGCGGGACGTTGTTCTTCGAGACTGCCCAGACGGCGGTGGCGCCCGGCCAGACAGCAGCCCTTTACCGGGGCGATCGGGTGCTCGGCAGCGGGATCATCGAGGCTGCTGTATGAAATGGTATGAACTCGACAAGGTCGCTCGGGGCCATATTGCCGCCGCCATCGTTGAGGGTTACACGGCGACTCCCCCAACGGATGACGAGGCGGCTTGGGCCGACGAATCGACGATCCAGATGATCGCCGAAGAGCCCTGGTAGACGGTTTGACCACGTTGGCTGGGGGCCCACAAATGTAGCTGACCATGGGTTTCCTTGTCGTAGGGGGAGGGCAGCCGACGCCGGTAGTGGGTCAGATGGAGCGAAGGCACGGGTTCGACCTTCCAAGGCTTGAGGATTCTCCAATCCATCAGCCAAGGAATCGGATACAGCTGGCCCGTCGCCAAATTTGGCTCACCGCTCCCGGATCAGACGAAACCTGGCCCCACACTCCCGGTTTCCGGGACTCTCAAACCGAATTACGGATTCAGCGGGAGCCAGCCGCCAAATTGCGAGGCGGACCGATGACGGGCGGATCCCTTCTTCGCTGATCTTGGCTGCATCTGAACATCCATAGATCAAGCTCAACATGACCCAGTACCCCGACGCCGCACCGAAGTCGATCAATGCCATCATCGAGGCCATGCCAAGCCGACAACCGGTAACCCAAGACGCGCGGGAGCGAATCGAGGAACTGCGCCAGCAACTTCGGTATCACGGCTATCGCTATCACGTTCTCGACCAACCGGAGATATCCGACGCGCAGTACGACAACCTACTGCGGGAACTGGTCAAGCTCGAACAAGAGAATCCGCTCCTGATCACCCCAGACTCGCCAACCCAGCGGGTGGGCGGCCCGATCGGCGATCTCTTTGCGCCGGTTCAGCACCGTCGTCCTCTGTTTTCGTTGGACAACGTCGAGGAGCCCGAAGAGCTCGATTCGTGGGAGCAGCGGATGGTCCGCCTGCTTGGTCGAGCTCCGTTCGGATACTCATGTGAGCTCAAGATCGACGGCCTCGCAGTCGTCGTCACCTATGAAGACGGCCTCCTCACTAGGGCCGCCACCCGCGGAGACGGAACCACCGGCGAGGACATCACCGTCAATTTGCGGACGATCAAATCGATTCCGCTGCGCCTGCTCGGGCGACCGCCCAAGGTCCTCGAGGTGCGAGGCGAGGTCTACATGCCATATGCCACCTTCGAGGATCTCAATCGCCGACAATCCGATGCGGGCCTTCGCATGTTCTCCAACCCGCGCAACGCCGCGGCCGGCTCGGTTCGGCAGAAGGATCCGAACGTGACTGCCGGTCGTGATCTCGGTGTGTGGATCTATCAGATCGGGGTGATCGAGGGCGGTCCGACATTGGAGACGCACTCCGCCCAAATGGAGTACCTCGACACCCTCGGCATCAGGGTGAACCCTGCCTCGGCCCCGGTGGCCGGCCTGGCCGAGGTGAAGGACTACATCACCCGGGCGGAGAAAGAACGACACTCTCGCGAATACCAGACCGACGGTGTGGTCCTCAAGGTCGACTCGCTTGATGACCAGAGCGAATTGGGTTACACCGCCCACGCGCCGCGCTGGGCTGTGGCTTTCAAGTTCCCGGCGGAAGAGCAGATCACAACTCTCAACGAGATTCAGATCAACGTCGGGCGAACCGGGGCGGCGACCCCGTTCGCGGTCCTCGAACCGGTCAATGTCGGTGGGGCGAAGGTGTCGTTTGCCACCCTCCACAACGAAGACGAGTTGCGACGCAAGGACCTCCGGGTCGGCGATCAGGTGATCGTTCGCAGGGCAGGAGACGTAATCCCCGAGGTTGTAGGCCCGGTGGTCTCGGTTCGAACGGGCACGGAGAAGGAATGGTCGATGCCGGCCAACTGCCCGTTCTGCGGCAATCCGATCGTCCGCCCAGAGGGCGAGAAGGTGGCTCGTTGCACCGGCGGCTACAACTGTCCCTCGCGGTTGCGGGAGTGGCTGTTCCACTTCGCATCCCGGGGAGGCATGGATATCGAGGGCCTGGGCTACAAGACCATCGACCTCCTTCTGCGCGAGAAGCTAATCAGCGACCCCGCCGACATCTTCCTCCTCCGGTCCGATCAGCTTCTCGGCTTCGAGGGTTGGGGCGAGATCTCGGTCGGCAATCTCATGAAGGGGATTGACGCAGCCCGTCATCGCAAGCTCCAACGAGTCCTTATGGCCCTCGGGATTCGCCACGTTGGAGGGACCGTCGCCCGGGTCCTGGCCCGCCGCTATCGGAGCCTGCGAGCCTTGATGGACGCCCCCGAGGAAGAGGTCGCAGCCATAGAGGGAGTAGGACAGGTCATCGCTTCTTCGGTCAAGCAGTGGTCGAACGACCCCGACAACGCCGGTCTGGTGACGAAATTGGAGTCGGCCGGTGTAACCCTCGAGGACGAACAGGTCGAGGAGGGCGCCGGTTCGAATCTGCTGTCCGGAATCAGCGTGGTCGTAACCGGCACCCTCGAGTCGATGAGCCGGGAAGCGGCCGAGGCAGCCGTAGTGGCTCGGGGCGGCAAGGCCACATCGGGTGTCTCCAAGAAAACGACCTACCTCGTAGCCGGCGCCAATCCCGGCGCAAGCAAAGTCACCAAGGCGGAGGAATCAGGCGTGCCCACCATCGACGAAGCGACCTTCCTCCAGTTGCTTGAGAGCGGCCCAGATAAGAAATAGAACAGCCGGGTAGGGAGAACCGGATCCGGGGCCTACTGGACCCGGAAGGTCCACGAGAACTCGCCGGGTTGGGGGAGTCCGGCGAGGCTGTCCCAAACAATCCGCACCTCGTGTTCACCCGGCGACCAGCGATCGAAGACCAGGCTGGTCGGGGCGGGTTGCCATCGGTGGACGCCGGTGGCCTCGACGAAGGTGACTTCGCCCGGCGGGATCGGAAACCCATCGATGAATATCTGGGCGAGAAAGCCTGGCTGCAGGTCGACCTCGATGATGGCTTGGGCAAGGGCGGAGTCTCCGGGGCCAGGGCCGAGCGACTCAACGACCGCAGGGAGAGTGACCGGTTCCCCGCCGCCACCAAAAGCGACCGCCAGGGCCACCGACGCCACCACTATCAGCCCCAGCCCTACGTACACCAATCGGTATGGAATCGAGCCTGTCGACGGATTCGCCACATGTTTTCCTGAATGCCGATTGATATTTCGATCCTGGTTGGAGCCCGACCCAGGTTAAGGGCCCCGATTCCCTGGCAAAAGCGTTGAGGCCAACCCAGCTACCGTCAGGACTGATGAGGATCAATCCGTCGCTTACCGCGCTGGGCGAGTATTCGATCGGCCGGCTTCAGGAGATGGCCCGACAGATGCGGGCCGACGGCCGCCCGATGTTCGACTTCTCCATCGGAGATCCGCGAGAGCCGACCGCCCGGTTCATCATCGAGGCCGCCAAGGAAGCGATTCCGGCGGTGTCGCAGTATCCCACCACGTCGGGGCTCCCGGAACTGCGTGATGCCATCGCAGGGTACGTGGTGCGCCGGTTCGGAGTAGAGATCGATCCGTCAACCCAGGTGATGCCGACCTCGGGCGGCAAGGAGTCGATATTTTCCAGCCACCTCGCCTTCGTCGATCGGAACCGTTCGGACGTTGTGGCGTGGCCCACGCCCGGCTATCCGATATATCAACGGGGGGCGGTGCTCTCGGGAGCTACCCCTTATCCGGTCAAGGTGTCAGGTGACTTCGTGTTGCGGGCGTCCGACATTCCCGATCCGATCTGGCAGCAAGCCGCCATGCTGTGGATTTGCACCCCCCACAACCCGGCCGGTTCGGTGACTTCTGCCGCCGACCTGGGGGTGCTCTACGAACGAGCCCGCCAGTACGACACCTTGCTCTGTTCCGACGAGTGTTATGCCGATCTCTACGACGAAGCTCCGCCCAGCTCGATTCTGCAGATCGCGGGTCCGGGGTCGGCCGGGTGTCTCTCGTTTCTATCGCTTTCCAAGCGCTCCGGTATGACCGGCTACCGGTCGGGTGCCATCGTCGGTGACCCCGAGGCCATCAAGGCCATCAAGTCCCTAAGAACCGCCACGGGAACGGCCTCTCCCGAGTTCATCCAGTCGGCCGCCATCGCGGCATGGGCTGACGACGATCATGTGGCCGAGCGACGTGACATTTTTCGGCAAAAGCGGGCGATCCTGGCGAAAGCCTTCGATTCGCTCGGCTATCAGATCTCAGGATCGGTGGCCGGAATCCACCTATGGGTGGAAGTCGACGATGATGTCGTTGTGAGCGAGCGACTGCTCAACGACGGCATTCTCGTCACTCCGGGCCGGGGCTTCGGACCAGGCGGGGTGGGCTACATCCGGCTCGCGCTGGTTCCCACCCTTGACCAGTGTGAGGAAGCGGCGGAAGCGCTGGCGGCATGTCTCGGACGCTGATCGAAGCCGCCTTCACGGGAGAGATCCGACTTGAGGACGCCCGGTCCGCAGTCGACCAGGCGATCGCCGACCTCGATGCCGGCGCTGTCCGCGTGGCCGAGAAAGTCGGCGGGGAGTGGCGGGTGAATGGCTGGCTGAAGCAGGCAATCCTGCTCTATTTCAGGCTGCAGAAGATGACCACCTTCGAGGCCGGGCCCTTCGAGTACCACGACAAGATCCCAATGAAGAAGAACCTGGCGAAACAAGGAGTCCGGGTGGTTCCGCCGGGTGTCATCCGATATGGCGCCCACTGCGAACCGGGGGTGATCGTCATGCCGGGCTATGTCAATATCGGTGCCCGGGTCGGTGCAGGCACCATGGTCGATACCTGGGCAACGGTGGGTTCGTGCGCCCAGATCGGAAGCAACGTCCACCTATCGGGAGGGGTCGGAATCGGGGGAGTGTTGGAACCGGCCGGGGCGCGACCAGTGATCGTCGAAGACGGGGCCTTCATCGGCAGTCGCTCGATCGTGGTCGAGGGCGTGTTGATCGAGGAGCGGGCCGTCCTCGGGGCCAACACGGTGATAGCCGCCAGCACTCCGATCATCGACGTCACCGGGCCGGAACCCGTCGAGTATCGGGGCCGCGTCCCGGCGGGGTCGGTTGTGGTGCCCGGCACCAGGCCCAAGGAATTCCCGGCCGGGACCTATGAGCTCTCCTGTGCGTTGATCATCGGCCAGCGCAGCGAGAAGACCGACGAGAAGACCAACCTCAACGAATTCCTCCGCGAGCTTGGGGTGCAGATTTGAAGACATTCGAGGACACGCTGACGTGGCTGGTTGACATCCCCTCTGTCACCGGTGACGAAGGCCGGATCTGCACTGCGATCGCAACTCGGCTTTACCCGTCGCTGGGACGGGACGCAGTGGTTCGTTTCAGCGACTCGTTGATCGTCGGGCGGCGAACCGGCCGGCCCCTGCTGCTGCTGGCGGGGCACCTCGACACAGTTCCGTCGCAGGGACAGGACCCGGCTCATGTCGCAGGAGGCCGCCTCCACGGACTCGGTGCCGCGGATATGAAGGCGGGGCTCGCAGTCATGATCCACCTTCTCGAAGATCCCGGCATCCAGGCAGGCCCATACGACGTCTTCGGGATCTTCTACGCAGGCGAGGAAGGACCGTCGTCCGGCAATCAACTGGAGGAGGTCCTCACCAGGGCAGCCTGGGTGTCTCAGGCTGAGTTCGCTGTCGTGCTCGAGCCTTCTGACGGCGAGCTCCAAATCGGGTGCAACGGGATCATCAACGCCACCGTCTCTTTCGAAGGCAAGTCGGCTCATTCCGCCCGACCCTGGTTGGGCGAGAACGCCGTCACCAAGGCAGGGGAGTGGATGACACGGCTGCACCAGCTGGAGCCGGCGGAAGTCGACATCGACGGCATGGTCTATCGAGAGGTGATCTCGGTCACGAGAGCCTCGGGCGGGATCGCCAACAACATCATTCCTCCTCGATTCGACCTGAACGTGAATTACCGCTTTCCCCCCACTCGCTCGCTTAAGGAAGCCGAGGCGTATCTGGCCGAGGTGTGCTCGGAGGCGGATGGCTTCGTCATCACCGACTCCGCCCCATCTGGTCCGGTCCGCGTAGACACACCTTTCGTGACCAAGCTGGCGAAAGTCTCAGGGGCGCCGAGGGCGGCCAAGCAGGGGTGGACCGATGTAGCCCGGTTCGGGGTCTATGGCGTGCCGGCAGTGAACTATGGCCCCGGTGAAGCCGCCCGGGCCCATCAGGTAGCTGAAAGCGTGGCGTTGACCGATCTCGAGACGGTCTTCCAGAACCTCCATTCCGTCCTCGGGGACGAAGATATTGGTGACGATCAGCTCGATGACTGAAGCTCGACGCACCCACGCCGGTCGCCTCTTGATGGTTCTTCTCGGGCTCGCGATGACCGGGCTGGCGGGCGGGTCTGTACAGGCACAGGTACCTCCGACGGAACTGGCTCTGGGGCAGGAGGCGAGTGTCTTGCTGATCGAGGTGGACGGTGCAATCACTCCGGTCGTTGCTGACTATGTCGACGACGCTGTCGCCGAAGCTGAGAGCGAAGGGTTTCAATTGCTGATCGTCACCATTGACACTCCGGGAGGCCTCGATGTCTCGATGCGAGAGATCGTCCAGTCCTTGCTGAATGCCAGCATTCCGACCGTGGTCTATGTGAGCCCGGAGGGGGCCAGGGCCGCCTCGGCGGGCACGTTCATCACCATGGCCGCCAACGTGGCCGCCATGGCCCCCGCCACCGCGATCGGGGCGGCTACGCCCGTCGATCTACAGGGCGGCGAGATCACCGACAAGATCATCAATGACGCAGTGGCGTTTGCCGTCTCGGTGGCGGAGCATCGAGGTCGCAGCGTCGAGTTCGCCGAGGCCTCGGTTCGGGAGGGGAGCTCGGTGAGCTCACGAGAAGCGGTCGAGTCGGGAGTCGTCGATCTAATAGCCGACGATCTCGATGACCTTCTGCTGCAGATCGACGGCCTGACCATCGAACCGCTTGGCGTGACTCTTTCGACTGCCGGCGCCACCGTCGAGCGCAGAGAGCTCGGTCCCCTCAGAGGGATCCTGGGCCGAATCGCCGATCCCAACCTCGCCTTCATTTTTCTTTCGATTGGGACCCTCGCCGTTATCTACGAGGCCGCCAATCCTGGCCTCGGGTTCTCGGGGATAGCCGGAGTGATCATGTTGATTCTCGCTTTCTTTGCGTTGAGCGTGCTCCCGGTGCAGGCCGCAGGAATTGCACTATTTGTCCTGGCCGTGGCTCTGCTGGTGGCCGAGTTATTCGTCCCCGGGGTGGGTGTCCTCGCCGGAGGAGGAGCCGTCGCTCTTCTTCTGAGTGGTCTTTTTCTCTTTCAAGATGGCACTGTCAGAGTCAGTCCGGTGCTGGTGTGGCCCAGCGCCCTCGTCCTTGGCGCTGCCAGCGCTGTGGCAGGCCGGGCGGCCCTGGTCGCCAGGCGGCGCCCGCCAACGACCGGCGCCGAAACGCTGGTGGGGAGGCCGGTCACGGTCAAAGTGCGCGGCGGGCGCTACACCGCTTTTCTCGACGGGACCTGGTGGGACCTCGAGTCGCAACAAGAGCTCAACGATGGATCGGAGGCGAAAGTGATTGGAAGAGAAGGCATCCGACTGGTGGTAGAGGAGGTTCATGATGACGTTTGACGGATTGGTGGGCGTGGCCCTGGCGGTGACGGTCTTGATCACGATCCTCAGGGCGGCAATTCGGATTCTCCCTGAATATGAGCGGGGAGTTGTCTTCCGGCTGGGACGCGTAACCGGTCCCCCCCGAGGGCCCGGCCTGATATTTCTGATCCCGGTGGTCGACCGCCTTGTACGAGTGAGCCTGCGGACGGTGACTATGGATATTCCTCCCCAGGACATAATCACGAGGGACAACGTGACTGTGAAGGTGAACGCAGTTACCTACTTCCGAGTACTTGATCCGTCCCGCGCCATATTGGAGATCGAGGACTACAGGTTCGCGACTTCCCAGATTGCCCAGACGACGTTGCGATCCAACATCGGTCAGGCCACCCTCGATGAACTGCTCATAAACCGCGACGAGATCAACCAGAACCTGCAGCAGACCATTGACGCCCTTACCGATCCCTGGGGGGTGAAGGTGGCACTGGTCGAGGTCAAGGATGTCGAGCTCCCCGATTCGATGCGCCGGGCCATGGCCCGCCAGGCAGAGGCCGAAAGGGAACGGAGAGCGAAGGTCATCCACGCTCTGGGTGAGAAAGAAGCAGCGGAGACTCTCGCTGACGCGGCAGGATTACTGGAGGCGCATCCTGCTGGGATCCAACTCCGCATGCTTCAGACCATGACGGAGGTTGCAGCTGAGCAGAACTCGACGCTCATCTTCCCACTGCCGATGGAGCTGCTGCGGGTGATGGATCGGTTGGGTCGGTGAACGGGGGCGTTCAGTCGCCGGCGACGACGTAGCGCCAGGTCCCGTCCTCGGCGATTCCGATTCTGAGACCGAGCCAACCACTGTCGCGGTACTGGCTGTATTGCTCGAACTCGGCGGCAGTGAGGGTCCCCGAGAGCGCGTTCCAGTCCTCGTCCGAGCCGGTCGCATGAACCGCCGGCCAGGCATAGGTCCCGACCGGATCGATGGCCGGGTCGGCGTTGAAGAGGCGGACTATCCACGTCATCACGTCGAAGCCGTTGCGGGCGCTTCGTATCCATGAACGAAGGGGGTCTGCTTCGCTCCCGAAGCTGAATACGGTGCCGTCGGCGATGGCGAGTTCGGCCAATCCTTCGAGGTCGCAGGAAGCGGCCATTTCGAATATCAATAGTCGTCGGTCCTCTACGGCCTGAGGCAAGCCCTGCGGGGAGACCGGCGGCAGTTCCAGCGGCGTGCACGGAAGTTCGACGGTTCCGCTGCCGATGGTCGCCGCCGGGAAGCCGTCAACCGTCGCGAGAGTGAAGCTTGTACTCGCTGGCAGCCGGGCGGTCTCGACGAAGGCGTCTCCTTGGAAGGAACCGACCATGATCTCCGTGCCTCCCACGGCAACGGTCCCATCGGGAAGAGCAGCCACCGACCAGGCGTCGCCGATTGGGGCGAAAGCCGTCTCGCCGGTTAAGAAGTTACGCCGGACCAGGCTGCGCTCGTCCCCATCTTCGATCGTGTAGATGTATCCGCCGCTGAAGGCGAGGTCGTTGATGAACCCTATCTGGCACCTGCCAGCGTCCCAGTTCGCGATCACCGGACCAGACCCATCCAGGCTGAAGACCTCGAGCCGCGGGCAGTCGCCCCCAAATGCAGAAACCACTACGCCATCCTCTGCCCCGGCGCCAACGAGAAACTCGCTGGCAGGTATCACCGTCTGAATTGCCTGCGTGCTGAGGTCGATCGTCCGGACCTCGGAGGAACCGCCCGAGTCGACCCGGTAAAGGAGCAACCCGGAATCGGTGTCGAGCGGCCGGATGAGCGTTCCCGGATCCGGGCCCACCAGGACCGTCGGACTCGCGTCTCCGGTTGGAAGGTGGAGAATCGATCCCTGAGCCCACGGAAGCGGAGTGACCTCGTGTTGGAAGATGATCCCGCCGGCGCCGTCCGAAATCACCCAGGCGATCGGCTCGTAGTACTTGTCCGACGTCAAGGCACCGCTGGTCCCATCAAGACCAGAGATGACGACTCCATCGTTCGGAGTCGCCAGCAGGACGCCTTTGGTCGCGGAAATCAGACTTCCGGTCGTCGAGGCGGTGGTGCTCGGAGGCGGGGTCGTAGTCGTCGCCACGATCGGGCCGGAGGTGCCGGGTGGCCTGAAGGCCAGCACGCCCACGACGACGGTCACGATCATGGCGGTGCCTACGGCCGCGGCCAGTTGACGAGAGCGCCGTCGACGGCGTCCGAGGTCGAGGACGTGCTCGTAGGTATCTATGTCGAGGGCGAGGTGCTCGGCGGTGTCGTTGAGTTCTCGACGGAGGCGGTCTTCGATCTTCACGGCTGCATTCCCTCGAGGTTCGTTCGTAGCTCCGCCATCGCCCGGTGGAGACGGCTCTTGACCGTTCCGGGACGGATCTGCAACACCCGGGCGACCTCGTCGGTGCTCCAATCCATGTAGTGGCGAAGCACCACCACAGCTCTCGAGTCAACGGGCAGCGCCTTGACAGCTCGATCAAGGTCGGGGTCCGTGAAGGAGATCTCCGTCGGCGCCTCGGGCATCTTGTCGGCCAGGATTTCACGTTTGCGCTTGCGCAGGCGCGACCGGGCCCAATTGAGGCCGACCCGATATGCCCACCCGGCCTGGTTGTCGTATGTTTGGACCGTGCGCCAGTGTTGATAGGCCCGGGCCATCGCTTCGTCGGCGGCGTCCGCTGCCAGATCGCGGTCTCCCAGCGTCAGGGCGAGCGCCCGGAACAAGTGCTGTCGGTTCTGGCGGTAGAACGCCTCAAAGGCCGTGTGCTGCATCCGAACCACTGGCAACTCCCCGGTGTCGACTGCCATCATCGGCTGCTCCCGGGTCCGTTCTGATGGCAGAGAATTCCGGTCATCGCCAGGAGACGCCTGGCGGCGACGGTTGGTTCTCACCCGGTGATCTCCACCGTCATCCGGTACTCGACGCCGAGCTGGGCGGCGGGGGGGACGTCCTCGGGCGTACCGGAGAGAGCCAGGGGCCAATTGGCCCAGACAATGACGCCCCCGGTGACCGGCCGAAGAAAGAAGTCGGCCGGTTGCAGAGCTGTCACGAGGATCTGCTCGGACCCATGTTCGAGTCGGAATCGGTGGCCATTCAACGCCACGGGTTCGGTGACCGTCTGCCAGGCGCTGCCATCCAGTCGGAACCTGATGGATCCCGAAAACGAAAACGAGATCTCCGGTCCCAATCGCTGCCAACCCGAATTGGCCGTGATCCGGTATTGGAGTTCGATCGAGTTCCGGCTCGTTGTCAGTCCGACCTCGACCCCCTGGCTGGTCATCGTGACTCCGACCCGGTTCCGGTCTTCTTCGACGCCGGTGAGGGCAAACGTCATCCTCTGCGCTACCTCGCCGAGCATCGCTTGGGCAATGTGCCATGGTGCCTGGCCCGGAAGGTAGGACACTGACCGCTCGCTGGGCTTGTGGTCGACGTAGAGGACCAGTCCTTCCTCCGCGTCTACAACGAGTGAGAGTTCGGGTGTCTCGATCTGTACTTCATCGGAGGCGTCGGCGTCCCAGTCGAGAACCGACAACCGGGTCCAATCGGCGGGGCGTCGCCGGCCCAGGTCAATCCGGTGACGGGCGGCGGCGAGAGCGGAGTGGGCTATGTGCCGATCGGTCCCAGGTTTGTACCAATGGCCCGCCTGAGCGCTCTCGAGCCACTCGGTTGCTTCGGGTGGCATCCGCTCCGGAAGGCGATGAGCCAGGCGCAGCATCTTCCTGTACAAGAGGCCACCCTCGGCGTCGTCGGAGATCGACTCCGCCCACTTTCGGTCGATAGGAGGTTCTCGCCTCTCGAGCTTTCCCCCCAGAAGTTCGGTCGGGAGGACCGGATCACCGTTCAGTGAGCCGGGGTTCTTGAGCAGAGGACTCAGAGTGCCGCCGACCGGGAAGATCGTTGCGACGTCTCCGAGGTGATCCATGAGAACTGGCTCGAGGGGAGGATCATCGTGCCACACAACGAATATCTCGTTGACCCCCAGAGCGACGAACAGCGAGGCCAGGGCCGGATCCCAGCCTTCGGCCACGAACCCGGCGACCCGGTCGATCCCGGCGGCTCGGAAGATGACAAGTTCGCGTTCGAGCTGGGCTTGGCGTGAGGACTCCGGGAGCATGGCCAGGATCGGCTCCGACCAGCCACCGACGAGGAAGGTCCACTCGGTCGAAGCGAGCAGTTCGGTCACTCGCTGGGGAAGCTGGTCAATCAGGCGGCCCGGTATCCGAACCGCCAGCGGGATGCGCGCGTACGAAGCCGTCATGTGGTCGACCTGCTCAGGTGCGGTCGTCAGTACCACTGGTACCTGGTTCACAGGCTTACCTGGTTCACAGCCGGACCCGCTTCATGCCCCTACCGTACCCCGCCCGCTCAGAGCCCCATCGACCTCACAAAGAACGAGGCCATTTGTCCCCGTGTCAGCGGATCCTGCGGGCAGAAGGCGCTCTCGTCGGCTGGGTCGCACCCGAAGGTGATGTTGGCTTCCTTGAGTGCGTTGATAGCTGCTTCGAACGCCGATCCCTCGTCGTCGTCGAACCAGTTGGTAGTGGACGGCGAGATAGAGAACGTCCTTACCAACAGCTCGGCCATCTCTTCGCGGAGGAGCGGCTCATCGGGACAGAACAGGCGGTCGCCGCAACCGAACCCGATTCCAACCGCGGTCACCGAGTTGGTGGCTACCTCATACTGCGAGCCCTGGTCGTCGTCGAAGTAGTCGACGTCCACCGGCGGAAGCGCCAGCTGACGAGCGATGAAGAGTGCGATCTGACCGCGGGTCATGGCGTCGTTCGGGCAATAGATCGACGGACCGCAACCGAAGGTGACACCCAGGGCGTAGAGGATCTCGATGTCGGCCTCATGGGGCGAGTCGTCGTCATCGACGAAGCTATTGGCGGTCGGAGTGAGAATCGGTCCACCCGGCGCCGACAGACGCGGAGCGTTGAGCAGGTACGGATATGGATTGATGGCAACGCCGCCGAGTCTGATTTCGAAGTGAAGATGAGGGCCTACTGCCTCGGCGTTGCCACTGTCGCCGACGTAGCCGATCAGTTGGCCCTTGGCGACCGGGGTGCCGTCCTCGATGCCGGAGGCGATGCCCCATCCCAACCCGTCATCAGTGCCGGGAGTGTCGTTGTTGAGATGGATGTACCAAGTCTCGTAACCGCCCCCGTGATCGATCGACATGTAACAGCAGGTTGAACCGATCCATGAGACCACGCCGTCGGATGCCGCCACCACCGGTAGTCCCTTGACGCCGTTGGTCATGATGTCAGTGGCGGAGTGGATCCTTCCGGCCCCGCGCAGTTGATAGAAGTCGTCTATGAAGCTGATCTCTCCGCCAACGATCGGAAAGACGATCTGGTTGGGGTCGAACGGCGCCGTTTGGGCGGCGGCAGGTACCAACGGCAGGATCATTGCCATCAATACCGCGATCAGTAACAGCAGGCGTTGTTTTCCCATTCTCGCGCCTTCGGCACAATCGGCCGGGTTCTTGATGGGCATGTGGGCTCCCCTCTGTCGGGTCAAACCTATTTGACCTTCGGGCGCCGCAAGAGGGCAAACACCAACAGCGCCGGCACGAGCCAGATAAGCAGGCCTGGTCTGGTGACGGCAAACGCCAATAGGGCGAGAGCAGGGACTAGCCACCTGGGATTGAGCTTCACTAGAGCGGGCCACGCCAGCCAGCTGGCGCCCAGGACCAGGCCCGATCGAAGCAGAATCCCCCCGGAGATTTCGTTCCCCTGCCAGTAAATAAAGGCCCCCGGGACTGTTAGGGCGACCGCTATTACTGCGACCAGCCGCCGGGTGGATACCGAATTCATCGCCCGAGACGGTAACCACTGCCTTCCGTCTTCCGTCTTCCGCCCACCGTCTTCCACCTTCTGTCCGGTTCCTACACTTCCGGTCCCTCATGCCTGTCGACATCGATATCGCCCACGTTGCCCGCCTGGCTCGTCTCGCCCTCACCGATGAGGAGTTGGAGGGCTACCGGAGCCAACTCGGCGTGATTCTCGAACACGCCGCCCGGGTCCAGGAACTGGATACGGTTGACCTCGAGCCGACTTCTCACCCGCTCAACCTGGCCAGTCGGTTTCGTCCCGATGTGGTGGAGCCGTCGCTCGATCGCGAAGAGGTGCTAGCCCAGGCGCCCGAGGTCAAGGATGGCTACATAGTGGTGCCGCCAGCGCTGGACAGCAGATGACCTCCGACTTAACGATTGCCGAGGCCGGTGCAAAGCTCCGGTCGGGGGAAATCTCTGCTGTCGACCTTTTGGATTCGGTCCTCGAGCGCGCCTCGTTGACCGAGGCGGAACTGCACTGCTATCTCGTGATCGACCACGACGGAGCCCGGGCTCAGGCCGAGGCGGCCGATACCCGGTTCGCCGAAAGTCGTGACCTCGGTCTGCTCCATGGGATTCCTATCGCGGTTAAGGACAATTTCTGCACCAAAGGCTTGCCGACGTCTTGCGGATCGCAGATTCTTGCTGGCTATCGGCCGCCCTACGACGCCACCGCCGTGGCGCGGCTGCGGAAGGCCGGAGCCGTGATCGTCGGCAAGACCAACCTCGACGAGTTCGCCATGGGCTCTTCAACTGAGAACTCGGCCTTCGGCCCCACCCGCAACCCGTGGGATCCCTCCCGGGTACCCGGTGGCAGTTCGGGGGGCTCGGCCGCAGCGGTGGCCGTCGGGTCGGCGTTGGGAGCTTTCGGGTCGGATACGGGCGGGTCGATCCGCCAGCCCGCCTCTCTGTGTGGAGTGGTCGGTTTCAAGCCCACGTACGGGCTGGTCAGCAGATTCGGTCTTGTGGCGTTCGCTTCGAGCCTCGATCAGATCGGGCCGTTCGCCAGATCGGTGGCCGACGCGTTGAGCCTCTTCGAGGTTGTCTCCGGTCACGATCCCAAAGACGGCACGTCCTATCCGGGTCCGGTTCCGGAAGTTCGGTCCTCACTCGACGAGGGTGTCTCCGGTGTGCGAATCGGATTGGTGAAGGAGTTCGGCGGTGACGGCTACGAGCCTGCCGTAGTTGCCGCCACGAATGCGATGGTCGAGAAGCTGGCGGCGTCGGGCGCTGAAGTCCTAGAGGTGTCTCTACCGAGCTTCGATGTTGCCCTCTCGGCCTACTACCTGATCGCTCCGGCCGAGTGCTCTTCCAATCTGGCGCGATTCGACGGGGTTCGATACGGACAGCGCGTCAAAGGTGAGACAGTTGAGGAAATGATGGCTAGGACCCGGGCCGAAGGTTTCGGGCCGGAGGTAACCCGCAGAATCCTGCTTGGAACCTACGCCCTTTCAGCCGGTTATTACGACGCCTTCTACGGGCAGGCGCAGAAGGTGCGGAGCAAGATCATCGCCGAGTTGAACGCCGCGTATGAGCGAGTCGACGTGCTGATCTCGCCGACCAGCCCAACCACCGCTTTCGAATTGGGGGCCAAGACCCAGGATCCGCTGGCGATGTACCTGTCCGACGTATGCACGATTCCGTCGAACCTCTCGGGTCACCCGGCAATCTCTGTGCCGATCGGGCTCGACGACGGGGGGTTGCCGATCGGATTCCAGGTGATGGCACCCGCGCTGGGAGAGGCGATGCTCTTCCAGGTTGCCAATGCCGTTGAGCGACTGGCGGCGTTCACCTCGCGACCGGCGCTGGCCGAGGTGGCGGCATGACCTCCACTGTCTGGGAACCGGTCATCGGTATTGAGGTACATGTCGAGCTCAAAACCGCATCCAAGATGTTCTGCTCGTGTGCGGTCGGGTTCGGTGAGGAGCCCAACACCAACGTGTGCCCGACCTGCCTGGGCTTGCCCGGGGCGTTGCCAGTCATCAACGCCACCGCCATCGAGTGGATCACGAAAATAGGGCTGGCATTTCATTGCGAGATCTCACCTCGCTCGGTCTTTCATCGAAAGAACTACTTCTACGCCGACCTTCCCAAGAATTATCAGATCTCGCAGTTCGACCTTCCCATCTGCTCGGATGGATGGCTCGATGTCGAAGTCGAAGGCGAAGAGTTTCGCGTGGGGATCGAGCGCGCCCATATGGAGGAGGACACCGGTAAGAGCCTCCACGAGGGCCTCGGCGGACGGATTCACTCGGCTACGTCGACGCTCCTCGATTTCAACCGGTCCGGCGTGCCACTGGTCGAGGTGGTCTCGCGACCGGACATCAGATCGGCCCCGCAGGCCCGCGCCTATGCCCAGGAACTTCGCGCAGTAGTGGCCGAGCTTGACGTCTCCGACGCCCGGATGGAGGAAGGTTCGATCCGTTTCGACGCCAATGTCTCGGTGCGGCCGATCGGTACGACCGAGCTGGGGACCAAGGTCGAGATCAAGAACATGAACTCATTTCGATCTCTCGAACGCGCTGTGGCTTCTGAAATCACGCGTCAGATCTCGGCTATCGAAGCGGGGGAGAGGATCGTTCAGGAAACCCGGCACTGGGATGAAGAGGCCGGGATGACCCAGTCTATGCGCAGCAAGGAGGGAAGCTCCGACTACCGATACTTCATCGAGCCCGACCTGGTGCCGGTCGAAATCTCAGCGGAGCTGTTGAACCAGGTGCAGTCGGCGATGCCCGAGCTCCCGGCTGATCGTCGCCGCCGTTATGCCGGTCTCGGACTCGATGCCCACGCCGTGGCGGTGCTGTCATCGGCGGAGCCGAGCCTTCGCCACCTGTTCAAAGAGACGGTGGAGCTGGGAACGGATGCCCCGACGACGGCCAACTGGGTCACCGGCGAACTAACGGCTGCCCTTCGTCGGACCGGCAGCTCAGTTGCTGAGACTCCGTTGACGGCCGGTCACCTGGCCGAACTGGTGGGCATGATCACGGAGGGCAAGCTCTCCTCGTCGGCGGGGAAAGAGGTTCTCGGTGCAGTGTTGGCGGGACAGGGGTCTCCGGCTGAAGCGGCGGCAGTATTGGATCTGCTCCAGGTCTCCGACCAGGGTCTCATCGCGGCAGCCGTCGATGAGGTGCTCGCGGTCAATCCCGATGCGATCGTCCGCTTCCGCTCGGGGGAGGAGAAAGTCCTCGGTTTCCTGGTCGGGCTGGTGATGAGATCTACGGGCGGCAAGGCCGATCCAAAGCTGGTCAACCAACTGCTTCGCACGAAGCTGTCTGCCTAGGGGCGCTCCTGAAGGCAGTGATATTCGACTGCGACGGAGTCCTGGTCGACTCCGAGTCAGCTTCCGCCGAGGCGTGGCGGGCAGCCCTGGCGCGCTTCGACTACCACATCGATGCTGTCACTTTCGCGGGATTCGTCGGGACCACTGACCGCGCCCTCGCGGTGGCGTTCGCGGCCCAGGTCGGGGCTGGAGTCGAAGAAGTCCTCAACGCCGCCGAGGAAGAGATGCGGCTGATCGCCGGCCAGGGCCTCAACGCGTTCCCGGATGCGATTGCGTTGGTCGAACGTGTGGCGGTGCCGATCGGAGTCGCTTCCAACAGCAACCGCTGGCGCCTCGAAGTGGTCCTTTCAGCAGCCGGGGTCAGGCCCCTATTCGATGTGACGGTGGCCGGCGACGAAGTGGCCGAGCCGAAGCCGGCTCCTGACGTCTACTTGCGGGTCGCCACGCTGCTCGGGATCAATCCCGGCGATTGCGTCGTATTCGAGGACAGTCCAACCGGTGTGATTGCAGCCCGCGCCGCCGGGATGAGCGTGGTGGCGGTGCGAAGGGGACACTTCGCCGACGAGGTTCTAATGGCGGCTGATCGGATCGTCGACAGTCTGGACGAGATCTAGACGACGAAAGACGGAAGACGGAAGACGGAAGACGGAAGACGAGGATCATTTTGGCGCGGAGTTCTGCTTCTCTGGGGTCGATCCTCCGCGCCAGAAGCATGCGAATCGGGGTAAGCACCATCTACTGGCAAAGAGCTTCGCCGATGACCCCCGGCTGACGATCGATCCGGATATCGACGTCCCGGTCTTGTCGAGCGACTACTTCTCGGGTCGGGATGCCGTGTTGGAGGCGGTCCTTGCAACCGACTGATCGGTGTAGGCGGCAGCCTGCAACCTGAACATATCGGCGTAGCGACCATTGCGGAACATCAACTCCTCATGAGAGCCGGATTCGACCACCCGGCCCTCGTGCAGAACGTAGATGCGGTCGGCAGTTCTGACCGAGGAGAACCGGTGCGAAATCAGCAGCACGGTCCGGTCGTCGAGGAGGCTGCGAATTCTCTCGAACAATTCGTGCTCGGCGCGGGCATCGAGCGAGGCCGTTGGTTCATCGAGTATCACGAAAGGGGCATTGCGAAAGAACGCCCGCGCCAGAGCCATCCGCTGCCATTGACCCACGGAGAGATCGACCCCACCCAGAAATTCGGGCCCGAGCAGCGTTTCGTAGCCGGAGGGAAGCTTGGCGATCATCTCGGCGGCTCCCGCCCGCTCGGCCGCACCGATGATGGAGTTGCGGTCGCCGGCGCTCTCGACCCGACCCAGCCCGATGTTGTCCGATGCCGAGAGGTGATAACGCAGGAAGTCCTGGAAGATGACCGCCACCCGCCGGCTGAAGTCGGCCCGATCGATCGTCGAAACATCGACGCCGTCCCAGGCAACGACACCGATCGATGGTCGATAGAGCCCGGCCAGGATCTTGGCCAGGGTCGACTTGCCTGAACCGTTCTCGCCGACCAGGGCAAGCACTTCTCCTGCCCTGACCTCGAGGCTGACATCAGTGAGGGCGGGCTCTTTGGAGCTCGGATAGGTGAAGGAAATGCCTTCGGCGGTGATCGTCGTGAACCTGGTGGGCGCGGCAGCAGACGACGGTGTCGGCGCCGTTGCCATCTCGAGAAACGATCCGAAGTCATCGAGATAGAAGCCAGCTTCAGATAGTGAGCTCACGCTGTAACCGGCCCCGGCGATCCTGGCCCCGATAATCGCAATCCCGGCAACGGCCACGCCTGCCTCCGCCAGAGTCACCCGACCGGACGAGGCGAGGAACGCAACCAGGAGCAGAATCGCGCCGAGCATCAGCCCGATCACGAATGTCGAGAAGAGCGTGAACTTGAGCTGGCGGCGGGCGACCGAGCGCAACTCCTTGAGCCGATGGTCGTAGAGACGGTTCCATCTCTCGAATAGGAAATCGGCCAAGTCGAAAGCTCTCACCTCCTTGGCCTCGTCCCGTCCGCCGAGCAGTTCCCCGACATATCGCCGTTCTCGGTCAGAGGGCGTCATCCGCCAGAAGAAGCGCCAGAAGGCCGAGCTTCGTTTGGAGGCGGCGATCCAGGCCGGCAGCAACACGGTCAGGACCAGGGGTATCAGGAGCGGCTCGATCGCAATCAGAGCTATCGAGACCCCGGCGACGCCCACCAGGGCCGAGATGAGGCCGCTGACGCCGTAGACCATGTTCAATGGTTGCTGGATGCCAGCCTGGACCCGCTGGAGCCGGTTGTGAAATTCCGGATGCTCGAAAGCAGTGAGCTCCACTTTCGAGGCAACGGCTAGAGCATGGCCGTGCATGTGGCGCCCGACCAGTTCTCCCAAAATCTGCTGCTGTTCGCGTTGCACGGCCGAGGCGAACAGGGAAGCGGCGGTGAGGCCCGCCAACAGCAGGGCCCACGGTGCAACTGTTCCGAGACCGCCGCCGCGGTCTGCTTCGAGAAGGGCTTGCAGGGCCTCCCGGCCAACGACCAGCTGTGCACCGATGGTGGCGGCCGAGACGAACTGAAGCGAGGTCGAGAGAATGAACTCCCTGCGCCCCGCCGCCAGCACAATGCGCAAAGCGCGTCGAAGCAGATCGGGCATCCGTTTCAAATCGACCTTGGCGTCCTCCCTCGTTTGGAGGTCGTAGATCGTGATGGGCTGTTCGACCGCTTCGGTCATCAACCGGGAGGATATGGGTTGGCCGCTGCTTTGCCGGCGAGCCGTCGGGACCTGAGGGCGACGAGGCCGGCAGCTACCAGGCCCGCGACCGTCGCCAGGGCATAGAACCACGAGAGACCTGGTCCGAGGCTGGGACGAAGTGGTTCGGTGACGAGCCGGGCCAGGCCGGCGCAGAAGACGGCCATCGCTGCTGCCGTCCCGGCAGAGCCCTTGATCCACTTGATCGCCCAAGCACCGGCCAATAGAAGAACCGCCGCGTATATCTCAACCGGGTGCCGCGCGATGTCGGATCCGGGTAATGGCCAGGCCCAGGGAAGATCCGAGATCGCCCCCAGGCATGTTGACCGCCAGAGGCAGCCTCCGTGCCATCCGGCCAGAGCTGCGAGAACGGCCGGGGCGACCGCATCAAGGGCGGCAGGCTCTCGTCGCAGCGGCCACATCAGGGCGGCCGCTCCGGCCAGAGATCCCCAGACCGTGTCCACGCCGCCTCGGATGATGAGCAATTCGCCCGGGCTGGTGAGAGGGTTGGTTCCCTGCATGAGCACCGCCGCGACCCGGCCGACGGCGATGCCGGCGACGGCCGCTCCGACGATTCGATCGAATGGCCGGTCAGGCACAGGTGGTTTGGTGAGCCATAAGGTCACAAAAGCGAAGGCGAAGGCCGTGAGGGCCGCCCAGAGCAGGGTGAATTCCATCTACCGGTTCAGGAGCTCATCTATTTGAAGGGCGAGGGTTTGCTCGTCGATCGCACCGTTGTGGGTATTGATGAGTTCGCCGCCAGTCGCGAAGAAATAGGTTCGGGGCACACCGATGCCCCCGTACTCGGCGATCGTCACTCCATCGTGATCGAAGTAGTGAATGAACGGCAGGTCAAACTCGTCGAGGAAAAGTCGCGCTCCGCGCTGGCTGTCGTCGTAGTCGATGCCGATGAAGGCGATCTCGTCGCCGAACTCGGCGTGTGCCTGTCGAAGTAGTGGGGCCTCGGCCCGGCAGGGAAGGCACCAGGATGCCCAGACATTGACGACCGCCGGTCGATCGAGGTCGGCCAGCACTCGCTGAAATCCCGCCAAGTCGATTTCGGGTAGCTCAGCGGTCGTCGGATCTGCCTGGCTGCCGGAGCCGCATGCTGCGACCAGGACTAGGAGAGCAAGGAGACGACGCACACGGACATTATGGGTATTTACGGGAAGTCACCCGGCGTTGCGTCGTGGTTCGTCTCTCTTGGGTGACCATCGAAGGGAGAGAGTTGATGGCAAGTAGTCGAAGCGGATCTGCGGTCCTGGCGGTCGGAGTCGGGGCTGGTCTGGTGGCCCTCGGATTGTGGGCGATGGTCGCCCCGCAGTCCTTCTTTGCAAGGGTTGCCCTCTTTGAACCGTACAACCAGCACTTTCTTCAGGATCTGGGCGCTCTCCAGGTCGGCCTCGGCGCAGTCCTGCTCCTGGCCGGGATGATCCCAACTCTGGACGCTCTCACGGTGGCTCTGGTTGGGGTCGGGATCGGGGGAGCGCTTCACGCCGTCTCGCACGTCATCGGAATCGATCTGGGTGGCAGGCCCGTCTACGACATCCCGGTCTTCGGCGGTCTTGCCTTGGTGCTCTTGGTGGCGGGGGCGATGAGGTGGCGTCGGTCTTAACCCTCGCCTGAGGGCCGCTTTGCTTCTGTCCCCTCGCCTGCGGGGGGACAAGCGGTCACGCGGATTTTGCGAGTCTTACAGGGGGGCCGTTGATGGGTCGCCATCCGATGAGTCGTCGGCGGTGGGGTGGGCTATAGGGATCGATGGTGAAGCCGAGTTGAAGTATCGCCACGTGGTGGTGGTACCAGCAGAGAGTGATCAGGTTGTCCGGATCGTGGTCGATGTCGTCGTGCTGTTCCTTGATGTGGTGAGGTTGCAGCCGATGACGGCTTCCGCATCCCTCGATGGAGCATCGTCCTTGGTCTCTCTTCAGTACGAACGCTCGGATTGCCGGGGAGATCGTCTCGGTTCGGTGGGAAACCGCGAAGGGGCCGTTGCAGTCGCTGTAGATGACCCGAGCGCTGCCGTTGCAGAGGATCTCGGCCAGGGTGTTGGGTCCGACACGGAGGCCGCTGCTGGTGGTGGCGCCGGCTTCTCCTTGGGTCGGGGCGGCCACGGTGGCGTCTACGAAGACTTCGGCGACTACGACGGGCCGGCCGGGTTGCTCGCTCTCGGATCCACCGGTCAGGCTGTCGAGGCACACATCGGTGAGCGCGTCGGCCAGTAGTTGGCCTTGGGACTGGTCGGGGATGTTGGGAAAGGTGGAGGCTCGTTTGCGGAGTACCTCGTCGACGATCTGGCCGTCGACGCCGTGGATCTGGCCCCACAACTTGTACATCGAGGAGTCGAGGTTGGGTTGAATCACCAGGTACCGATCTTCGAAGGAAGCCTGCTCCTGGAGTGGTGAGATTTCTTTGAGTTCCAGGATCAACCCGTAGATGCGGCCGAGCGAATAGTTGTCGGCTGCGTCCGCTACTTGCTCGGCGATGGCCCCGGCCTGCGCGAGGCGAAGCAAGAGAGACGCCCGGTCGAGTCCCCAGAGCCCGGCCTTCATCTTCTCGACGGTGGCACGATCGCTCGATCTGGCGACTTGCAACAGTCGGGCGGCGGTCTGATGGGACACGTCGAGGTGGGCCTGAACCCATTCGTCCATGCACCGGTCGCCGTCACCGAGATCGACCTGGAGTTGGTCGAGGATCTGCAGGTCGGTGGCCTGTTCGGCTCGAAGCCGGGAGATCTCCGCCTCCTTGGCGAGAACCCGGCGCTCCAACTCGTCGACCTTCTCTCCCCAGTTCTTCCCGTCCCAACTCTCGAACATGTGTTCGATTGTATCGGTAGGGTGGGACAGAATCCATACCCTTGCCGAGTGGATTCACAAGAAATCTCGAAGAGTGCAGGTGGGTCCCGGTTCCCGTTCGCACGGGATTCCCTCTCCGTCGACCTTGGGAGTTCGGAAGAGTGACCGCCACCGAGCCCGGCTCCATCCCGGTTCCTTCGCTGATTCTGAAATCCAGTACTGCACCGCAACCTGACCAGGAATGGCAAGGAACGACGGTCCAATCACGACATAAGGGTTCGACCACCGTGAGCAATCCATGACTGACGGGGCCGATCTCGACAACCACTCGCCGTACTGCCCGTTCGTCGTTGACCGGGTGGCGATGCCGCAGCGGTGGGATCGGCTGACGTTCCTCCATTGGAAATACCCGGTGGCTGCGGTCCAGCAATTGCTCCCGCCCGGTCTCGTTGTGGAGTCATACGACGGTTGGGCGTGGGTGGGACTGGTGCCCTTCTACATGGAAGTCCGGTTGCCCCGACTCGGGCGGATTCCCTGGTTGTTCGATTTCCCCGAGACCAATGTGCGGACCTACGTCCGCGGGCCATCGGGCGATCCCGGTGTCTGGTTCTTCTCCCTGGAGGCGGCCCGATTGGCTGCGGTGGTGACGGCCCGCAGCACCTATCGGGTTCCGTACTTCTGGTCACAGATGGAGGTTGCTCGCGATGGTCAGACCATGCGCTATACCTCCCAGCGTCGGTGGCCCCATCCGGGCACAGTCGGATCCAAGGTCGAGATCGAGATCGGTGATCCCTACCTCCCACACGAACTCACAGATTTCGACCACTACCTCACCGCCCGCTGGACTCTCTACGGAACGTGGGGTTGGAAGCTGCTGATGGCCCGTGCCCAGCACGCGCCATGGCCGCTTCATCAGGCCCGGGTCGTGGTGCTCGAGGATGGGCTCGTCGGGGCGGCAGGCCTTCCCGCACCTACCCATCCTCCCGTGGTCCATTGGTCTCCCGGAGTGGACGTCAAGGTCGGGTACCCGTGGGTTGCGACCTAGCCCGCCAGGATGTTTAGCGGGCTCGTTGGTCGAGCACCTCCATGACCGACCCGAGTTCGATCCCGCGTTCGGCCAACAGCACCATCAGGTGATAGACCAGATCGGCGGCCTCCTCGGCAACTCGTTCGGGCGGCCCTCCACCGGCGTGATCTGTTGCTGCCAGGAGGACCTCAACGGCCTCTTCCACCATTTTTCGGCCGGCGGCTTCGACCCCGCCCTCCAGGAGCGAGACGGTGTACGAGCCATCCGGCCGCTCGTCTCGTCGGGACAGGATGGTCACCCACAGCCTTGGAATTGTCCCGAAGGACTCGGCGTCTCCGAAGCAGCTGACCGATCCGGTGTGACAGGTTGGACCGGCCGGAACCGCCTTGATCAACAGAGCGTCACCATCGCAGTCTTTCGATATCGAGACCACCGACAGAGTGTTGCCGCTGGTCTCTCCCTTCTTCCAGAGTTGGTCGCGGCTGCGGGAGTGAAAGTGGACCAGCCCGGTTTGGCGGGTGAGTTGGAGCGCTTCCTCGTCGAGAAATCCGAGCATCAGCACCTGTCCGGTGAGGTCGTCCTGGACGATGCCCGCGGTCAACTCGTCGGTCATGCTGCTGTCCGGACGGGATAGCCTGCTGCCGCCAGCGCGCGTTTGGCATCAGCGATCGTCATTTGCTCACGATGGAATAGCGACGCGGCCAGCACCGCCTCGGCTCCGGCGGAGATGGCAGCGACGAAATCGGCCGGTGAGCCCGCACCCCCTGACGCAATGACGGGTACTTCCACGGCTTCGGTGATCAAAGAGATGAGGTCGAGGTCGTATCCATCCTGGGTCCCGTCCCGATCCATCGACGTCAGGAGGATCTCGCCAGCCCCGAGATCCACTCCCCGCCTGGCCCATTCGACGACATCGATGCCAGTCCTCTCGCGACCGCCGACTACGACGACTTCCCAATACCCGTTGAATTTGGTGGCGTCGAACGGACCGTCGGTGAAGCGCCGGGCGTCGATGGCCAGGACCACGCACTGGCGGCCAAAGCGGCGACTGCAGGCTTCGAGAAGCGAGGGATCTCGGACGGCGGCTGTGTTGACGCTGACCTTGTCTGCTCCTGCCCGAAGGGCGGCCTTCATGTCATCGGGCGACCGAATGCCGCCGCCGACGGTCAGCGGAATGAAGACCTCGGAAGCTGTCCGTCGCACGACGTCGAGCATCGTGGCTCGGTGCTCCGGTGCCGCCCCGATGTCGAGAAATGTGATCTCGTCGGCTCCCTCGGCGGCATAGCGGGACGCCAGTTCGACCGGATCGCCTTCATCGCGCAAGTCGATGAAATTGACACCTTTGACAACGCGTCCGCCGATCACGTCGAGGCAGGGAATCACGCGCTTACGTAGCAATCGAAACCTCGGCGCACAGGGAGACGAAATTGGCGAGCAACCGGAGCCCGGCAGAGCCGCTTCGCTCGGGGTGAAACTGGACGCCGTAGTAGTTGCCGCTCGCCACGGCGGATACGAAGACGTCCTCGTAGTCGGTGAGCCCGATGATCACGTCGGCGTCATCGGGGACGGGAGCGTAGGAATGCACGAAGTAGAACATGTGGTCGGTCCCGACCAGAAGGGGGTGTGAGCCGTCGACGTCGTTCCAACCGATGTGGGGCAATCTCGGAGTGCCCTCGAGGCGGCGCACAACTCCAGGTATCACCCCAAGGCAACGGGCCCCATCTTCCTCCGAGCGATCGAACAGAACCTGCATCCCAACGCAGATTCCGAGCACCGGAACCTGCAGACTCTGCAAGGTCTCGGCGAGGCCGGAGGCGATGATCCCGCCCATGACCGTCTCGGTGGCTCCGACCCCGGGAAGGACGACTCCATCGGCTGTGGCGATCACCGCCGGGTCCGACGAGATTTCGACCCGGGCCCCGCTGGCGGCGAGACCCTGGGAGATTGAAACGAGGTTCCCCGCCCCGTGATCGACGACGACGAGTGAAGTCAAAGTGTCCCCTTGGTCGAAGGCACGCCGCTCCGCCGCGGGTCGATCGAGACAGCCATCCGCAGGGCTCGTCCCAGGGCCTTGAAAGCGGCTTCGGCCACATGGTGATCGTTGGATCCCACGGATGAGATGTGCAGGGTGAGTCCGGCGTTGCGGGTAAAGGCTTCAAGCAAGTGAGGGATGTTCTGCGTCGTCAGCGTCCCCAGGCGATCGGTGCGGAGTTGAAGATCGAGCACCGCATACGGGCGGCCGGAAATGTCTATCGCTACGGTTGCCCGCGCCTCGTCCATTGGGACAACGGCATCTCCAAAACGGGTGATTCCGGATCTATCACCCAGGGCTTTCGAGATTGCCTCCCCGAGCGCCAGGGCCGTGTCTTCGACGGTGTGGTGGTCGTCTATTTCGAGATCTCCTTTGGCTGCCACTTCGAGATCGAAGAGGCCATGGTGGGCAAAGGAAGTCAACATGTGATCGAGGAACCCCACCCCGGTATCGATGCTGGATCGACCGGTCCCGTCGAGATCGATCGTCAGCTTGATGCGAGTCTCGCTCGTCACGCGTTCAACGGTTGCCGTCCGGCTCATCGCCCCCGTCCCTCACTTTCTTCCAATCGACCTTCTGTCTCGAATCGAATTGTTGCCGCCAGGGCATGGGCCGTGAGGCCCTCTGCCCTGGCCAGGGTCGTGATGGTCGGGGTGAGAGCCTCAAGGCCCCGTCGGGTCAGTCGTTGCTCCTGCCGCCAAGAGCCGTAGTCCTCGATCTGGAGGGGATTGCAGGCGCCTGCCAGTCCGCCAGTCGGAAGAACGTGGTTGGCCCCGGTGGCGTAGTCACCGGCCGACTCCGCCGCCCACGGGCCAATGTAGACCGAACCGGCCGATGTGATCCGGGCAGCGTCGGCGTCGGGAAAGGCGGTGGCGATCGAGACGTGTTCGGCCGCATACTCCTGGGCGAAGAGCACGGCGCTGTCGTGGCTGGAGGTGATGACGGCCAGGCCGTTGGTGTTGAGGGTTCGGCGAAGAATGGAACTGCGCTCGAGCGAGGGGAGCAGGCGTTCAATCTCGGCCAGGACGAGGTCAGGGATTCCGGCATCGGTGGTGACCAGGACCGCCGGTGAGTCAGGACCATGCTCGGCTTGACAGAGGAGGTCCACCGCCACCAATCGGGGGTTCGCTGTGGCATCCGCCAGAACCAGGACCTCCGAGGGACCGGCCGGTAGGTCGATGGCGACGTCTCCGAAGACTGCCAGCTTCGCGGCGGTGACCCAGGAGTTGCCGGGGCCGACGATCTTTTGGACCCGTTGCAACTCGCCGGCGCCGTAGGCGAGAGCAGCGATGGCCTGGGCGCCACCAATCGTCCAGATTTCAGTTGCCCCGGCCAGAGCCGCGGCAGCAACAACCAGAGGGCTCGCCTGCCCGCTATCAGTAGCAGGGGAGACGGCGACGATCTCGGCGACTCCAGCGAGGCGGGCCGGAGTGATCGTCATTAGCGCGGTGGATGGAAGCGGGGCGCTGCCCCCCGGAACGTACGCACCGACCCTTCGCAGTGGCGTCCATCGTCGCGTGATCTCGACCCCGGGAGTGGTCGTGACGCTCGTGGTATTGGGACCCTGGGCCAGGTGGAACGTTTCGATCGCTGACATGGCCAGATCGAGAGCTGTCCTCAACTCCTGCGGAAGAGAATCGATTGCTTCTTCGATCGCGGCGACCGTGACGCGACCGAAGCCACCACCGAAGGCGCGGGCATAGTCCTCGACCCCTTCCGCTCCCCGGTCCATGACATCGCGGCAGATGTCGGTTGCCTTGGAGCGCACGTCCTGGTCGGGGACCGCCGATCGTCGCAAGAGTGATCGCCGTTCTTCCGGAGACAGCTGTTCAAGGACGACCGTTCTCATGGCACCAGTTGCTCGATAGGAAGCACCAGAATTCCAGTCCCGCCAGCTTCTTCGAGCCGGGGGAGCAGGTTCCAGATGTCGTCCGCAGCGACCACCGAGTGGATCGCCACCATCCCCTCCTCTGCCAGAGGGACGATGGTTGGCGCTTCCAGGCCTGGGATCAGTGTTGCGATCTCGTCGACAGCCCCCACCGGCGAGTTGAGAAGCAGATACCGCTTGCCCCGGCCCGCCACGACCGCCCGAAGGGCCGTCGCCACCCGGCTGGCATCGCCATTGCCCGGAGTCGGCCCCGCCACTAGGACAGCTTGCGATGCGAGCACCAGCCCCACCTCGCGGAGGCCGTTGACCATCAAGGTTGATCCGGTTGACACCAGGTCGACGATGCCGTCGGCGACACCGAGTTTGGTGGCGACTTCGACCGAGCCTCGCAACGGCACCACTGTCACTTCGATCCCACGTTCGTCGAAGAAGCGAGCTGTGGCCCGTGGATGGGCGGTGGCAACCCGGAGCCCGTCGAGCTCCTCGACTCTCGTTACTGTCGAGCCGGTCGGCACGGCCGCCGCCAGTCGACAGTGCCCATAGGCGAGTTCGGCCAGCACCTCAAGGTCGGTGCCGTATTCGGCCAGAAGGTCCTGCCCGGTAATGCCGAGGTCGGCGACTCCGTCGTTGACCAGTTCCGGGACGTCCTCGGTGCGGACGAACAGAAGCTCGATATCGGCGTTGCGGGCCATCACTGAGAGGGCGCGGTCGGTGGCCTCGAAGGAAAGGCCGGCAGTCCTCATGAGGTCGAGAGTGGGCTGTTGCAGCCGGCCCTTGTTCGGTAGTGCGAGTCGAATCACTTTGGCCCGATCATTTCCGTCTCTTCTTGTGCAGCCGATCGAGAACCAGGCGGTAACCCCCCGCCCCATGCTGGAGCCATTGATTGATCCTCGTGATAGTCGCCGTGGAGGCGCCGGTCTCCTCGGCGATCTGCCGGTACGGATGGCCTTGATCAAGAAGCCTGACCACGGCCCAGCGGTGAGAGAGGTCATTCAACTCCCGCAGGGTGCAAAGGTCCCGGAAGAAGGCCGCGGCCTCGTCTTCGGTGCGGACGGCCAGGACGGCCTCGAAGAGGGCAGAGGTGTCCTTGGTTCGCCATCCGTTGGTTGTGGTCATCTGTGTCAGTGTGTTAGCGTGCTAAAACATTAAACCGTTCGGAAAGGCTGGTCAAGTCGTGCTGGTGATTCCCGCCGTCGACGTGCTGGAGGGCAAGGTCGTGCGTCTATTGCGGGGGTCCTTTTCGGAGGTCACCGTCTACGGCGACGATCCCGTGGCGATCGGGCGTGCCTGGATCCAGAGCGGAGCGGAGCTGGTCCACCTGGTCGACCTGGCAGGTGCCAGGTCAGGCCGGCCCGACCAGTCTCTATGGGCCCGGTTTGCGGTCGCCGGGGTTCCGTTTCAGGTCGGGGGAGGCATCCGGGATGTTCCCACCGCCCGGGCCGCACTCGGCGCCGGAGCGGCGAGGGTGGTCCTGGGTACCGCCGCAGTCTGGAGTCCGCAGGTCCTGGCAGATATCGGGAGCCCGGCTCAGGTCGTGGCTGCGATCGACGTCGCCGACGGCGAGGCCCTGGGCGACGGTTGGTCCGGGAAGGGACTCGGCCTCGAATCTGTTCTGGAGGGACTACGGGCCAACAGGGTCGAGCGCATGCTGGTCACTTCCATCTCCAGGGACGGGACCATGGCCGGTCCCGACGTAACCCTCATCGAGAAGGTCAGAACACTGGCTCCTGACATGTCGTTGATCGCCTCGGGCGGCGTGGGCGATCTCACAGACCTGCAGACCCTGGCAGATGCCGGATGCGAGGCGACCATCGTTGGACGCGCCATCTACGAGCGACGGTTCACCCTCGAAGAAGCCCGGGCAATCTCCTAGGAGCGGCTCCCAGCTACCGAGCGGGCGGTCGCGAGGTCGGGTCCGATCCCTACCCGAACGCTCGGGCCGTCACAAACCACTACCGCGGCCCGGCCTTCTCCGGAGTGGGCGAATTCTTCTTGACCGTTCTGGTCGACTAGGTCGTGATCGGGAAAGGCTGCCAGCTCCCAGCTGACCATCGAGTCGCAGAGAGACTCGAGGCCTTCACCTGTATCGGCCAACGAGATTCCGACAGCGGTGTCGTTGCCGCGCGACCGGACCTCGGCTTGTCCGCCACCCCAAGCCCGGGCGCGTTCGCGGGGATCGGAGAGGGCCGAGTCGATGTCGTCCCCGGGAGCGGAGAACAACATCAGCAAGTCGACCGCACCAAACCCGATCTCGCGCAGACTCTCCCAGGTGCCACCCGGTGATCCGATCGGGTCGGGGTTGACGGCTTCGATCCGGTCCTGGGTATATCGCTCCGGGAAGAGGATCTGGGAGGTGTTGGTGGGAGGGTCGGCGTACGCCGCGTCCACCGCCTCCCAGCCGCCGTCGGCGTAGAGCGCACAGGTGAAGTTCATTCCTTCCACATAAGGCAGTTGCAGGCCGTTGGAGAGGACGTAAGGAAATTCGCCAGCCTCCTGCTGAGCGCCAAGCACCCGCGGGTCCATCAGCATGGCCAATTGCTCCTCGAAGCCAAGGGCGCCGAGGGTGTACTGCTGCATTCCGAGTGTGGCGTCCCCCTCGATGAGGGCCTGTTGGGCACGAATGATCTCTGGATCAGCCCTCGGATCCTCGAGGGCGTCGGGGATTCCGAGCCGGGCATCGGTGAGGGCGTGGATCATCTCGTGAGCCAGCGTGATTTGATCGATGGCCGCCAGTGGCTGATCGCTATCGGGAGTTGCCACAACTAGTTCGCCGCTGTCGGGGTCGTAGTAGCCCGCCACCCCGGAATCGAGGAGGTCCATCTGCGCGGACATCAGGTCGTAACCGGCCGGGAGCATCCCGAGGGCCACAAGCAAGCGCGTGTCGAAGTCTTCGATGTCGGCTGGATAACCCTCCTCGACCAGATCTCGTACCCGTCGGCCCATCTCTTCCTGATCGACGAAGACAGGGTCGATGTCGGACGGAAAGGTCAGTCCGCGCAGATCCTCGACCGCCGAAGCGATGTCGCTCACCTGCGCCTCGAGCGACCCGTCTCCGATCTCGTAGGAGCCGGGCGTCCCGGTGAGACATGAACCGAGGTCACCAGACGCGCCGAGGCCACCGAGCAGACCCCCCAGGTCTCCGAGGTCTCCGAGATCCCCAAGATCCCCAAGATTCGAGCCCCCGAGAAGGGCTCCGAGCAGATCTTCCAGGCCGCCCAGTCCTTCGGTGTCACCTCCAAGCAACCCGCCCAGGAGGTCACCGAGACCGCCGCCTTCACTGCCTCCGAGGAGATCACCGAAGAGGGAGCCACCCGAGTCGGCTTCGGCGAGCTCGTCCTCGAGGTCGGCGATCCGGTCTTCGGCCTCGTCGAGATCAGACCTGGCTGCCTCAATCTGCTCGCGGAGGTCAGAAATCCGGTTCGCCTCAACCACGGCCCATCCACCCACCATGAGGACGAGGAGACCGAGAACGACTGTGACGATGATGGCGGAGTTCGGCCAACGGGAAAACGGCGACGGCTGCATGATCGAAAAGGTATCGGCCAATCAGATTTACTTGGGGGGTCTATGAATAGATGATTATGAGGCCGCGGCCTGGCTTCGTTGCCAGCGCTCGATGGCCCCAATCAAGTGCTCCCAGCTCACCTGCTTGGCGTTGCGGTCCGCTCGCAAGGCCGCCAGGGCCGCCTCGCGGAGCACCCCGGAGAGATCGGCCATCGACATGCCTTCGGTGACGTCCGCCAGTTTCTCCTTGTCGACCTCGGGGGCAAAAGGCACATCGGACAGGTCGATCAGTGCCCGGCGGGCCTTGGGATCGGGAAGGCCGAGCTCGATCTGAGTTTCGAATCGCCCGGCCCGAAGCAAAGCCGGATCGATGAGGTCGGCCCGGTTGGTCGCTCCGATCACTGCTACGTTGCCCCGATCGGTGATGCCGTCCATCTCGGTCAGAAGGGCAGCTACGACGGAGTCGGTGACGTTGGTGGTGGAGCGACCCCTGACCGGTGCGAGTGCGTCGATCTCGTCGAAGAAGATGATCGACGGGGCGGCCGCCCTGGCACGCGCGAACACCTCCCGGACACCGCGCTCCGACTCACCCACGTACTTGTCCAACAACTCGGCGCCCTTGACGGGAAAGAAGGCGGCACCAGCTTCGTGGGCCAGGGCGCGGATTACGAATGTCTTGCCGGTCCCGGGCGGTCCGTATAGAAGGATGCCGCGTGGCGGGTCGATCCCCATCGACTTGAAGCGATCAGGCTCGGTGACTGGCCACACAACGGCTTCGATCAGCCGCTGCTTCACTTCGTTGAGGTTGGCGACCCTGTCGAAGCCATAGTTGGGCATCTCCCCGAGTGAGATCGAGCCCAGCGACGGCGTTGTCTCCTTCACGGCTTCCATGATGTCTTCGGTGGTCAGCTTTCCGGGGTGACCCGAACGGGCCGATCGGGCGAGCCGGGTCGAGGCGTGTATGACCGAGGCAACGACGTCGGCCCCGCTGAAGCCCGCCGATCGAGCGGCTAGAAGGTCGTAGTCGATTTCTTCGGTGGGGACCAGGGTCAGGGCGGCTTCGAACAGAAGCCGTCGACGGTTCAGGTCGGGAGGCGGAATCGAGAGTGATCGGGGGAGCAGGGGGCTCTGGGCTAGCGCCGGGTCGAGGTTGGATCGGGAGGTTACGCCCAGCACGCACGCCAGGCCGATCTTCTCCGAAACTGCATCGAGAAACCAGCGGAGCACCGCGCCGACCTGAGTCTTGAAAGGCGCCAGCCCTTCCTCGCCGGCGACGGCTTCGAGCCGGTCAACGAAGATGACGGTTGGTCCACTGCTCGACTTCACCGCGGCTTCGAGCAAATCGAGGAGACGGTCCGGCTTGAAGACCTGGTCGACCAGGACTTCGTGGACCCGCGCACCGGACTCGGCCGCCGAGGCCGCAACGAGTTCGGACTTCCCGCAGCCATGAGGTCCCTCCAGCAGGACACCCGCGACTCTCGGAAGCCCCCAGGTGGCCGGGAGGTTGTCGGGCGAGGTCAGAAGCGATAGCCAGCCGGTAAGCAGGTCCTGCTCGGCGTCGAGGCCGGCGAGGAGGGCCTGGGCAGTTGTGGGGCCAGCTGGTACATCCGGTTCGGATCGCGACGTCTCTGGCTTGAGGCTTGAGGCTTGGGGCTTGGGGCTTGAGGCTTCGGGCTTGAGGCTCGAAGTCGACTCTTCGCTCCTCGAGACAAATCGAGTGCCGGCTCCGATCAGGCCGGCGCCCGCCGGGTCGACCTGGTTGACCGCAAAAGCGAACGGTTCCGGGCGGGAAAGGTAGGAGCCGGCCACTTCGACCCGGTCGCCGTTCGACATGGGGCGACCCTGGAGGCCCCGGACCAGAAGCTTGGGGTCGACCTCGAGGTTTTCAACGTCGATGACAACCACCTCGGCCGGACCGAGGACGGCCCGGACCGCGTCAATTGATTGCCCTTCGCTCGTCTGGGCGTTGGCCAGGGTGATAGGCCCGAGTTCGAGGGCGGTCGATTCGGGGGTGTCGCCTCCCTGCACGAGGAAGTGGGTACGCCCTACTTTGAGAACACCTCCGAACGGCAGACCCAGGGCCTTGAGGATCGTGGTGTCGGCGCGAGCAACAGGGTCGGTGCCCTTCCTCACGACGAATCTCATCCCCGAATCACCTCAGCTGGCTCTCTGGGCGATGGTAGGGAGGTCAGGCGGCCCGCAGATGTGGGATCGGACTCGACGGCAGAGTCAACGGCCCGGTGGAGTCGAGCACTTTGACATCGCCCGAAGTCATCCATCGCCAGATCAAGTGGGCTTCCTCGGCAATCGCCACCGAGGGCGGAACCGGGCTTGGAGGAGGAAGGGGATCTCCCGGCACGAATAACGGATCCAGGAGTGACGGCGGTTGATCGTGGCCAAAGGCCGCCGTCAGCAATCCCTGTTCGACGACGATCCGGTCGCCGGCCAGGCTCTCCAGTGCGATCCGACCGGCTTCGGAAAGCGCACGCCAGGCTCGCTGCCGTTCCAGGGCTCGAGCAAGGGCCCGATGACGATCACGCATCTGGGCTGCCTCCTCAAAACGCTGCTCAGCGGCCAGTCGGCGCATCTGGACCTCGAGGGGCTCGAGGAGGCTGGCCGGGGAACGGTCGGCCAACATGATGATCCCGTCGATCATGCGTCGATAGTCGCCTGCGTCGATTCCACCGGCGCAAGGGCAGGTGGAAACGCCGAGCTGGGCCGGGGCACATTCGCCCGCTCTGCTGCCCGGCCGACCTGTGCAGCGACGAATCTTCGTGGCCCCCCACAGCGCCTCTGTCACCTCGTCGGCGGCGTGCTTGGATCGAAATGGCCCGAGCCACCACAGCCCTGGGCTGGAGGCGCGATGCGCCTGGCTGAGCCGGGGGAACGTTTCGTCGGTGACTTTCACAAACAGCTCGCGGCGCGGTGGACGCGACCGCTGGTTGAAGCGGGGCCGGTGAGCGTGGATGAGCCGCAGCTCGGTCACTTCGGCGTCGAGCGTGTTCACGCACACCCGGTGGTCGATGTGATGGAGCTGGCGGAGCATGTCGGCGATACGCCGGCGATCGTCGCCATAGAAATAGCTGCGCACCCTGGTGCGGAGATTGTCGGCCTTGCCGACGTAGATGATCTCTCCCGCTCGATCCGAAAACAGGTAGACCCCGGGTCGACGGGGGAGACCGTCGGTCAGCCCGATCTTGGTGTAGTAGGCCGAGCCCCGAGCCGTCGGCAGTTGTAGAAGGTCGTCGAGGCCGGTCACCCCGAGCGAGCCCGCTCGCTCCAGCAGAGTGTGAAAGACATGAGCCGTCGCCCTGGCATCGTCAAGTGCGCGGTGAGTTGGGGGGAAAGGCGACCTGAGGTGGACGGCGAGCGTGGCCAGGGTGAGATCGCGCACCTCTGACCGGATCAACCTGCGGGCCAATCCCACTGTGTCAACCACTCGCCGCGACAACGGCTCGGTCCCAGCCAGCGGATAGTCGAGGCGGCGAGCGGCGGCGTCGAGAAACGAAAGGTCGAATCGAATGTTGTGCCCAACCAGGACGGCGTCGTGGCAGAACTCGAGGAACGAGGGAAGTACGGCCTGGATCCGGGGTGCCTCGCACACCATTGCTTCGGTGATCCCGGTCAGGATTGTTATGAACGGCGGAATGCCGGTGCCGGGATTCACCAGCGTCTGGAAGGTCCCGACGACCTCGCCCCCCAGGTACTTGACCGCTCCGATCTCGGTGATCTCGCATGTGTTGGCGGAGGCTCCGGTCGTTTCGAGATCGAGCACGCAGAAAGTCACGGCGTGCAGCGGCACTCCGAGGTCGTCAAATGCAATTTGACCGACGACAGCCATAGACCGGACGATAAGTCGAACATATGTTCGATGTCAAGCAGCGGACTACGCGCACGCATATAGAGAACATCGGTAACAAATCGCCATCGCGGGCGTCCTTTCTTGTGAGCCAGGGACGGCGGGATGCATCACAGGTCGTGCGCTGCGCGACCTCGCAGGAACCCTGGATTCAACTCTTTCGCTTCCCAGATCTTGCGCGGGGCCGAGGAACGTTGTCGGACGGTCTCAAACAACATCACGGCGGCCGTAATTGACGCGTTGAGTGAGTCGGCGCTCCCTGCCATTGGCAGGGTTACCTCGTTATCTGCGGCCTGGCTCCAGGAAAGTGACAGGCCGGTGTGCTCGTTCCCGATGATGATCGCGAGCGGGCCGGTGAGATCGAGATCCCACGGAGCTCGACCAGAACCGACCATTGCAGGAAAGATGGCAATCGTGCGTTTCTTGAGGAATGCGATCGCCTCGTCGGTTGTGGCCACGGCCAGGGGCACGGCAAAGAGCGACCCGACTGAAGCCCTGACGACGTTTGGGTTCACCATGTCGGTCACGGGATCGGCGACGATCATCGAAGCTCCGGCCGCGTCGGCCGACCGGAGGATGGCGCCTAGATTGCCGGGCTTCTCTATCGACTCGACCACCAGAACCAGGGCTGGCTCGACGAGGATCAGATCGTCGATGGCAAACGCCGGGGTCCTGGCGGTCGCCACGATCCCGTCCCGCCCGTAGGCGAGTTTGTGAAAAGCCGTGTCGCCCAGTTCCACCGAGCGCGGGTTTCCCGGCAGGATCAAAGGATCCGAGCCGCTCAATCGGTACACCGCGGCGATCTCAACCCCAGCGGCTACTGCTCGTTCGACCTCCGGCCGCCCTTCGATCAAGAACAGACCGGTCGCTTCTCGCTCGGCTCGCCTATGTAGCGCAGCGACCGACCTCACTTCGCGGTTACTGGCTGACGTGATCATTCGTCAGCAAGGTAGGCCGCTTCAAGGCGGCGCCGCGCACGGTGGCAGGCGACCCGAACGGTGCCGGGGGTGGCGCCGAGCCGGCGGGCGATGTCGTCATATTCGAGTCCCTCCACTTCACGAAGCCACAACAACTCGCGGTCCTTGGGCGACAGATGTTCAAGTGCGATACGGATTCGGCGGTGCTCGTCTCCCTGCATCGAGATCTCCTCTGGAGTCGCTGGGGAGACCATTGCGTCCGTCGGCTTGGCGGCTCGACGCCGCCGAAACAGCGTGCGGAGCCGATTCCGGGCGATCGACCAGAACCACGCTTCGAATGCTTCGGGAGCCCGGAGGCCATCGATGCGTGTGACTACCGCCTCGCAAGTTTCCGCCGAAAGCTCTTCGGCTTCGTGGCGACCGAGGCCCACACCGAGATAGAAGCCCACCAGGCGCGGATATCCACCCCGCAGGATCTCAGAGAGTGACCGATCCTCGCCTGTGATGGCGAGTCTGATGACTGCGATAGCGGGGGGCCACTCGCTATGTTCGTAGCCAGGGCGGCGGTCACCTGACCCAGATTGCATTGTCAGAGACTACGCGCGGTCGTTGCCCCTGCTGTCGTTCCCGTTCAGTGCGCCGTTGGATTTCGTCGGGGCGTCCTTGTTCCGGCCCGGTGCCGTATCGCTGGGCGAATCGTCCGCGTCGTCGCCTTGAATCCGTCCCGGTGCAGTCTCCGAAGGGCTGGCAGGTGGATCGCTGCTCCCGCCATCCTTCAGCTGGCCGGGGGCGGTTGTCGCCGGTGTGGCTGGACCCTGATCGTTCTGGTTCCCCTGCCCCTGTTCGCCTCTGGCTTCGAGTTTTTGTATGGCGGCCAGCAGGGCCTCGTTGGACGACTCGGTGGCGAGTTCGCGGAGGAAGGCGATGGCATGATCGATGTCGCCTCGTTGGACCAGAGTCTCCGATTCCGCCAGCCGTTCAATCGTGCGGTCGGTATCCCCGAAGAGATCGCTCACCCTTTCGTAGCCACGGTCAAGCGGGTAGAGAAAATCACCGGGAGCCGCGGCATCCGAAACTGCGGCCAGGGCGACATTGGAAACCGCCAGTAGGCCCGCGGAAGCCAACATCAGAACCAGCCGACGGGGTCGTTGACTCTGGTGCCGGGAGGCCAATACCCGCCCGACAGCCATCTCTGCCTGTACGACTGGCACGCCTTCGACCAGGGACCGTCCGTAGTCACGAAGGTCCTCGATGGCTCGGCTCTCGGTATCTCGTCGACTGTCCATTCGGTTTGAAAGTCGTTTCTAGAGGGGGTTTGTTACACCATCACCCGGGGGACCGCTGCCCCATTTCTGCCAGTGGACCACCTGATCGTCGGGGCGCCAGCCGCGTTTGAGCGAGTTGGAGCGACGGTCGGGAGCCGGATGCCCAACCGTCACGATCCCGATGGGGACCATCGCCGCTGGGATTTCGAGCAGGCGCTGGAGGTCGACGGCGTCGGTCCCGAGGAATCCGGCGGCGAGGCCTTCGTCCACTGCGGTCAACAAGACCAACATCAGCGCTGCTCCGGCGTCGATCCACCAGAACGGTACGGGCCACTCGATCTCGTTGCCGGCTCCGTCGACCTTGTCGGGCTCCCGGTACCGCTCGTGATAGGCGTTCTCCGAGATGCAAACGACGATGTGAGCGGGCGCTTTGGAGATCCAAGGGTCAAAGCCCGCCGCCACGTACTCCGGCTCGTCGCACAGGTTGGCGATGGCGGTGCGGAGCCATGGATCGGTAATGATGAGAAAGGCGGTGCCCTGGGTGAAGCCGGCCGATGGTGCCTTGCGGGCCGCCTGCACGACGCGTTCGAGGACATCCGCGCTTACCGGTTCGCCTGAGTAGTTCCGCACCATCCTCCGTCGTCGCAGGACCTCCTGGTACTCCATCAAGCCTCCCTGTCGATTCCGTGCCGAATCGCCCGGAACAAACCGATGGTGATGGCGATGAGGCCGATCGCGAGGGTCAACAGCATCGTGCCGCTGCTTAGGGCGAGCATCGCCGAAATCAAGAGCGCCAGGCCGAGTCCGGCCAAGAGGAACAGCCTCCAATGTGGACGCGAGTTGGCGTCGACCATGCGAGCCGGGTCGGCGGTTCCGAACCAGATCAGCATCGCGATCGTGGCTAGGAGAACAACTACCTGGACGCTGCCGGCCGTGGCGAAGAAGAACATGTACAACAGTCCCCCGCAGACTCCCAGGCCGAACAGAACCGACTTGACCCCGTCGTCCGGCCTGCCATATTTCTCCTGGCGATTCACGATGAGATCAGTTCGCGGACTCTCGGAATGCGAATCTCTCCCGAATGGGTTACACACGCCTGGTCGAGGATTTCGTCTCCGAAGTCGAGTTCCCCGTTGGCTCCGATCAAACCGAGGAACGCAGCGACGTTGCGGGCGTACATCTGACTGGCGTCGTACGGCTTGCGAGCTGGGAGGTTCGTGTGACCGACGATGCTCACGCCGTCGACCACGACGACCTCGTCTGGTCGGGTCAGCTCACAATTGCCTCCGGTTGAAGCTGCCAGGTCAACTACCACCGATCCGGGACGCATCGAAGCAACCATGTGGGCCGTGATCAGCAGGGGGGCCGGGCGGCCGGGTATCGAAGCCGTCGAGATCACCACATCTGCGGCGGCGACGAAAGGAGCGAGCCCGGCAAGAACGGCCTGTTCCGAGGTGGTGTCAAGCTCGCGGGCGTAGCCACCGCTGGCGGCTTCGTCCTGGGCCGCAACATCGATCTCGACGAAGGTGGCGCCGAGGCTCCGAACTTGCTCCGCCGCCGCTGCCCGAACGTCAAAGCCCGAGACCACGGCTCCCAGACGTCGGCAGGTCGCAATTGCCTGAAGACCCGCAACACCGGCACCCAGGACCAGGGCCTTGCCCGGGGGCACAGTTCCGGCTGCGGTGGTCAGCATCGGAAAAAACCTGATCGCGGCGCCGGCGGCCTCCAGGGCGGCCTGATAGCCGGCAACGGTGGCCTGCGATGACAGCGCATCCATCCCCTGGGCCCTTGTGATCCGGGGCACCAGTTCGAAGGCCAAGGACGTGGTCGCCTGGGCGGCCAGTCTTTGCATGTCCTTGGGGCGTTCCAACGGCTTCAGGAGGCCGATGGTCATTCCTCCACCGGGTAGGTCCGCGGGCAGGTCGAGCACGGTCACGAGAGGGCGGCTCAGAGCAGTCTGACGATCGACGACCGCGGCGCCAGCGGTGCGATAGCCCGAATCGGGAAACCCGGCTGCGACTCCGGCACCTTCCTCCAGAACAACCGTATTGCCGCTTTCGACCAGGCGTCCAACGGCTATCGGAGTGACGGCCACCCTCCGCTCGCCCGGTCCCTTTTCGGCAGGTATCCCGATTTCCATCAGGCTGCATGCTGCCACGCCGCCGAGCCCCTGGCGTTGCCTGCGTCGAGGTGTCGCCTTTGCGTCTCGATCTGTGGCACACTGCCCAACGATGATCGACCAATGAAGAATTGGTTGTGGGACCCCAGGGTGCTTTACACCAGAGGTCAGGGTTGCGCCGAACTGGCAGACCTTCTCTCCGCCTCCGCGACGCGGGTTGCAGGTGATCTAGCCGAGGCGTGCCTCGAATCGAGAGCTGACTTGTTGGTCACCCGCAAGCCCCCTGGAGGTTTCGACCTCGTCAGTGTGGCCGTTCCGATCGACTTCCAGCCGACCGAGATCAAAGCTGTGGTGGCGGCTGTGGCAGGTGGGCCCCATTCGGAATTGAACATTTCTCTAGCCGAGGCGATCGGCCGTCGGCTCGGAGTGGAGACCATCGCGGCAACTGCCTACTTTGCCGAAGCCGCCGAGCCAGAGGCCCACCAGACCCTCGATCGAGTGGCATCAAGGATGCCCGAGATCAAGAAACTGGTCATCGGGGCCGACGATCCGACCGAATTCATCGCAAAGCTTCCGGAGCGTTCCCTCCTGATTCTCGGAGAGCCTGGAGGTACGTTTCTGTCGAGGCTTTTCTTCGGCCCCGGGGCCCGGCTCAGGGCCAAGGCCCCGGCCGGGGCAGTGATGGTTCGATACGCCCCACCGCGGGCTTTCCAACGCATGTCGGAACCCGTGTTCTTCGGCCCGCTCCATCACGCCGCCGATAGCTTGCTCCTGCACAGCACTGCTCTCACTGCAGTCGTGGACAACGGTGTTCTGGTGGGGGTGGTCCGACGGTCGGTCCTGGAAGCGGCCGATCCGGATGTGACTATTTCGGAGTTGATGGAACCGTCCATCTCGATCCCGTGGGACTCGCTGCTCGAGAGTTTCGATACGGAACTGGCCGGCGGTCCCGGGCCGATTCCCGTTGTCGACCAGGCCGGGCGTCTCATCGGGGCTCTTGGCAGCGCCGTGGACTGAGGTTCTGGAAGAATGTCCAGGTGGTTTGTTACGGTCCCCGCTCGGAAAAACGGCGTCGCTGGCGGTTAGTCGCCTACTTCGTCCTGGCGATCGTGATCCTGTTGCACCTGGGGGGCGGTTTCTACTTCGCTGATCAATTGCGGATAGACGCTCTGGTCCCCGAATCCGGCGAGCAGGTCTTTGACATCTCCGTCACGGAGGTCGGGGCAGGAACCATCGGGCTGAGAGCTGTCGAGGGAGAGGACTCCGACTTGACCGCGACCGGCGTCCTCGGCATCGACTGGGGCACCGGTTACGGGCAACTCGGCGAGGTCGTTTCCGAGGGAACGGATGGCAGTGTGGTGAGGTCGATGACTCGCACCGACGGAGAGCCGCCGGAGGTGGGGATGCTGGCCGACATCGACGGGGCGGCGTTCCCGGGCAATCCCGACCGCGCGTTCGGGCTGAGTTACACCGAGGTTCAATTCGACACCCCGCTCGGGGCGATGAACGCATGGGAGATCCTGGCTCCGTCCTCGCTGTGGGTGATTCACGTCCACGGGCTCGGAGCTCCCCGGTCGGAGGCGCTCCGGGCGGTGCAGCCGATTGCCGCTGAAGGACATCCCCAACTCGTTATCAACTATCGCAACGACCCCGGTGAGCCGGCTGATCCGAGCGGCTATTACGGCTACGGCCAATCGGAGTGGGAGGACGTCGCCGGCGCCGTGGCATATGCGGTCGAGCGCGGGGCTGAACGAATCGTTCTGATCGGATACTCAACAGGCGCCGCCCATATTGCGTCGTACCTGTTCAGGTCTCCCGACAGCCGCGTGGTGGCAGCGGTTTTCGACTCGCCCAACATCGACTTCGAGGAGACCGTCAATCTGGGGGCGTCGCAGAGAAGGTTGCCGCTGATCCCGCTTCCGCTCCCGGGAACGCTCGTGTGGACGGCCAAAAGGTTGTCCTCGATTCGCTTCGGGGTCAACTGGGCGGCTATCGACTACGTCAGCCGCGCCGAGTTGCTCAATGTTCCGGTGCTCGTCTTTCACGGAACCGACGACGACACCGTCCCGCTGTCCAGCAGTCAGGAGTTCTTTGAAGCAAGACCCGACTTGGTGCGACTTGTGATCGTTCCCGGGGCAGGCCATGTCCGTTCGTGGAACATCAGCCCTGAGGCTTACGAGCGCCGCCTTGGCGAGTTCCTCAAGGAATTCGCTTCCCCCGCTTGATCGGCCTTCCCTTTCTGGCCGGCCGTCTCTTTCCTGATCGGCCTTGCGCTGGGGCGGCCTCCCCTAGGATCGTGGACCCACACGAGGAGGCCGACCCTGGCAGTTCGCGGTTACTACCGCCATCCCACGATCTACCGCGACCAAATCGTGTTCGTGGCCGAGGACGATCTGTGGGCGGTAGGAACCGATGGCGGACAAGCCCACCGGCTCACCGCCAACCCGGGGACCGAGACCTTCCCGCGCTTTTCTCCCGACGGGCGTCAGATCGCCTATGTCGGGAGGGACGAGGGGCGCCTCGACGTCTTCGTCATGCCAAGCGACGGCGGGAGCGGTCGCCGGTTGACTTTCTTCGGTTCCAACGCGACCCAGGTGGCCGACTGGTCTCCCGATGGCTCACGAGTCATCGTCACCAGCGATCACAGGCAACCCTTCGAGGGTTGGGGTCATTTATGGGAGGTCCCGGTGGACGGGCCAGGACCTCAGTCTCTGGGCTGGGGACCGTCACGGTCCGTGTCTTTCCAGCGAAACGGGCCCGGTGTGGTGATCGGCCGCAACTCCTTCGATCCTGCCCGCTGGAAGCGTTACCGGGGCGGACGAACCGGATCCCTCTGGATCGATCGAGCAGGTGACGGAGAATTCGTCGAGCTGGTCCGGTTGGCGGGGAACCTGGCTGACCCGATGTGGATCGGGGCCAGGGTCTACTTCCTGTCCGATCACGAAGGTGTCGGCAACATCTACTCGGTGACCTCGGCCGGCACGGCTCTCACTCGACACACCCGGCACCGCGATTTCTACGCCCGTTTCGCATCGACCGATGGACGCCGGGCCATCTACCACTGCGGGGCCGACCTCTGGCTGTTCGATCCCCGCGCCGAGGCCACCACGAGATTGACCGTTTCGCTGCCCTCATCGCGTCCCCAGCGCCAGCGTCGGTTCCACTCGCCTGGTCGATTCGTCGAATCGATCGATCTTCATCCTCAAGGCCATTCGCTGGCGGTCACCGCCCGTGGTGGCGCCTACACGATGGCCCTGTGGGAGGGTGCGCCCGCGCGACACGGACCGGTGTCGTCCGCCCGCCAGCGTCTGACCTCGTGGCTGAGCGACGGGCAGCGGATCGTGACCGTGACCGACGAGACCGGTGAGGAGGCGATTGCCTTGCGCCGGGCCGACGGGGGAGAGGTGGTCCGGCGTCAGAGAGAGAAGGTCATCCAGGGGGACCTCGGGAGAGTCCGGACCATCGACCCGGCACCGGGCGGAGGGGACCTGGTGGCGGTCACCAACCATCGCCATGAGGTTCTGCTGTTGGATGTCGGTCGGGGAACCGTCGAGCAGATTCACCGAAGCACTTACTCGTGGATCGCTGGCACCGCCTGGTCGCCCGACGGGAACTGGCTGGCCTTCGCCGCGGCGGTGAGTCGCACCACCACCAACCTCTTCCTCCACGACACTCGTACGGGCGATACCCATCAAATCGGCCGGCCCGACTTCGACGACTGGGCTCCCAGCTTCGATCCCGAGGGCCGTTATCTGGCTTTTCTCTCGGCCCGGGTCTTTGATCCTGTGCCCGATCTCCACTTTCACGACTACGGCTTTCCGCGAGCGGCCCTTGCGATGTTGATCCCGCTCAAAGCCGATGCCCGGTCGCCGTTTTCGGTGATGGCCCGTGATCCCCGACCTCCGGGCCCCCCCGGTCCGCCGGCGCCGCCCGACACCCCGGGTGCTCCTGCTGCGGGCACGCCTGCCAGTGGTGAGCCCGTGTCCGTCACGACCGAGATCGACCTCGAAGGCATCGCCGAGCGGGTCCAGGCGTTTCCGGTGCCGCCCGCGGCCTACTCCAGGATCAGGGCAGGGAAAGGGCGCACATACATCCAATCCCAGCCGGTCGTCGGAATCCTCGGGGTGAAGGAGTCGGACGGCCCGATGGGACGTCTCGAAAGTTGGGACTTTGCCACCGACAAGGTCGAGGTCGTAGCCGACGGCGTGTCCGGGTTCACCCTTTCGGCCGACGGCAAGGTGCTGGCAATCAGAACCAAGGCCGCGTTGCGAGTAGTCCCGGTGGGTTGGAAGGACGACAAGAACCCTAACGACAAGCCGGGCCGGGAAACCGGGCTTGTCGACCTCACCCGTATTCGGGTCGAGGTCAACCCCTCCGCCGAGTGGCGCCAGATGTTCGAAGAGGCCTGGCGCCTGCAACGAGACCACTACTGGTGGGAAGACATGGGCGGGGTCGATTGGATCGGGATCCGGGAGCGATACCTCGAACTCGTCGATCGGGTGGCCAGTCGGGCCGAGTTTTCCGATCTCCTGTGGGAGATGCAGGGGGAGCTGGGCACCTCGCATGCTTACGAACTCGGGGGGGACTACCGCCCGCCACCGGTCTGGACTCAGGGCCATCTGGGGGCCGACGTCGAGTGGAATCGCGGTGCGTGGCGGATCACTGCCATCCCTGCGGGCGACGTCTGGGATCAGAAGGCTGCGTCACCGCTGGCCGCGCCCGGGACTGGCGTCGCCGTGGGTGATCGGATCGTCGCCGTAGATGGAAGGGAGACCAGGGAAGTCGTCTCCCCTCAGGCGTTGCTGGTGGAGCGGGCCGGTCAGGCCGTAACCCTCAGTGTCGCTTCCGGACGCAAGGCCGCACGCCGGGTCACCATCGCCCCGCTGGCGGACGAGTACGCCCTCCGGTATCGGGACTGGGTCGAAAACAATCGGGCGGTAGTCGCCGAGAGGACCGGGGGACAGGCCGGGTATATCCACATCCCGGACATGGGGCCTTCGGGCTTCGCGGAGTTTCACCGATACTGGAAGTCCTCGGTCGACTTGCCGGGTCTGGTGATCGACGTTCGTTTCAATCGAGGCGGCAACGTCAGCCAGCTCTTGATCGAGAAGCTGGTGCGAAGGCGGATCGGCTACCAGGTCACTCGCTGGAGGCTGCCGCATGCGGTTCCGAACGATTCGCCGGCCGGGCCGATGGTGTGTCTGACCAATGAGAACGCCGGCTCCGACGGGGACATCTTTTCCCATACGTTCAAGATGCTCGGCCTGGGACCCCTGATCGGCGTCCGCACCTGGGGAGGAGTCGTGGGAATTTGGCCCCAACAGTCGCTGGTCGACGGGACCGTGACCACCCAGCCGGAGTTCGGCCACTGGTTCACCGATGTCGGTTACGCAGTTGAGAACTTCGGCACGGTGCCCGACATCGAAGTCATCAACCGGCCCCAGGACTACGCCCGCGGTGACGACCCCCAGCTCGAGCGTGGAATAGCCGAACTCATCTCGATCATCGAGACCTCGCCACCATTGGTTCCCGACTTCGGCGACCGCCCCTCGGTAAAGCCCCCAAGACTGCGTTAGCTCCGTCCCGGTTCGCTTTCTTTGGCCCGTGGGCGTCGCTTTTCTCCTTCTTTGGCGCGTGGGCGTCGCCGGCGAAGCTGTGGCGCCAAAGAAGGTCAGGACCGACGCTGTGGCGCCAAAGAACGGTCCGACTGGCTTGCGTTCGGACCCATTGCAGTGTCCGTGCCAACCCCGTAGAGAAGCCTCATGGACAGAGAAGTGCTGCTTCGAATCGCCGCAATTGCCTCGCATCATTACGGTGCCTTCACGAGGAGGATGGCCCTCGACGCCGGCGCGACCCCTTCGATGCTCGACCGTCGGGCCCGAACCGGAGAGTGGCTGCGACCCTACGAAGGGGTGTATGTGGTCGCCGGGAGTGCCTCGACCTGGGAACGTGCAGTTGTTACCGCTGTCTTCGCTTCGGGCTCCGCAGCCGTCGCATCGCACGCAACAGCTGCTCACATCTGGGGAGTGATTGGGCGGCCCCGCACGCTCGAGGTGACATCGTCGATGAAGGGGCGGCGACCCGATCGTCCACACATCATTCACCGGTCAAGTGATCTCGAGAAGCAAGACGTAGTTGATCGATCAGGTATTCCGATCACGTCGATTGCTCGGACACTCGGAGACGTTGGCGTCCCGTGGGGACAGGCGATGGCTTCGCCGGCCCTCGACGAAGCGCAGCGCCGGGAGCTCACGGACTTGAGGAGTGTGGCGAGCGTCCTTCATCGAGTTGCCCGCAATTGACGAAGAGGGGCAGGGGTGATGCCTCTGATCCTCGAGGATCGGCTTGGCTGGGCAGCCATCACCCAGAGCCAACTCGAGGACGAGTTCCTCAGGATCTTGCAGGCAACCGGAGTCGAGCTACCGGTTTCGCAGGTTCGCATCTGAAAACGCGGAGGCCGAACTGTTGCCCGAGTGGACTTTGTCTACCTCGACCTGCGGCTGATCATCGAACTCGACGGAGAGCGCTACCACACCGACCGCAACACATTCCGTTCGGATCGTCGGCGCCAGAATGAACTCATCCAGGAGGGCTATCGGATCCTGAGATTTACCGCGTGGGATGTCTTTGCGGCACCCGACTACGTCATCGCTCAGGTGGTCGCGGCTCGACGGATCCCTGCCTAGCCAAAGAAGGGGGGTGGTTCAGGCTGGCAACACACCGACTGTGGTGCCACAAGCGGTGCAAATGATGAGCCTGACGGCCACGGGTGACTTCGGGTCGCCTCCCAAGATTTCGTGGACTTCGACCGACAGCTGCCCCGGCAAGTGTCGACACATTCCACGGGCCCGCCCCACTCCTTCCGGCCATCGATAGGCTGAGATCGTCTCGGCACCCTCCTGGCTAGACCCCGCTTCCCTGATAACGGTCGCTCTCAGCTCGTCGAGATTGACACCGTGCCGGGTCAGAACTTGAGCGCCGATGCCTTCCCCTTCTCGAATGAGTCCGAGCAAGATGTGCTCGCGTCCGATGTAGTTGTGTCCCAACTGCAGGGACTCGCGCAGCGACAGTTCGAGCACCCTTTTGGCCCGGGGCGTAAAGGGAATGTGATCTGTCTGAGATCCGGTACCTTCCCCGACGATGTCAACGACCGCGTTGCGGATCGCCGCTATGTTCAGACCATGCGACGCCAGCACTTGTGCAAACACTTCGTCGGGGTCGTGAATCAAGCCCAGCAACACATGCTCGGTGCCGATGTAGTTGTGTTTGAGGAGCCGGGCCTCCTCTTGCGCGAGCACCACCGCCCGCCGGGCTCTGTCGGTGAAACGTTCGAACATCCTCGACGAACCTACACCGCCGTAGCTACTTGCTGATCCTCGCTGCGATTAGGTCGCCGATCTCGGACGTCGACATGCCCATGTCGGGACCCCCCATCGTCTTCAGCTCCGGGAGGACCGAGACCGCCGCCTCCTCAACCGCCCGGCCAGCAGCGATTTCACCAAGGTGGGTGAGGCACATCGAGGCCGAGAGGACCGCCGCTACCGGATTGGCCCAGCCTTTGCCGGCAATGTCGGGAGCTGAGCCGTGAACCGGTTCGAACATGGAGGGAAAGGTGCGGTCGGGGTTGAGGTTGCCAGACGCCGCCAGCCCCAGTCCGCCCTGCACCGCGGCGCCGAGGTCGGTGATGATGTCGCCGAACAGGTTGTCGGTCACGATCACGTCGAAACGTTCGGGGGACTGGACCAGATAGAGGCAGGCCGCGTCAACGTGGACGTAGTCGACTGCTACGCCGGGGTAGTCGGCTGCGACCTCGAGAACGGTTCGTTGCCACAGGTCCGCAGCAAACGTGAGGACGTTGGTCTTATGGCAAAGGGTCAGCTTCCGGCGCCGGCCGACAGCCTGCTCGAACGCAAACCGACATGCTCGCTCGGCTCCGAACCTTGTGTTGATCGACTCCTGGGTCGCGATCTCGTGGGGAGTTCCGCGGCGGGCAATCCCTCCTGCCCCTACGTAGAGGCCCTCGGTGTTCTCACGGATCACCACCAGATCGCAACGGTCCGGGGTGAGACCCGCGATCGGAGTCGGGACACCGGGATAGAGCCTGACCGGTCGCAAATTGATGTACAGGTCGAAGTCGAATCGCAACTTCAGGAGAAGACCTCGTTCGAGGACGCCCGGGGGTACGTCAGGAGTGCCAACCGCTCCAAGCAGGATGGCGTCATGCCTGCTGAGTTCTTCCTGGACCGAAGCCGGAAGCACCTCACCGGTGGTCAGGAACCTCCTTCCCCCGAGGTCATAGTCCTCGGTGGTGATTTCGAACCCGAATTGGCCCCCGGCCGCCCGAATTGCCTTGAGTGCCTGGTCAGTGACCTCGGGGCCAACTCCGTCGCCGCCAATGACGGCCAATCGATATGTCATGGCCGGGGAGTGTACGAACCCCGTCCGACTCCCCGGACGGTCAGTCCTCCCAGGTAGGACGCCCGCGTCGGGTACCGTCCTCCGACAACCTTCACGGTTCTTACGGAAGCAAGATGCCTGACTCCCGACTGCCAGATCCCAAGGTGACCGGGAGTTCGTACAGGCGCCCGGTCCAGCGAATGTTGCCGCTGACAATCGGAGCCCTCGGCATCGTCTACGGCGACATCGGCACAAGTCCGCTCTATTCGATACGGGAGACATTCGCCGAAATTCACCGGGTGCCGGTCACTCGTTCATCGATCCTCGGTGTGCTCTCGCTGATCTTCTGGTCGCTGGTCGTGATCATCACGATCAAGTACGTCACGGTGGTGTTGCGGGCGGATAACCACGGCGAGGGTGGCATCCTCGCTCTCACCGCTCTGGTAACGCCCACCGAGGAAGCTCGACGCCGACGCAACCGCCTGGTCCTGGCCGGGCTATTCGGAGCGGCCTTGCTCTACGGAGACGGCGCTATCACGCCAGCGATTTCGGTGCTGTCTGCTGTCGAAGGAGTGGAGGTCGCGGCACCCGGCCTCTCGAGGTTCGTCGTGCCAACGGCGATCGCGATCCTGGTGGGGCTCTTTTCCATTCAACGACGCGGGAGCGAGGTGGTCGGCCGTTTCTTCGGACCGGTGATGGTCGTGTGGTTTGCTGTGCTGGCCCTGCTTGGCATCGTCCACGTCATCGATCATCCGTCGGTTCTGGCGGCGGTCAACCCGGTCTATGCCGTCAGGTTCTTCGTCGAGTTCACTTCGCGCGCTTTCATTGCCCTAGGTGGTGTGGTCCTGGTGGTGACCGGAGGAGAGGCGCTCTATGCGGACCTGGGCCACTTCGGAGCAGCCCCGATCAAGCGGGGTTGGTTCGCAGTGGTGCTTCCTGCCTTGCTACTCAACTACTTCGGCCAGGGCGCCCTGTTGCTGGCCGATCCCGCGGCGGTCAGAAGCCCATTCTTCCTGTTGGCTCCGGAGTGGGCAATTTATCCGCTAGTCGGCCTGGCGACCATCGCCACCGTGATCGCGTCGCAGGCATTGATATCGGGAGTGTTCTCGCTCACCCATCAGGCGATCCAGCTTGGATTCACCCCTCGCCTCGAGGTTCGCCACACGTCGGCGGCGTCCCATGGTCAGGTCTATTTGCCACTCGTCAACTGGTTACTGCTGGCGGCGTGTGTGGGCCTGGTATGGGGTTTCGGCAATTCGGCCAACCTGGCCGGCGCCTACGGCATCGCGGTTACGGCCACAATGATCATTACCAGCGTGATGATCGGTGTGTTTGCTGCCGAACACTGGCGATGGAGTCGCCGCAGGCTGGTCGCGTTAATCGGGCTGTTCCTGGTCATCGACCTCACCTTCCTTGCTGCCAACCTCATCAAGATTCCACATGGCGGATGGTTTCCTTTGGTGGCGGCAGCGCTGGTCTTCTACGTGATGACGACCTGGCGGACGGGAAGGCGCCTGTTGTCGTTCAAGCTCAAGCGGGCTCACCAACCGATGAAGGCGATGATCGCCAGTCTGGCCCGCACCCAGGTTCCTCGCATCGAGGGAACCGCTGTCTACCTGTTCCCTAATCCGGGCAACGTTCCTCCAGCTTTCCTGGCCAACCTGCGCCACAACCACGCGGTCCACGAGTCGGTGGTCTTCCTCGCTGTCATCACGTCGGACATGCCCCGCGTGCCGAGGGCTCGCCGCGACGACGTAGAACACCTCGGGAGCCGTTTCTATCAGGTGATACTCCGCTATGGATTCATGGAGGCGCCGGACGTCCCGACCGAACTTCGGCAGATGATGGCCGAGGTGGCCTTTGACCCGCTCCACACGACCTACTTCCTTGGCAAGGAGCATGTGATCTCAAACCCGGCCGAAGGTATCAACGGATTCCGCGAACGCCTGTTCAATTTCATGCACCGCAATGCCCGCAGTGCCGCCGACTACTTCAAGCTCCCGGTAGACCGAGTCATAGAAATCGGCATCCCGGTGGAGATCTAAGAGCGTGGTACGGGGTACGTGGTACGTTCAGGAAGGATCGAGGCACAGGTTCGAACTTTGAAGGTCAAAACCTCGGACCCCAAACCTCAAACTTCGAACCGCTTGCGATCTGCACGTACCACGTACCCCGCACCACGCTCCTCACCGCTTCAACAGTTCCACCTCGGCCACGCGGCGACCTTCCATCCGGCGGACTCTCATGACCCAGCCATCGAACTCCAGTCGATCGCCTCGGCGGGGGATCCGGCCGAGGCGGTCCATGACGAAGCCCCCCACGGTCTCGTACTCTCCTTCGGGGAGCTTGATGCCGACCTGGCTGCGGAGCTGATCGGGTCGGGCTGAGCCGGGGACGTAGTACCAGGCGGCTTCGCCGATTCGCCGTATGGTTGCTTCTCCTTCGTCGTATTCGTCGCGGATCTCGCCGACCAGCTCCTCGACAATGTCTTCGAGGCTCAACAAACCGGCGGCTCCACCGTGCTCGTCGATGATCAGAGCGAGATGGCGGCCGGTTTGCTGCATCTCCGCGAGAAGTGGTCGTACCGGCGCCGACTCCGGTGCCACCATCAATGGTCGGATCAGGATGGGGTCGATCGGCTCGTTGTACTTCTCGTCGGGGATCGAGAGCAGGTCTTTGGCGTGGACGAACCCGACAATGTCGTCGATGTCCTGGTGGAAAATCGGTATTCGTGAGAAGCCTTCGTCGGTGACCACTCGTTCGAGGTCGGCCGAGGTGGCCGACATCGGCAGGGCGACGATGTCGGGGCGAGGGACCATCACTTCGGCAGCGGCCCGTTCCGAGAAAAGAATCGCCCCGGCCAACAGCTTGCTGGCGAACTCCTCGATCACGCCCTCCTGGCGTCCGGCGGAAATGATTGTCGCCAGGTCTTCGGCCGTGTGGACGGTCTCGAGTTCGTCGCGGGGTTCGACCCCGAAGATTCTTAGGATGAGGTTGGCAATGCTGTTGAGAACGAAGACCAGGGGCCGGAACACGGTCATGTAGGTCCGCCACGGAATGGCCAGCCACAGGGCAAGCCTTTCGGGGTTGGCGATGGCGATGTTCTTCGGGGCCATCTCCCCGATGACCATGTGCAGGAAGACGACGATCAGGATTGCTATGACAAGGGCGATCGTGTGAAGGACGGAGGAGGGGATCGGCAGCCATCCGAACAAGGTCTCGAGCAGGCGTGCCACCGAAGGTTCGGCTACGAAACCGAGCAGCAGGGTGGCCAGTGTGATCCCTAGCTGTGCACCGGCCAAAGTATTGGACAGCTCCCTCATTGCTCCCAGGGCCGCCTTGGCGGGCCTGGTACCGATCTTCTCGATTACTTCCTTGCGGGCGGCGGTGAAGGCGAACTCGGCCGCGACGAAGAATCCGTTGGCGACCAGCAGGAACAGCATCCACATCAGGGCACCAAAGTTCATGGCATCCCCTCAGGAATCGTGACCTTGACCCGTTCGATCCGGCGGCCATCCATCTCGAGGACCTCGAAGATCCAACCCTCGTAGGCGACCCGGTCACCGGGCTGGGGGAACCGGCCGAGCTGAGATATGACGAAACCGCCCAACGTTTCGAAGTGTCCTTCCGGGAGCTCCAGTCCGAATTCCTCCTCGAGGTCGTGGCGGTTGATCTGACCGGGAACCTCTCGTTGATTGCCGGATTGGAGAGCCGATCCATTGGCATCTACCGGGTCGTGCTCGTCTGCGATCTCGCCGAGGATCTCTTCGAGAAGGTCCTCAATGGTGATGATTCCGGCTGTGCCTCCGTACTCGTCGACGACTATCGCCAGAGCCCGGCTTTGTCGTTGCATGTCGATGAGTAACTGATCCAGGGGCCGTGAGTCTGGAATCGCCAGGGCAGGCTTGGCAATGTGCCCGACAGGTGTGATGGAGCGACGCTCGGGGGGGACTTTGAATGAGTCCTTCACATGGACGACGCCCACGACCTCGTCGAAGTCTTCGCCTGTCACCGGGAAACGCGAGTGGCCGGTCTCGCGAGCCAGGCGGCGTAGATCGGCGACCGAGTCGTGGCGTGACAGGGAGTCGACCGCTACCCGCGGCACCATCACGTCTGCCGCGACCTTCTCCGTGAACGAGATGGCCCGAGTAAGAAGTGACAGCTCGGCGTCGTCAAGTTCCCCCTCTTTCCCCGACGAACGGATCATGAGTTCGAGCTCTTCGAGCGACCGCACTCCCGCTAGTTCCTCGCGGGGCTCGATGCCAAAACGGCGAACAGTCCAGTTGGCCGAGTGATTGAGGAAGAGGATGATCGGACGCAGGAGCCTGTTGAGGAACGACATCGGGATCGCCACCAGGACCGCGGTTGCGTAGGGCTTGGCGATGGCGAAGTTCTTGGGCACCAGCTCGCCGATCAGCATCGACGCGACATTGGCAACGAAGAGCGCTAGACCGACCTTCACCGCCGGGTTGTCGGTGACACCGGTCCAGCCGATGCGAGTGAGGATGGGATCGAACAGGTCCGCCAGAGCCGGTTCGGCGATGGCACCGGTCAGCAGCGAGGTGACGGTGATCCCGAGTTGGGCTCCCGACAACTCGAAGGAGAGCTGGCGGAGGCTGCGGTCGACCTGGGTCGCCCGCCGATCCCCTTCCTGGGCAAGCCTCTTCACCCGACTTCGATCGACGGCTACAAGGGCGAATTCACCAGCGACAAAGAAGGCCGTAAGAAGAACGAGTATCGCAACGGCTAGAAGGCCGGCGCCTGTACTAATAGATCTGCTCGCGAGCGGGCACGGTGGCGAGGAACATTACCTTGTCAGCTCTGGGCTGGATACGAAGCAAACTTGGGAGTTCGCGATCCGCGATCCGCCAGAATCGGGGTTCTAGCGGATAGCGGATCGCGTTCCTCAATCAGCCGGCTTTATTCAACGCGTTCGCAAACGCCTCGGCGGATCCCTCGACGACATCGGTATTCAGCGAGTGTCCGGCAAAGGTGCGATCGCCGACCCTGACTACCACGTTGACCTCCGCCATGGCATCTGCCCCCGACGTGACCGGTACCACCCGGTAGTCGATCAACCTCGCCTCCGTCTCGAAGGCAAGCCGCAGCGCGGCGAAGGTGGCATGCACCATGCCGTCCCCCTGGCCAATGTACGTCTGTTCGACGCCATCCTTGATCACCTTCACTGTGGCAGTCGGCGTGACCTCGTTGCCTCCGGCAACGTGGAGGCTGACCATCTTGACCTTCTCCGTGGACTCCCCGGTCTGGTCTTCCACGATCGCTCTTACCTCGTCCTCGCCGATCTGGATCTTGCGATCCGCCAGTTGCTTGAAGCGCTCGAAGGCGCGGGTGAAGGCGTCCTCTTCGAGGGTGATGCCCATCTTGTCGAGGGCGTCGAGGAAGCCGGCCCGTCCCGAGTGCTTGCCGAGGACGATCTGGGCGGCTTGCTGGCCGACGGCCGCCGCATCCATGATTTCGTAGGTCTCCTTGTCCCTGAGCACTCCGTGCTGGTGGATGCCGGACTCGTGGGCGAACGCATTGCGACCGACGACAGCCTTGTTGTACTGGACCGGATAGCCGGTCAAACGCGCCACCAGGCGGGAGGTGTCATACAGCTGGGTGGTGTCGACCCCGAGATCGACCCCATATACGTCCTGGCGGGTCTTGATCGCCATGACCACCTCCTCGATTGAGGTATTGCCTGCCCGCTCACCGATGCCGTTGATCGCGCCTTCGATTTGACGGGCTCCGGCCGCTAGAGACGCGAGGGAGTTGGCCACCGCCAAGCCGAGGTCGTTGTGACAGTGCACGGACATGATCACGTCCTCGCGGTCCCCCCGCACCTCCTTGAAGACCCGCTTGAGGAGTTCGGCGAATTCGATAGGTGTGGCGAACCCAACGGTGTCGGGGATGTTGATAGTGGTAGCCCCCGCCTCCACCGCCGCCCTGCAAACGGCGATCATGAAGTCAGGATCGGATCGGGTGGCGTCCTGGGGTGAGAACTCTACGTCGTCGGTGTAGCCGCGGGCTCGTCGCACCCCTTCGATCGATGCCTTCAGCACCTCATCGGGAGTGAGCCGGAGCATCTTCTCCATATGGATCGCCGACGTCGACATGAAGACGTGGATTCGATAGCGATCAGCCGACTTCAGCGCGTCGTGCGCCTTGTCGATGTCGTCGGGATGGGCCCGGGCCAACGAGGCGATTACCGGCCCTCGGACACCGGCGGCGATACGCGAGACGGCCTCGAAGTCGCCGGGGGAGGAGGCGGCGAAGCCTGCCTCCAGGACGTCTACCCGCAGCTTGGCCAGCTGATGAGCGATCGTGACTTTCTCATCGGGTGTCAAGGCGATCCCCGGGGCCTGTTCCCCGTCCCGAAGAGTGGTATCGAAGATAGTTATGCGGTCATTCATGAAGGTGCTCCAGTCGGAAGTCGGAAGTCGGAAGTCGGAAGTCGGAAGGCCGAGTCGGCTTATCGCCGCCCGGCCATCAAAGCGCCAGTAGCCCGCCAGCAGACAGGATCACTTCCGTCTTCCGTCTGCTTTGCTCATGGGGCGTGCTTCGGTTTCATGAAGGGCATCAGCTCGCGGAGTTCGGCTCCCACCACTTCGATCGGGTGGTTGCGGTTGGCTGCGCGCTGCTCGAGCAGGAAGGGTGCTCCCTCACGCGCCTGGGCCAGCCACTCGTTGGCAAAAGCTCCCGACTGGATCTCGTCGAGGACCTTGCGCATCTCCGCCTTGGACTCCTCGTTGACGATCCTCGAGCCGCGGGTGTAGTCGCCGTACTCGGCTGTATCCGAGATCGAATAGCGCATCCACGACAGGCCACCCTCGTACATGAGATCGACGATGAGCTTGAGTTCGTGGAGTGTCTCGAAGTAGGCCGACTCGGGCTGATAGCCGGCGTCGACCAGGGTCTCATAGGCATTCTTGACCAACTGGGACAGGCCGCCGCAGAGAATCACCTGTTCGCCGAACAGGTCGGTCTCGGTTTCTTCCTTGAAGGTCGTGAGCAGGACTCCCGCCCGGGTCCCCCCGATGGCCCAGGCGTAGGAGAGGCCGAGAGCGTTCGCCGTTCCGGTGGCGTCCTGATGCACAGCCAGAAGACACGGCACTCCCGAGCCTTCGGTGAAGGTCCGCCTGACCAGATGTCCAGGTCCTTTGGGGGCGATCATCAGCACGTCGACGTCACCCGGCGGTTCGATCGCTTCGAAGTGGATGTTGAACCCGTGGGCAAAGAGAAGGGCATCGTCACGGTCGAGGTTGGGGGCAATGTCGTTCTGATAGAGATCGCCCATGTGCTGGTCGGGCACGAGCAACATCACGACGTTGGCCCATCTTGCCGCCTCGCCGGGCGTCATGACCTTAAGTCCCTCCGCTTCGGCTTTCGCCTTGGAGGCTGAGCCCTCCTTCAGTCCGACCACGACGTCGATTCCGGACTCCTTCATGTTGAGGGCGTGGGCGTGACCCTGGCTGCCGTACCCGATCACAGCGACCTTGCGGTCCTTGATCAATGCCGGGTCGGCATCCTTTTCGTAGTAGATCGTTGCCATTGCCTTCATGCCTCCGATAACTCAGGTGACGGCCCGCAGCTTGGCCGGGCGTCCTTTCGGTTCTCGCGCCAATGCCACCCGTCCCGACTTGACTAATTCGACCAGCCCGAAAGGGCGCACCAGTTCGAGGAAGTCGTTGACCTTACGGGGATCGCCGGCGATCTGGAAACTGATCGAGTTGGCGCCGACATCGACCGCGATGGCATCGAAGATCGAAGCGATCTCGAGGATCTCTCCACGTTTGCCGGAGCCACTGGCGACGCGCACGAGCATGATCTCGCGCTCGATCGAGAATGCCGGGTCGAACTCGAAGATCTTCACAACGTTGATGAGCTTGTGCAGCTGCTTCTTCACCTGTTCGACTTCGGGGGCGTCGACGACGATGGTCATTCGCGACATGCCCTCTTCGTGGGAGGGTCCCACTGCCAGCGAGTGGATGTTGAAGCCGCGGCGGGCCAGCAGCGAAGAAACCCGCGCCAAAACCCCCGGCTTGTCCTCAACGATGACAGAAAGAGTGTGGTTCATGAACCGCTCCTTCGGAGCGGTGGTGGTGCGTGGTGCGACGCATAACGCATAACGGGAGGAGCGAAGCGACGACTCATGGCAGGTCACTCGCCGGGCTGATCACTCTTTCCGATGGGCCCAGGATGACTTCGTCGTTGGAGCCACCGGCCGGGACCATCGGGAAAACCATCTCCTCGCGATCGACCACCATCTCGACAACGACCGGCCGGTCGTCGATCGCCAGGGCCTTCTCCAGGGTGGGGCCCACCTCGTCCGGGGTCTCGGCCCGGAAGCCGGCGCAACCCATCGCTTCGGCGAGCTTGGGGTAGTCGATGACGTCTCCCAGGATCGTTCCCGAAAAGCGGCCGCCGTAGAAGAGGCGCTGCCACTGAGTGACCATGCCGTGGACGCCGTTGTTGAAGACGGCGATCTTCACCGGGATCTTCTCCACTGCGGCAGTGACGAGTTCGTTGAAGGTCATCTGGAAACAGCCGTCGCCATCGATGGCGAAAATCAGATCGTCGGGCATGCCGGCTTTGGCCCCGATGGCGGCAGGAACTGCGAAGCCCATCGTTCCCAGCCCTCCCGAGTTGATCCAACGACGGGGCCTGTCGAACTTCCAGAACTGGCTGGTCCACATCTGATGCTGGCCCACGCCGGCGACCACGGTGGCATCGCCGCCGGTCAACCGGTACAACTCTTCAACCACGAATTGCGGCTTGATCGGTCCATCGGCGTCCTGGTCGTAGCGAAGCGGATATTCCTGCTGCCACCGGCGGATGGTGTCGAGCCAGGCGGTGCGGTCGGGGACATCGCGCTCACCCCACGCTTCGATCATTTGCTCCATCACCCGGCGAGCGTCACCGACGATCGGCACGTCCGCCACGCGCACCTTTCCGATTTCGGCGGGATCGACATCGACGTGGATCACTTTGGCGTGGGGTGCGAAGAATTTCGGATTGCCGGTGACGCGATCATCGAAGCGCACGCCGATCGAGATGAGAAGGTCGGCCTTCTGAATGGCGGTGATCGAGGTGTAAGTGCCGTGCATACCGGGCATCCCCATCGCCAGAGGATGTGAGTCGGGGAAGGCACCGCGGCCCATCAGGGTGGTGCTGACCGGGGCCCCGGTGAGTTCGGCCAGCCTCCGCAACTCTTTGGATCCGTTGGCTTTGATGACGCCCCCGCCGATATAGAGCACCGGCCGCTTGGATTGGGCGATCAACTCGATGGCTTCCTTGATCCGTCTCGGATGTCCGTCCACGGTCGGCTTGTAACCGGGCATGTTGAGCGCCTTGGGGTTCTTCCAGGTCAAGGACTGATTGAGGATGTCCTTGGGAAGGTCAACCAGGACCGGGCCAGGCCGACCCGTGGAGGCAATGTGAAAGGCCTCGTGGATCGTGTCGGCGATGTCATTGGGATCGGTCACGAAATAGTTGTGCTTGGTCGCGGGCATCGTGATCCCCGTCGTGTAGGCCTCCTGGAAGGCGTCGTTGCCGACCGAAGATGTCGGGACTTGCCCTGTGATCGCAACCAGTGGAACTGAGTCCATGAGAGCATCGGCCAAGGGGGTCACCAGGTTGGTGGCACCGGGACCCGACGTGGCGATGCAGACTCCGACCCTTCCGGTGGCCCAGGCGAAGCCCTCGGCCATATGTCCCGCCCCTTGCTCATGGCGGGCCAGGATGTGTCGAATCGGTGAGTCGAGCAGCGGGTCGTAAGCGGGGAGGATGGCCCCTCCCGGTACACCAAAGACAATGTCTACCCCTTCGTACTCGAGGGAGGTGATGAGGGCTTGGGCTCCGGTCATCTTGGTCATGGTGTTCCTCGCTTGCGGTGGCGTTTTCGTGGTTGCACGGTTCGGGGTAAGAAAAACCCTCCCGGGTGGGAGGGTCGTGAGGGCGCACACGCCGGGTATGAGGCGTGTGCGCTACGGAAGTACCAGAAGGATTGCTGTCTGGACGGTCTTTGCCATCGTCTCGCCATTATATCTCCCAAGCACACGGCACATGCAAACGTCATTTCAGCCAGACCAATCGTGATCCCGGCCCCGATGGATCCGGAAGTTCTCTCTGAGGCGCTGGCCGCCGCCCGGCGGGCGCTGCGACGGATGGACGATAAGGACATTCCGGCCAAGCTTCGGGATATCGCCAGTCGATCCGGTCGGCTGCCGGCTCCTTTAATCAAGCGACTGCTGGCGGAATTGGACGGCTCCGATTGGTTGCGGGCCGAGGCCAGGGCCGAGATTCCCGAACCCGAGGACGAAGCCCAGGAATCCGCCTCCTTCCTGTTCCTGGCCAGGCCCGAAGGCTGGGAGACAAGGATCGAGGCCCTGGTCACGGGGCACCGAGAGGCGGTCGAGCGGTCGGAGATCAAGCGGTTGGAGACCGAGTTGCGGAGAGCGGTCGCCAGAACCGGAAGGCTTGAACAGAAACTGGATCGGGCCAAGCGGCGAGAGCAGGAGTCGGCCGGCGGGATCGAGGAACGCCTGGCGGTAGCGGCGGTGACCCATCGTCGATCCCTGGCCAAGCTGAAGTCGGTCCGCGAAGCCCTGGCCAGTCAGGTCAAGGCGGCCGCCGAGGAAACATCTCGACTGATAGCCGAAAACGCCGATCTGCGCCAGAAGTTGGAGGCGGTCACACGTTCGGGTCGGGGGAAGTCGGCTGCGTCTCCCAAACCCTCCAAGGTCGACGCGGCTTGGTCCCTCGACAAGCCGACGGCGCTGGCCCGTCACCTCGACGACATCAACCGGGCGCTGGTTGTGGCGCCGGCCAAGGCCGTCAAGCCCACCCTCGCCGCGAAACCGGACCGGCTGTCGGGCCTTCCGGCCGGGGTCTCTCCCGATCGGGCCGGGGCGATCGAGTGGCTGCTGGGTCTTCCCGGCATGGTCCACATCGCCATCGACGGATGGAATGCCGCCCATCTGCTCAAGTCACCGCCAGTGCCCGCTACTCGCAATCGCGTCATCGAGGCCGCTCGCCGTCTCATCCTTGCCTCCGCCGGCAAAAGGCGAGTTACCGCCGTGTTCGATTCGAGTCAGCTCGGCGAGTCCTTCTCCTCCGACGATGTAATCGTGACGTTCGTCGCGTCGGCCGACGAGGAGTTGATCAAGATGGCCCAGCGAGACTCAACCGGCCTGGTGGTGATCACCTCGGATCGGAGAGTCCGTGAAGCCGTTGAACAGGCTGGGGCCGTCGGGCTCTGGTCGGAGGCGTTGATCGAATGGCTGAAGACGGGCGGTCGGCGAACCTTTCAAGCATGACCCCTTCTCGACCGGGCGTCAGCCGGGGTCGAGTTCCCGCCCGGCACCGATGGCAGCCATATGACCGGGAATTACAGGAAATCAACAGTTTGGTCGATGAGACGATGTGGATCCGAAGGAGTTCAATGCCGTGTTGGAGGCCGCTCGAGCTGGCGACGAGTGGGCCTGGTCGCGGTTGTACGGTGAGCTGGCTGGACCTGTTTTGGGCTATCTACGTGTCCGGGGTGCGACCGAACCTGAGGATCTCCTCGGTGAGGTGTTCCTGCAGGTGGCCCGCAACCTCAGCTCGTTCTCGGGTGATGTCACCGGTTTTCGGTCGTGGATTTTCACCATTGCCCATCGACGAATGATCGACGAACGCCGAGCTTCCGGCCGTCGGCCCCTTGAGTTGGTGGCCGATTGGGAATCAGGACCGTCGCAAGATCCAGCACTGATCGTGATGGATCGACTCACAGAGGAGCGGATCACCGCCACTCTCGAGTGTCTTGTTCCCGATCAACGAGATGTTCTCCTGCTTCGCATCATGGGAGGTATCACCGTCGAGGGGGTCGCAATTGTCTTGGGTAAGACCATAGGTGCGGTCAAGGCACTTCAGCGACGGGCGCTGCAGACCATCCAAAGAAATCTGCGCGAGGCCGTACCCATTTGAACATCTCCGACGATTACATGTCTGAGATGAACGACTTCGGCGACTACACGGACGATCAGGTTGAGGCGATTCTCAACGGGTTGGACTTCTCCGAGGAAGGCTTCGCCCTGGCGAGCTTCGTTGCTGATGCCAGGTCCATCGCGACCACGCCGGTTGATGCCCAGCGGGCCCGCCGCCATGTGCGGATGCTGGCCCAAGCCGCTCGTGTGACACACTCGGACGCCGGAACCGCCCAGAGAGGCGAAAGGGCGCGCGGCGCTCGAGCAACGACCGCCGGAACGTTGACCGCCCGCAAACGCCGCTTGGTGACCAAGGCCGCCGCCGTCGGCCTTGCCGCAGTCCTAATGGGCGGGGGCATCGCCAGCGCCGCTACCGGCAATCTCCCCGCTCCAGCCCAAGCTGCGATCGCCGGGATGGCAGCCCATATTGGAATCAACCTCCCGAGCGGGGACGACGACCTGCCCGGGGAGGCAGCGGCTGGTCAGGCGATCGCCGCAGCCAATCAGGCTTTCGCCGAGGAATTGGCCGGCAACACTGAACTGTTCGCCAAAGCGGTGCAAGACGCTATCCGCAGCTACACCACTGCTCTGGATGCCTGGACTGACTGTGTTGCCTACAACGCCTCGGGCCGTGGGAGCACTCAGAACAACCCTGACACCTCCACCGAGGATGAGTTCGACCCCGCTGAGGGATGCGGAGAAAAGCCCATCCTTGTCATTCCCGGCCCCGCCGCCTTCGGTCTCGGCAGTGCTGAAGACTCCGGTCCTCCTGACGATGCCGGTCCTCCTGACGATGCCGGTCCCCCCGCCAACGATCCCAACGGACCACCTCCGGACCGCGGCCCACCCGCGGGGCTGCCTTGATCAAGGACCGGCCGAGAACGGCCAAGGCGACACCGGAAGCGATTGCCAGCGGGGAGAGAGGGGCCGCGCTGGTCGAGGCCGCCTTCGTCATGATGTTGCTTTTGATGCTGCTGCTGGGGACGGTTACGGCGGCCCTTGCTTACGGTCAGTACACGTCCCTGCAGACCGCAGCCCGGGAATCGACCCGGTTTGGAGCCACGTTGCCGGTCGGTACCGATCTCGACGTGTGGCTCGACAAGGTGCTGGACGTGACTCGAGCGGCGGCAGTAGGCGACCTGGGTACCGGCGTGGCCGGTCAATACATCTGTGTCGCCTATGTCCACCCCGCCGGAGCCGGCGCCAACGACCAGACCAAGCGGCTCGTCGAAAACCTGGGAGTGACGGGAAGCCCCCAGGCCGGTCTCGATTGCTTTAGCGACGGTCGGCCGAACGACGAGAGACGTGTCCAGGTGGTTGCAAGGCGGGAAGCAACCATCCAGACCGTCGTATTCGCTGTCAACGTCACCTTGGAGGCGCCCGCTGCGGCCCGTTTCGAACGGGAGGGCTCATGAGGCGAACTGACCGTGACCCCGAGAAGGGCTATGTGCTGGTCCTGGTGGCGATATCGATGTTCCTGCTCCTCGGGGTTGCTGCCTTCGCCATCGATCTGGCGGCGATTCGCCTCGACCGAGCGGCCGACCAGAAGGTCACCGACACCGCTGCCGCCGCCGGCGCCCTCGATCTCGCTAGCAGCAATGGACGAGACGCGTGTGAGACTGCCTTGGCCTATGTAGCTCTCAACACACCGGGACTGCTGCCTCTCAACACGTCGGGGTGCGCAACCTTCGCTAGCGCCTGCAACCCCTTTGTCGCCGCCGAATTCAGCCAGGATTCCGGGCGGTTCACGATCAACTTTGTCTATCCAGTGCCCAATGGGCACGCCTTGATGACTTCAGGATTGCTCGGGGCATCGTCTCAAGCCGTCGACCCAGACGACAACCTTGCCTGCGAACGAGTTGGTCTGGAGATGACGGCCATGCACGAGGGAACCTTCTCACGTGTCCTGGGCATCAGCGAGGGTCCCACCACCGTGCACACGGTGGCGACCGCGAAGCTGGCCGGCGGGGCGGTGCCGATCAACCTGCTGGTCCTGGACCGTTCCGGCTGCCAGTCCATCCAGACAACGGGAAATGGCGGGGTGATCGTCAAAGCCGTTATCAATCCCGACGGGGGCGGACCCGGAGTCGCCACACTGGTGCAGGGTATCGTCGCCGCCGACTCCGATGGGAGCGCCGGGTGCACCAACGACGGAGTCATCGACATCGACGGGTCCGGTTCGCTCCTACGAGCCGACGGCCCGGCTGGCTGTTCCAATCAGACAGGCACCGCCATCGTCGGACCAAGCGGGCTCCTCGAGGGATTCGGTTGTGGACTCGTCATGACCTTCGCTCCCGGCACGCCCGGTTGCGGACCGAGCCGGGCCAACACCCCGGCCTGCACGCCGGGAGCCAACGGCGCCAATCGCCCCAACCCCGAACCCACCGCACTTCCCGCCCGCCTCACCCGTGCCCCTGTCGACCATCGGTACAACTGCCAGGCCAACTACAGCTCCCTTAGTTCGTCTTTGGAGTGGGCAACGGCTGCGCTGACGGTCGCCAACGAGCAGAACATCCCCGGATGCGTGGCCACCCCAGCCCCCCATATCCACGACCTCATCAGCTCGGTCGGCAAGACAGGCGCCCCGGTCGGCTTCAACCGGTGGACCAGCGCCGGCTACTCCTGCAACCTTCCATCCTCCAGCCCGCCGATCGTGGTCAATGGCAACTGGTGGATTGATTGCTCAACATTCACAGTCAAGACCTCGGTCACCATCAATGGCAGTGTTGTATTCGACGGCAAGGTCACGATTACTGGGTCCGGGCACGTCAACGTTCAGAACACCCCCAGCAATCCCGGCTATGCCTTCTTCCGCAACGGAACCTTGAGCAAGGCGGGTGCGAGCTCCCTCACCTTCAACCACACCATGGTGTATCTCTCCAGGACCTCGAGTATCTCGATGGTCGGCGGCAGCGGTTCAATTACGTGGGTGGCACCCGACCTCGACGGCTACAAGTTCGACGACCTCGCCCTATGGTCTGATTCCCCGACCACCAGCGACTGGGCCGGTCAGGCCGGTCTGAGACTGGAGGGCGTGTTCTTCACTCCTCTTGCCGCCGCCGACTACTCGGGCACCTCCGGCCAAAACCAGACCGATGCCCAGTGGATCGCTGACCGGCTCATTGTCCGCGGCAGCGGCTTCTTGGTTGTCCAACCGGCTTTTGGGCGAGCAGTCGAGTTCCCCCAAGCGCCCCGAACCACCCTCATCCGATGAAGCCGTTGGCGACTCCTGCCTGACAGGCAAAGGGTTCGCCGCGGCGTCGCCGGCATGCGGGTCCTTCCAGACTCGATTGGCTTCGGGTCGCCCGCGGTCGTACCTTCAGGTCGTGATGCCGGCACTGCCCCGAGTCGTGATCGTGGGTGGGGGATTCTCCGGATCGGCCGTGGCCAGACAGCTCGGGTCGCAGACTTCTGTGACCATCGTTTCAATGGACAATTTCCTCCTATTCACGCCCATGCTGGCGGAAGCAGCCATCGGCGATGTCGATCCACGACACATCGTGACTCCGATTCGCCAGCTTGCTCCTCACGCCGCCCTGGTACAAGGCGAGGTTGTCGCGATCGATCCCGAGAGAAAGGCGGTCACCGTCCAACCTGTTTTCGGGGCCAGCCCGGTCACCGTCGAGGGGGATGTCCTCGTCATCGCCCTTGGCTCAGTCCCGCATACCTACGGAGTAGCCGGGGTGGAGGAGCATGCTCTCGGGTTCAAGGGGATTTCCGACGCTCTGCGGGTCCGAAACCGGGTGCTGGCTCTGCTCGAAGGGGCTTCACTGGACCGGGATCCCTGGCTGACGAAGCTGGTGGTGGTTGGAGCCGGATACTCGGGAGCTGAGTTGGCCGCAGCACTGGGCGACTTCGTCCGCGAGGCCTCCAGGCGGTTCTATCGAGATGCCCCGACCCCGCAGGTGACCCTGGTCGACGCTGTGGAGCGAGTCACTCCGGCATTGTCGGAGTCGCTGTCGGCTTCGGCTGCCCGGGCGTTGAAATCGCGCGGTGTCAGCCTCACTCTCGGATCCGCGGTTGCTGAGGTCACCGACCGCGGGGTCCGACTGGCCAGCGGTGAGGTGATCGAGGCCGCCACCGTGGTCTGGGCCGCCGGCATCCGACCCAGTCCACTGGTCGCCGAGATTGGCCTGCCAACGGTCAGAGGAAAACTGGTCGTCGACGGCCATATGCGAGCGGCCCCAGGGGTATATGCGGTGGGTGACGTGGCGCTGGTCCCGTCGGGTGGCGGTCTGATCTCGCCGCCGACCGCCCAGTTCGCCCTGCGTCAAGGCCGCTACCTGGGCCGGCATCTGCTGGCTCTGCAGCGCGGTGACAAGGGCGTGCCCGAATTCTCATACGGGACCAAAGGAGAGTTGGTCTCCCTGGGACATCGCAATGCGGTGGGAAGAGTCCTGGGAATCCCGGTGTCCGGTCTTATCGGGTGGTTCTTGTGGAGGACCTACTACCTGATGCAGCTACCGACCTTCCTTCGCAAGGCCCGGGTCGCCCTCGACTGGACGCTGGACATGATCTTCCCTCCAGACGTCGCCTGGATCCCAAGCAGTGACTTGGGCCCACGGTAAGGCTCGGGCGCGGGTCGACTCAAGGGTGGTACGTGGTACGTGGTACGTCGAGCCAGCTCGAGTTCTGACACGTACCACGTACCACGTACCACTCTTTTTTGTCAGGGGCACCCGATACGTTCGCTCCATGCTCATTGATTGTGAAACTTGCCTGGCCAAGGACATTGCCTGTGACGATTGCGTCATCTCCGTCATCTTCAAGGAAGGCTTCGTCGACGAGGAGCCTCTGAACCTTGACGAGGACGAGGCTGACGCACTGTCCACCCTGGCCGAGGCCGGCCTCGTTCCCCAACTGCGCCTCGTTCCAAGAGCGGCCCGACCGGCTACGGTCGAACCGTGGAAGGACTCCGCCGCCGGGTAGAGGCGATCGCGAAGGGCTCCGGCCTCGACCGGGTCGGCTTCGCCGGTACCGAGGCATTTCCCGAAGTCGAATTGTCGATGCGCCGGCGAATCGACAACGGCATGTCATCGAGGCTCGGATTCACTTATCGCGACCCGGCCACAGCAACCGCGCCAAGGCTGAGCTTTCCTTGGGGTCGGACCCTGGTGGTGGTGGCGCGGGCCTACCTTCCGGAGTCAGGGTCGCCTGACCTCGAACTGGATTCGAACGTGCCGACCGGAAGAGTGTCGAGGGTGGCGGCGGGCGACGGGTACGAGCCCCTCCGGCGCGGGCTCGAGGACATCGCCGTCCTTCTGCGGGCCGAGGGCTACCGGGCCGAAGTCCTCTGCGATGACAATCGCCTCGTCGACCGTGCGGCCGCCGTCCGGGCCGGGCTTGGTTGGTGGGGCAAGAACACGATGGTGCTGATCCCGGGTATTGGACCCTGGGCGGTCATCGGGTCGGTGATTACCGACGCCGAATTGGTGCCCGACCAACCACTGGATCGCGACTGCGGAGCCTGCTCGGCGTGCCTTCCGGCCTGTCCAACCGGGGCGCTGGCTGCGCCGGGCGTGCTCGATGCCGAGCGATGCCTCGCGGCGTGGGCGCAACGGCCCGGGCTGGTGCCGCCCGAGTACCGGATTGCAATGGGTGACCGCCTCTACGGCTGCGACGATTGCCTGGTCGCGTGCCCGCCGGGGGGCAAGCTCGTCAGACGCACCGTCGAACCTGGTGGGCGGTTCGACCTCCGGTCGATTCTGCGGGCCTCGGACCAGACTCTCCTCACCCGGTTCGGGCATTGGTTCATCCCAAACCGTGACCCCGGAATCGTCCGTAGAAACGCCCTGATCGCCGCCGGGAACTCGCCGAGCCAAGAGATCATTCCCTTGGTCGCGTTGTACGCCGGTCATCCCGATTGGGTACTCCGGGCCCATGCGGTCTGGGCGCTCGCCCGGATCGGAGGCGATGCCGCCGGGGCGGTCCTCGGCCAGCGCTGTACCGACGAACTCGATGTCAGGGTGAGGGCCGAGTTGTCTTAGCTCCCATCGGAAAGTAGCCCAGGTGCGCGTAGTCGGCGACCATGCGATGGGTGGAGAAGGCACCCATAGTCGAAGTGATCGACTCCCTCATCATCTCAGTCCATCGCAGCGCCAGGCCCTCCTCGTCCCGCTCGTAATAGAGCGGGACAATCTCGCTCTCGAGAAGCTTGTAAAAGGCAGCGGCATCGTCGTTGTCCTCGGCATTGAAATCCTCGCGACCCTCCGGCGAGCCGAATGCCCACCCGTTTTTCCCGGTGTAGCCCTCGACCCACCAGCCATCGAGCACCGACAGGTTGAGGGTCCCGTTGATAGCGGCCTTCATCCCCGAGGTTCCCGACGCCTCCATCGGCGGCCGGGGATTGTTCACCCAGACGTCTACGCCCTGGACCATGAATCGGGCAGTACGGGCGTTGTAGTCCTCCAGCATGAAGATGTGGCCCTGGAGCCTCGGCGTGCGCGACAGTTCAACGATTCGCTTGATGAAGTCCTGGCCATGGCGATCGGCGGGATGAGCTTTTCCGGCGAAGACGATCTGCACCGGTCGATCCGGGTTGGTCACCAGCGCCTCAAGTCGGCCCAGATCGGTGAACATGAGAGTCGCCCGCTTGTAGGTCGCAAACCTCCGGGCAAAACCGAGAGTGAGGCGATCGGCCGGAAGAAAAGTGTCGACCTGGCGCAGCTCCTCGGGCGATGCCCCGTGGCGAGCCAGCTGGCGACGCAACCTCCCCCGGGCGAAGTTGACGAAGATCTCCTTCCGCGCCTGGTGAACTGCCCAGACGTCTGGCAGGGGAAGCTGGGTGATCTGTTCGACGGCCTCGGGGTCTTCGAGCAGCACCGTGGGCCAGTTTCGGCCCAGGCTGCTGGAGAGAAGCCTGCCACCATCCCGGCCGATCCAGGTCGGCGTGTGAACGCCGTTCGTTACTGCAGCCGCTGGCCCCCCGATGAGATGTTGCCAGTCGCGGGTCGCAACCTCGGCATGAGTTTTGCTGACGCCGTTGACCACCGACGACATGCGGATGGCCAGGGCTCCCAGGTCGAACTGGCTGTGGTCGCCGTTGGAGGTTCCAAGTTCGGCTAGCTCGGTCTCGCTCATGCCCATCTTGCGTCGCAGAGGATCGAGGTAGCGGGCGGCGATGCCGACGTCGAACACCTCGTTGCCGGCTGGGACCGGCGTATGCAGGGTGAACAGGCTGTGCTCTTTGATCGACTGCTGAACGGTGGCGATGTCCACCCCGTCGGCCCGGTGCCTCCGTATCCGCTCCAGGAACGCCAGGGCCGCGTGGCCTTCGTTGACGTGCCAGGCCGAAGGTTCGATGGCGAGGGCCTCGAGCGCCCGGACACCGCCGATGCCGAGGATCATTTCCTGGCAAAAGCGCATTTCCCGCCCTCGGACGTAAAGCGTGTGGGTGATAGGGCGATCGGAGAGGTCATTCTCGGGTATGTCGGTATCGAGCAGGATCAGAGGGACGCGTCCGACGTCGAGCTTCCACACCGCCGCCTTCACGATGCGCCCCGGGAACTCGACTTCGACCTTGAGTTGACCACCGGTCGGGGAGGCCACGGGCCGCACCGGGAGACGACGGACGTCGAGGGTGGGGTAGATGTGCTGCTGCTCGCCGCCGGCCTCGATCTCCTGGCGGAAATAGCCCCGCCGAAAGAGCAGCCCGACTCCGATCAGCGGCAGACCCAGGTCCGAGGCGGATTTGAGGTGATCGCCGGCCAGGATTCCCAAGCCTCCCGAATAGAACGGAACCGAGGAGTGGACACCGAACTCGGTGCAGAAGTAGGCGATGGGCGCCGAAAGTGGTTTTGCCTGGCGGGAATACCAGTTGTCGTCATCTTCGAGGTATCGGTTGAACTCGGTCAGCGCCGTCAGATACCGATCCTGGACCGCTTCGATCTGCCCGAGAACCTGCCACCGACTCGGCTCGATCGATTCCAGGAGCTCGATCGGGTTGTGATGACTCTCCCAGGCCACCGGGTCGAGGTTCGACCAGAGGCTGGCACCCGCCGAGTTCCAGGACCACCACAGGTTGTAGGCCAGTTCGACCACCCGGGCGTATGACTGCGGGATCGCGAACTCGGTCGGCTGCAAAGTCGGGATGTTCAAGGCCGCAAAGATAGACGGAAGGCGGAAGGCAGTTTTACGTCGTACGTTTTACGTTCCAAAGAGCGTTTTACGTGTTACGTTCTACGTCAGAATCCGGTAGCGGGCTGCCATCGTCACATTTGTCGAGGGCATAAGCCGGTTCTGGCGCGGAGTCTTGCCCCTCTGGTGTCGATCGTCCGCGCGAAAACCAGGGTTTTACGGCTTGGCGTTCGTCCGTCGCTCGGAATCCGTTCCTTACGTAGAACGTAGGAACGTAAAACGTAGAACGTAGGAACGTAGGAACGTAGGAACGTAAAACGTATAACGCTCCCCGAGACTGTCGACGGTGCCCTTCGGACGGCGTCGGTACCATCGCCCCATGCCAAACAAGATTCATTCCCAGGATGTGACCGAAGGACCGGCCAGGGCCGGGGCCCGGGCGATGCTCCGGGCCGTCGGCTTGACCGAAGATGACTTCTCGCGGCCGCAGATCGGCTTGGTCTCGGCCGGCAACGAAGTCACCCCTTGCAACCTGTCGGGTGCGAGGTTGTGTGAGGCGGCCAAACACGGCGTGGTCGACAACGGGGGCGTCGGGTTGATCTTTACGACCATCGCTGTCTCGGACGGAATTTCGATGGGCCACGAGGGAATGAGGGCTTCACTGGTGAGCCGGGAGGTCATCGCCGATTCCGTCGAACTGGTTATGCACGCCGAGCGTTTCGACGGCCTGGTTGCAATCGCGGGTTGCGACAAATCGCTGCCCGGAATGCTCATGGCGGCGGCCCGCACCAATTTGCCGTCCGTTTTTCTGTATGGAGGGTCCTCCCTGCCCGGTCATTACCGAGGCAAGGACATCTCGATTGTCGATGTGTTCGAAGGGATCGGCGCGTTCTCGAAGGGAAGCATCGATCTCGCCGAGTTGACCGAGATCGAAAGGCACGCGTGCCCCGGTATCGGCTCGTGTGCGGGAATGTTCACCGCCAACACGATGGCATCGGTGGGCGAGGCGATCGGAATGGCACTCCCGGGGTCAGCTTCGGTCTCGGCCGGCGATCCTCGTCTCGACGAGTACGCCCGTCTGAGCGGGGAGACGGTGATGAGACTGCTCGAGGCCAATATCCGTCCGCGCCAGATCATGACCCGACCGGCGTTCGAGAACGCAATCACAACGGTCATGGCACTCGGTGGTTCCACGAACGCGGTTCTCCACCTCCTCGCCATCGCCCGGGAAGCCGAGGTCGAACTGGCGTTGGAAGACTTCGACCGCATCAGTCGGAAGACGCCCCACCTTGGCGACCTCAAGCCCTTTGGGCGCTATCACATGATCGATCTCGACCGAATCGGAGGCGTCCCGTTGGTCCTCCGGGCGCTGCTCGACGAAGGCCTTCTGCATGGCGACAGCTTGACCCTGACCGGTCGAACCCTGGCTGAGAACCTCGCCGGTGTGGCGGTCCCCGGAGGGCAGGACGTGATTCGCCCGGTTTCGGCTCCGCTGGCACCCGAAGGAGGGATCGCCGTGCTGCGCGGCAATCTCGCCCCAGGAGGTGCGGTCGTGAAGGTGGCCGGCATCGACCTCGACGTTTTCGAAGGACCGGCCCGCGTCTTCGACGGGGAGCAAGGCGCCCTGGAGGCTCTCTTTCAGAGCCAGATCAAGTCTGGCCAGGTCGTGGTGATCAGGACCGAAGGACCCAAAGGTGGCCCCGGGATGCGGGAGATGCTCCAGATCACTGCCGGCATCAAAGGAGCCGGTCTCGGCAAGGAGGTCCTTCTCGTCACCGACGGTCGCTTCTCCGGAGGGACGACAGGTCTCTGCATCGGCCATGTGTCACCGGAATCGGAGGCCGGAGGACCGCTCGGACTGGTGGAAGAGGGAGATCTGATTCGGGTCGATCTCCCCGCTCGCACTCTCGATGTGCTGGTCGACGACGAAACGTTGGCCAAGAGGGAGTCCGGCTGGAAACCGCATCCGCCCCGTTATCCGACCGGCGCCCTCGCCAAGTACGCCCGCCTGGTCGGCTCAGCCGAACGAGGCGCAGTGACCCACTAAAGCGCTGTCCCCTGCTTGCGATCAGACCGATCGCCGCTTTGGGCGATCGAGGGGGGTGCGCGAACTCCAGCGGCAGGTGGATCGTTGGGGCCGGGCCGGTTCGTCTGGTCAGCCTTCAAACCTCGAAGTTCACACCCACCTGTGGGTAGCCTTTAACGATGATCAAGGTCTACGCCATCGTTCTCGCCGCGGGCGTTGTGCTGCTGATCGCATGGATCTTCGCGACATACCTCGGTGGCAACGTGAGCGATTGGAAGCGCTTCGACCCCGAGGAGGGGCTCGGAAAACCCGGTCGGCGAGTGATTGCCGGCCTCGTAGGTTTCGGCATAGCCGGGATGTCGGCTGAGTTTTCTCCGTTCGATCTCTCCTGGCCGGTAGGCCTGGTTCTCGCAGTTGTAGGGGCGTCGGCCATGGTCATCTATGTGGGCTGGGTCGACAGGGCCCGATCGGGCACCGCGGCGGAGAGCGGTGTCCCGTCGACCGGCACCGATCACAGTTGAAATTGTTCGTCGTCTCCGACGTCCATGGTGCCTTCGACGCGCTCGAGGAGGTGGTCAGCCGCGGAGAGATCGTCTTGATTCTGGGCGATCTCATCAACCTTCTCGACTACCGGACCCGCGAGGGCATCATTGCCGACGTTCTCGGACGCGAGTTCGGTGTCGCCGTGGCCGGCCACCGGGCCGCCGGTGACTACGCCGCGATGCGGCGGGCCTGGACTGAGATCGTTGGTGAGAGGCGAGATGCGGTCCGGGCCGCCATCGACGAGGCAGTGGTGGCCGAATACGCACGCTGCCGAGAAGCATTGTCATCGGCGGTTGGTTTCTGCACATACGGAAACGTCGACAACCCTTCACTCCTCAAGGAGTCATTGCCCTCAACCATGCGATTCGTGGACGGGGAGGTTGCCGAGATCGGCGGGCTTCGCTTTGGCTTCGTGGGCGGCGGCATCGCCACTCCGATGGCCGGAGCCGGGGAAGTGACGGATGAAGACATGGTCCGCAAATTGGAAGCGATCGGACCGGTGGACGTCCTCTGTTCGCACCTGCCGCCGGCGATCGACTCGTTGTGCACCGATGTGATCACAGGGCGCCGGGAGCGAAGCTCGCAGCCGATTCTTGAATACCTGCGCGCATTTCAACCGATTCGCCACTTTTACGGAGATGTGCACCAACCGCAGGCATCGACGTGGCGAGTCGGAAAGACGAGATGCCAGAACGTGGGGTATTTCAGAGCGACCAGGCGCCCGGTGGAGTTCGAGTGGTGAGAAGAGCGTGGTACGTGTGAAGAGCGTGGTACGTGGTACGTGGTACGTGGTACGTCCGAACCTCGTGAAGGCCCTTCGGCTGGGTTGCCTGGGGTTGGTCTTCGTCGGTTGTTCCGGCTCTGTCGTTTTGGACGGAGCCACTTCGACGGCTTCAACACGTACCACGTACCGCGTACCACCTACCACCAGCACAACTACCGCCCCAATCACGACAACCGCCGCTCCGGCCACTACCACTGTTCCTCCTGAGCCGGGGACTGTTCGCCCTGACTGGATCGGGACTCGATTCCTTGAGCTGCGGCCGGATGGACTCGGGATTCCCCAGCCAACGCCTCCCGAACTGGTCAACCGGCGGTTCCCGAGCCCGGACCTGCTGCCACCGCCTGCGGGCGAGGCTTTTGAATGGACCGCGGGTTCAGTTCCGGTCGACGTCGCCAGTCGCTCGTCGTGGCGTGAGGATTGTCCCGTCACCCTGGAAGGCCTTACCTACCTGACAATGAGCTTTTACGGCTTCGATGGCCTGCCTCACACCGGAGAGATGCTGGTGGCCGCCGAGTTTGCCGAGGGCGTTGTGGAGGCGTTCCGGCGCATGTGGGAGATCCGATTCCCGATCGAAGAGATGCGGGTCCAGGACCAGAACGAGATGGATGCGCATCCCACCGGCGACGGCAACGTCACCGGCGCCTTCGAGTGCCGCCCCGCAGTTGGACAGTCGGGCGGATGGTCGATGCACGCGTACGGACTGGCGGTCGACATCAACCCGTTTCACAACCCCTATCTGAAGGGCGAAGTCGTTGCTCCCGAGCTCGCCTCGGCGTATACGGACCGCAGCAATGTGCGGCCAGGAATGATCTTCGAAGGGGACGCCGCAGTGGGGGCCTTCGATGAGATGGGATGGGGATGGGGTGGCCGGTGGAGCACCGCCAAGGACTGGATGCACTTCTCGTCGAACGGCCGTTAGGGCAAGCGCCCCGGTCCCGGATCAGACGAAACCTGGCGCGACACTCCCGGTTTCCGCTGGGACTCTCAGACCGAATTACGCATTCAGCGGGAGCCACCCGCCAAATTACCGAGGCGGACCGATGACGGGTGGATCCCCTTCTTCGCTGATCTTTGGCTGCTTGTGAACATCCATAGACCAAGCCCAACCTGGCTAACGCCAGGAAGAAGACTTTCGCCCGCCGCTAACCTCGGCCTGGGTTTGACCGGGCTTTGGACAGCGGCAAAGAGGATTGGTGATGGCGGAAGGAACCGTCGAAAGCATCGAAATCAAGGCGACGCCGGCTGAGGTGTTCGCCGTGGCCGCTGATCTGGCGGGTTATACGGAGTGGGCCAACGGCGTCAAGGAGATCGAAGTCCTCGAAACCGACGACAAAGGCCGGGCCCACCGGGCCCGTTTCGTGATTGACGTGATGGTGAAGGAGATCGCCTACACCCTCGTCTACAGCTACGACGAACCGTCGTCGATGCGCTGGGTGGCCGAACCAGGTCCCGATTTGAACGAACTCGAGGGCTCCTACGTGTTCAACGAGGTCGCCGACGGTCGCACCGAGGTCGTATACGGACTCAAGGTTGATCCCTCTTTCACAATCCCTGGATTCCTGCGTCGTCAGGCCGAGAAGCAACTAGTCGGCACCGCCTTGCGCGGCCTCCGGAAGAGGGTCGAATCGCTCGGCTCGCAGTGAGACGGAGAGAGGCCCGATGCGGATAATCCTGGTCACCGGTAAAGGTGGAGTCGGCAAGACAACCGTCGCCGCCGCCACTGCTCTGGCTGCCGCCGACCGTGGCTACCGGACCCTGGTGTCATCGACCGATCCGGCTCACTCTCTGGCTGACGCCTTGACCGTCGCACTCAGCGACGAGGAGACCACCGTCACGACCAACCTGGTCGGCCAGCAGATCGACACTCAGGCCCAACTCGACCGGCACTGGGGATCAATCCGCGACCAGATCATGCAGGTTTTCGATTGGGGCGGCGTCAGCGGGATCGAAGCGGAAGAGTTCCTCGTTTTTCCCGGAATGGACGAGTTGTTCGCTTTGCTCGAAGTCAACCGTCACGCCCGCAGCGGGAACTACGACGTGGTGGTCGTGGACTGCGCTCCGACTGCCGAGACTCTGCGCCTTCTGTCTTTGCCCGAGGTGCTCTCGTGGTACTTCGAACGGGTGATGCCGGCCGAGCGGAGGCTGATGAAGGCCGCCCGTCCCTTTCTGACCAGGCTCACCGACCTACCTGTCCCGGAGGACAACGTGTTCCAGGCGGCCCAGTCAGTTTTCGAAGGCATCGAAGAGGTCAAGCAGCTTCTCTCGGATCCATCCGTCACATCGGCCCGACTGGTGGTCAATCCCGAGAAGATGGTGATCGACGAGGCGCGACGCACCTTTACCTATCTCGGCCTGTTCGGGTACGGGGTCGACGGGGTCGTCGTGAACCGGATCTTGCCCGACATCGTCTCGGACCCCTACTTCGATCGCTGGCGAACGATCCAGAAGGGCCATCTCGATACGGTTGATGCTGCTTTTGCTGATGTCCCCAGGTTGCGGCTCCGGCTCTTCGACGACGAAATGGTGGGTCTGGATCGACTTCGGTTCATGGCCGGCGAGTTGTATGGCGATGTCGATCCTGTCACCGGCTTCGTCGCCCACAGTCCGTTTCGGGTTGAGGAGATCGCCGGCGAGGTCATCATGGAGATGAAGGTCCCCTTTGTCGAAAAGGCCGACCTCGAGGTTTTCCGGCACGGTCACGAGCTGTATGTGCAGGTCGGCCCCTATCGCCGTTCTTTCGTTCTCCCCGACACTCTGCGACGCCGGGAAGTAACGAAGGCGAAGCTCGAAGACGGCCTTCTCCGGGTCACCTTCGAGCCCAAGGGCGGAAAGAAGAAACGGACATGAGCGAGTCCGAAACCGCCGCCGCCCTTCGGAGAGCCGGGAAGCGGGCCTTGTTTCACCTGATGCGGGCCGGCGTCGAAGGTTTGAAGGCGATCGAAGCAGTAGTCGATGAGCTAGCCCGGGTGGGGAAGGAAACCGAAGACGGCCCGTCGGCCACCCGAATCGAAGTGGAGTAATCCAGGTGGTGCGTTATGCAACGTGTCCTGGACGCACCACGCAAAACGCATAACGCAGAACGTGGATTCAATCGGCATCGATATTGGTGGTACCTCCATCAAGGCGGTTCGCCTCGGAGTCGACGGTGTCGTCGAGCAGAACGACGAGGTTCCTTTTACCGGGACGCCCGGGGAGATGATCGGCCGAGTGGCAGACCTGGTCGCGTCCCTTCGGCAATCGGCAACCGGGTCGGTCGGGGTCGGCATAGCCGGTCTGGTCCGCTGGCCCGAGGGCGTGTTCGTGTGGGGTCCCCATGTCCGTGGTGAGAACCTGGCGTTGCGTCAGCGTCTCGCAGAACTGCTGGGCCTACCGGTCGTCGTCGACAACGATGCCAACTGCGCCGCTCTCGCGGAATTGAGAATGGGAGCGGCCAAGGGATCCAGGAACGCAGTCGTAATGACCCTTGGCACCGGAATAGGTGCCGGGGTCATCGCCGACGGCGTCGTCTACCGGGGAGAGTCATTCGCCGGGGAAGCAGGCCACATGACGATGATCCCCGACGGTGATCCCTGTGAGTGCGGCCGCCGGGGATGCTGGGAGACGCTGGTCTCGGGTCGTCGCTTCGGAGAGGAGGCCCGCCGGTTAATGAGAATTGACCCGCGGGGGATCCTCGCCTCGATCGTTGGTGGCGCCGAACCGAACGGCAGCTTTCTCGGTTTAGCCGCCGCCTCAGGCGATGTGGGGGCCAGGGATGCCGTGATCGAGGCCGGCCGCTGGCTCGGTCGGGGTGTGGCCAATCTGGTGGCGATCCTCGATCCCGAGTTGATTGTCGTGGGTGGCACCGCGGTTGCGGTCGGAGAGTTGCTCATTGACACCGCGCGGGAGGAAGCGGTGCGGTCGGTGGAAGGTTCTTCACATCGGCGACCGATCCGGATCGAAGTGGCTCAATGCGGCCCCCGGGCCGGCGCCATCGGGGCGGCCCTCCTGGCCAGGGAGACCTTGCAGCTCCGCTAGACGCAAATTTGGCGCACCAGTCCCGGATCAGACGAAACCTGGCGCCTCGCTCCCGGTTTCCGGGACCCTCAGACCGAATTACGGATTCAGCGGGAGCCATCCACCAAATTACGAAGCGGCCAACCTGACTCCTTCGCCAATGCTCCCCGCAAATACCGGCCGAACCTATCCTTTCCCAGAAAGGGGATTGACGTGGCCAAGGACAAGAAGGCAGTCCGACCGGATGAGGTAATTCCACCCGAGGGTGGCGCCGGGATCCAGGTTCGCCAGTTGGCCGTCGACGCGGCACTGATGTTGCCCAATCTGATCAAGTTGCTCGGCAGGCTCCTCAAGGATCCGAGGGTGCCTCGTCGATCGAAGATCCTGCTCGGAGTGTCTTTCGCCTACGTGCTGTCCCCGATCGACTTGCTGCCTGAGTTCATACCGGTTGTCGGACTGCTGGATGACATCTTTGTGGTTACATTTGCGCTGAATCACCTCATCGAACGGGCTGGCGAAGAAGTTGTGGTCGAGCACTGGGATGGTCCTCAGGATCTCCTCGGAATGATCAAATCGGTCCTGGCAACTGTTACCGACGTCGTCCCGGTGCGAATCCGCAGAATGATGAGCAAACTGGCGGGGGAGTGACCCACCCGGTTTCCCTGACCGCTCCCCAGTTCGCCAGTAGTCCAGAGTTAATCCTCGACCTGGCGCGCTCGCTTGGTCCCCTTGGCCTGACCGGGATGTTCGTCTTCGATCACCTCGTCCCTCTCGGTGACCCGCGGCGCCCAGTTCTGGAAGGGGCGTCAAGCCTTGGGGCGATCGCGGCCACGGCTACCGCCAGGGTGGGCTCACTGGTCACCCGCGCCACACTCAGGGAACCTGCGATCACCGCCGGGATCGCAGTCGCTCTTGCAGCGATTGCACCCGGGCGCAGTGTCCTCGGGCTCGGTGCGGGAGACAAGATGTCCGAAGATGAGGCTGTCCGTTACGGCATGAGCCGGCCGGCCCTCACCGAGCGGATCGGCCTCCTCGAAGAGACCATCGCTCTGACGCGAGTGACCGCGCCCACCCTTCCGATCTGGGTGGGGGGGCGGCATCCCAGGGTGAGGGCAGTGGCCGCTGCCAGGGCCGATGGCTGGAATGCGTGGGGTGCCAGTCCCGACGAGCTTCGACAGGAATCCGACCAGTTGCGGGCGGAGGCCGGCAGGGACATCACGATCACTTGGGGTGGTGGTGTGATGCTCACTCCCGACCAGACCACGCTCGATGCCGCCGTCGCTGCCAGAGGCGGCCTCGAGGCGGTCGCCCGGGCAGGCCTGACCGCCGGTACCCCCTCCCAAATCGTCGAGCACCTGGCCGCGCTGGCGGCCACGGCTCACGAACTTGTCGTGTCGGTGCTTCCCAACAACCGTGAGAACTGGCTTCTGTTCTCGCGAGATGTCTTGTCACATCTTTAAGTTGCGGGCGCCAGCTTGGAGGCTCGGTAGGCTTGCCCGCAATGGACTTCCGACGCATCGACAACCTGCCTCCATATGTCTTTGGTGCGGTCAACGAGCGCAAGCTGGCCGCCCGGCGAGCCGGGGAGGACATCATCGATCTGGGCTTCGGCAATCCCGACATTCCTACGGCGCCACTGGTCGTCGACAAGCTCGTCGAAGCCGCCCAGAACCCTAAAAACCACCGCTACTCGGTCAGCCGGGGCCTGCCGAATCTGCGCAAGGCCGCCGCCGACAGATACCACCGCCGATTTGGCGTCGAAGTCGACCCCGACACCGAGGTCATCGCCACAATCGGAGCCAAAGAGGGCCTTTCCCATCTGATGTGGGTCCTCTTGCAGCCGGGCGACGTGGCCGTGGTCCCCGAGCCCTCTTACCCGATCCACATTTACGCACCGGTGCTGGCGGGCGCCGAGGTCAGGCGAGCGCCGGTTGCGTCGGACGATCTCTACTTCGAATCTCTCGACCGCATGTTCAAGGACGCCTGGCCGCGGCCCCGGGTGATCATTCTCTCCTTTCCACACAATCCGACGACCGTGTGCGTCGACCTGGCTTTCTTTGAGCGGCTGGTGGCATTTGCCCGGGAGAACGAAGTCTTCCTGGTCCATGACTTCGCCTACGCCGATGTGTCGTTCGATGGGTACGTTCCTCCGTCCATCCTCCAGGTGCCGGGCGCCAAGGAGGTTGCTGTCGAGCTCTACACCCTGACTAAAGGCCATTCGATGGCCGGCTGGAGAATGGGATTCCTGGTCGGTAACTCAGCGATGGTCGCTGCCCTGGCCAAGCTCAAGAGCTATCTCGACTACGGGACCTTCCAGCCGATCCAGATTGCCTCGATCATCGCCCTCAACGAAGGCGACGGGTATGTTGAAGAGGTCAACGAGATCTACCGGAAACGACGGGATGTCTTGATCGATGGTCTCAATCGCAACGGCTGGAAGGTGGAGCGGCCCTCCGGGACGATGTTCGTCTGGGCTCCGATTCCCGATCCCTACGTCGAGCAGGGATCGATGGAGTTCACGATGAATCTCTTGGATAAGGCCAAAGTTGCGGTGAGTCCCGGGATCGGTTTCGGACCGAGCGGTGACTCGCATGTCCGCTTCGCCCTCGTCGAGAACGAACGTCGGATTGCCCAAGCCTTGCGGGGCATTCGCAAGGCGTTGGATCTTCTCTGAAGGCGGTGAATTCGAGGGCGTGGCGTTCGTGTGCTGTCCTGATCCGTCGGCGAAGGAAGTGGCGGGCCCCCTCGACCGAAATTTGGCGCTCCAGACCCGGGTCAGACGAAACCTGGCGCTACGCGCCCGCCGGGACTGAGTTGCCAGATTTCGTCAGAACCGGGAGCCATCATCAAATTTCGAGTTTGCTTCGCTGCTCTTCGCTGCTTCTCGGCCGAACGCCTCGGGTACGCATACCTGAGGTTCGAGGTTCGGACCTCAAACTTCTAACCTCAAACCCCGACCATGCCTTTCTCCGACGGAATTGCCGACTTTCGATCTGACACTGTCACCCGTCCCACCGACGAGATGCGCAAGGCCATGGCCGAAGCCGAGGTCGGCGACGATGTCTATTCCGACGACCCGACCGCCAATGCCCTCGAAGAGGACGCCGCTGCGGTAGTCGGCAAAGAGGCGGCGGTCTTCGTCCCGACCGGGACCATGGGCAATCAACTGGCGATCATGCTCCAGACCCGCCCCGGCGACGATGTCCTGTGCGATCCAGGAATTCACTCCCGGAACGTCGAGAGGGGAGCCGCCTCGGCGTTGTCGGGAGTGGCTTTCCGCACTGTCGACGCTCCCGGCGGGCGGATCAGCCCGGCGATGATCGATCAGGCAATGTCGACCGCCGGTTTTTTCCCCCGCATCAGGCTCATGGTGTGGGAGAACACGCACAACCTGTCGGGCGGCAGGGTCATCCCGATCGACGTGATGGAGGTGGGGACGGAGGCGGCTCGCCGGCACAAACTGTCCATCCACCTCGACGGGGCCAGGTTGTTCAATGCCGTCGCCGCCTCCGGGATCGAGGCGCACCGGTACGCGTCCAACGCTGACACGGTGCAGTTCTGCTTCTCCAAGGGCCTCGGCGCTCCTGTCGGATCGATCCTGTGCGGGCGCGCCGACCTCATGGCGGAGGGCAGGTATCTCCGCAAGCGGCTCGGCGGTGGGATGCGCCAGGTCGGGGTCCTGGCGGCGGCCGCCCGGATCGCTCTGCGCGACCGGGACCGCCTGTCCGATGACCACAAGGTCGCCGCTCATTTGGCCGAGGGGCTGGCCGCACTGGCGCCGGTGGCGGTGAATCCAGAAGCCGTGGAGACCAACATGGTGCAGGTCGACCTCGCCAGCCTCCCGGTTCCTTTCGAGGCCTGGGCCGGCCGCCTCCCTGCAGCCGGGATCAAGATCAACCCACCCATAGGAGGAGTCCTGCGGCTCGTGACCCACCGCGACGTCTCGACGGGAGACGTCGATCGCCTGGTGGATGAGCTCAGACTTGCGATGGCCGGGCAGTAACAATGCGACCGGTAACCGAATCCATCTGCGCTGAGTCGATCTAACAGTGTCATTTGCAGTTCTGTTCCCCGGGCAGGGGAGTCAATTCCCGGGGATGGGCGCCGATCTCTTCGTCGAGCGCCCCGACCTCCTGGGCCATCGGGCCGACTACATCCTCGGATGGTCGCTGGAGGACGTGTGTCTGCGTGGCTCGGAAGAGACGCTCACCCGCACCGAGCATGCTCAGCCGGCTCTATTCGCCGTCAGCTACGCGCTGTGGGAGGAAGTTCGGGCGCGGCTCCTCAGCCTTCCAGCCGCTGCCGCCGGTCATTCGCTGGGGGAATACACAGCACTGGCAGCATCGGGCGTCATCGACTTCGACGACGCCCTGGCGGTGGTCGCCGAGCGCGGCCAGGCCATGGCCGACGCCGCCGACCTTGAACCCTCCGGCATGACGGCTCTGCTCGGTGCCAGCCTCGAGCACGCACAGGACATCTCCGCCCGGCGCCGAGCCGATGGGGGACGACTCTCAGTCGCCAACGTCAACGCCCCTGGCCAGGTGGTTGTCGCCGGCGGGAAGGAAGATCTCGACTGGCTCGAATCCGAGGCAAAGGCATTGGGGTTGCGAAAATTGGTCCGGTTGAAGGTCGCGGGGGCGTTCCACTCTCCGTTCATGGAACCAGCCGCAGAAAGAGTCGGTCGCGCTTTGGCCGGGGTTCCGGTTCACTCCCAGACATTTCCAGTATGGTCGAATGTCACCGCGCAGCCATTGCAGGTAGGAGAAGAGAGGCAACTTCTAATCGACCAGGTGGTGTCTCCGGTCCTCTTCGCCCAGTCTCTTGAGGGGATGGCCGAATCCGGCGTGGAATTGTTTGTCCACATCGGCCCGGGCGACGTCACCGCCTCGATGGCAAGGCGGTCAGCCGCCGGCGCCCGCGCCGTTGCCATATCCGACCTGAGCGGAATCGCGCCCGGCTTCGAGGCGGTCGGTACCATCGCCACTCCACAACCGGGTCTGTAGACGATGAGACACTGGCAGGAGGAGGGGTGATGCCGAACGCGACTATCTCAGGATGGGGCAAATGCCTGCCCCCGGCCGTGCTGTCCAACCACGATCTCGAGGTGCTGGTCGAAACCTCCGACGATTGGATAACCACCCGGACCGGTATCAAAGAGCGGCGCATCTCCCACGTCGAGGTGTCCGACCTGGCGCGGGTTGCCAGCCTCCGCGCTCTAGCGGCCGCGGGCAAGGCGCCGGCGGATGTCGACCTGATCATTCTGGGGACGTGCACCGGTGACTCCCTGATTCCATCCACGGCCTCGATACTCCAGGCCAAGTTGGAAGCATGGAACGCGGCCGCGTTCGATCTGAATGCGGCGTGCTCAGGTTTCGTCTACTCGCTCGTCGTAGCCAACAGCATGATCAAGGCCGGGCCTTTTCGAACGGTGCTGGTCGTCGGAGCCGAGAAGCTGCACTTCCACATCGACTTCACCGAGCGCTCCACATGCGTGCTGTTCGGCGACGGGGCCGGTGCTGTAGTCCTTGAAGCCACTGACGACGAGGTCGGCATGCTCTCGAGCGAATTGGGGATGGATGGCTCGGCCGCCGCCATTCTCTCAATCCCGAGAGACGGCACCGCCGGCCCCCGGGACCATCCCAAGCCTGAGGAAAGCCGGTTCGAAATGGACGGTCCCGAGCTCTTTCGCCGGGCAGTAGTGAAGATGGGGGAGACTTCGGCCCGGGTCATCGAGCAGGCTGGACTGTCGCTCGACCAGGTCGACCTTTTGATTCCACACCAGGCCAACGTCCGAATCATCGATGCAACAGCTCGCCGTCTCGGTCTCGACTCGGCCAAGGTGTTCGTCAACATCGGATCGTATGGCAACACTTCCGCCGCCACGATTCCCGTTGCCCTGACCGAGGCCCTTGAGCAGGGCCGGATCAAGCCCGGGGACAACGTGCTGTTCTCGGCCTTTGGAGCCGGATTGTCCTGGGCTTCGGCCGTGGTCCGGTGGGGCGACCGGGTAGAACCGATAGCCACCAGCGACGCCGAACTTCCACCGAATACCCGTACGACGATGGAACTCCTTGAGGCCAACCTCGAGTTCTTCGGCCACCCGACCCGGACCGCGGTCGCGGCCGAAGACGGAGCTGGCCCGGACCAGACTGGATCTGCGAGGGAAGCCTCTTCGTGAGCGGAGTGGCATTGGTTACAGGGGCCTCACGGGGCATCGGCCGCGCCATCGCGATTGCGCTTGGCTCCGACGGCCATGTCGTCGCCGTCAACTTCGCATCGAGGGCCGATGCGGCCGAGGACGTGGTGACGGAGATACGGGCGGGCGGAGGCAAGGCCGAGGCTTTTCAGGCCGATGTCTCCGACGCCGGTCAGGTCGAGGATCTGTTCGGCCGCGTCGGTGCCGCGTTGGGGCCGGTCGCGGTCCTCGTCAACAACGCCGGGATCACTGCCGACAACCTTGTGTTGAGGATGAGCCCCGAGGAATTCGACAGGGTCATCGATACCAACTTGCGATCCGCCTTTCTATGCACCAAGGCCGCCCTCAAGGGGATGATCAAGGCCCGTTGGGGGCGGGTGATCTCGATCAGTTCGGTGTCGGGCATCGCCGGCAACCCTGGGCAGGCGAACTATGCCGCCTCGAAGGCAGGCTTGATCGGCTTCTCCAAGTCCGTCGCCAAGGAGGTCGGGTCGCGGGGGATCACGGTCAACGTGGTTGCCCCGGGGTTCATAACCACCGACATGACCGGATCGCTCAGCGAAGAGGTCAAGGCAGGGTTGCTTTCCTCGGTGAGCCTGGGTCGCTTTGGGGAACCCGACGAGGTTGCCTCCACCGTTGCCTTCATCGCCTCCGAGCGAGCGTCCTACCTGACGGGGCAGGTCATAGTCGTAGACGGTGGCATAGCGCTTTAATTGTTCCGACATCGAAAGGAGAACTAGTCATGGACCGTGTTGAAATCGAAGCCCGCTTGCGAGACGTGCTCGTCTCGGAGCTGGGTCTTGACGCCGACAAGATCAATACCGCCGCCAACTTCGAGCAGGATCTGGATGTGGATTCACTCGGAGTGGTCGAGCTTCTGATGGCGATGGAGGATGAGTTCGGCGTCAAGATCCCCGACGATGAGGCTGAGCACATCCACACCGTCGGGGAGGCGATCGAGCTCGTTCACACCAAGCTCAACGCCTGACCGCTGAAAAGGGAGGAGCAGATGGCAGCTGGCGAGAGCGGTCCCGGCAATCATCGCCGCCGAGTGGTTGTCACGGGTATGGGCGTCATATCGCCCGTCGGCAACGATGTCGATTCGTTCTGGAAGTCGATCGCCGAAGGTCGCTCCGGTATCGGTCATATCACCAGGTTCGACGCCTCCGCCATGCGCACCCGCATCGCCGGTGAGGTGAAGGGCTATGACCCCGAGGACCACTTCGACCGGAAGGACGTTCGTCGCCTCGACCGCATCAGCCAGTTCTTCATGATCGCCGCCCGCGAGGCGATGGCCCAGGCCGGCATCACCTATGACCCCCATGACGAGGCGGCAGCCCGATCGGGAGTTGTCTTCGGCGGTGGTTTCGGGGGAATGGAGTCCTTCACCGAGGAAATCCGGACTCTTGATCGGCGCGGTCCCGATCGGGTCTCACCCACCGGTATCCCCAAGATGATCGTCAACATTTCGGCCGGGCTCGTGTCGATCGAGCACAACCTCACAGGGCCGGTCACATGCGTGGTCACTGCCTGCTCGGCCTCGGCCAACGCCATCGGCGATGCGGCCGAGATCATCCGGCGCGGCGCTGCCGACATGATGCTGGCAGGAGGATCGGAGGCGACAATCACCGACTACGGCATTGCCGGCTTTGCTCAGGCGCGGGCGCTGTCGTCGCGGAATGACGAGCCCGAGAGGGCTTGCCGGCCCTTTGATGCAGATCGTGACGGATTCGTGATGGGTGAAGGAGGCGGTGCCCTGGTTCTTGAGGAGCGGGACCGGGCCCTGGCGCGGGGAGCGACGGTCCTTGGCGAGGTCGTTGGGTACGGGATGTCGGCCGATGCCTATCACATCACCCTTCCGAGGCCGGGTGGAACCGGTGCCGCTCGGGCGATGAAGGCCGCTATGGCTGACGCCCGGATCGATTCGTCCGAGGTCTCGTACGTCAACGCCCACGGCACCTCCACCGAGGCCAATGACGCCACAGAAACGGCCGCAATAAAGCTCGCCCTGGGCGACGATGCCTATCGGGTTCCTATCTCCTCGACTAAGTCGATGACCGGCCACGTGCTGGGTGGGGCGGGCGCCGTTGAGGCGGTTGCCTCGATCCTGGCGCTAGAGCGGAGCTTGATTCCGCCGACGATCAACCTCGAGACGCCAGACCCGGAGTGCGATCTCGATTACGTCCCCAACCAGCCGCGCGAGTTCAGCGGCGATTACGCAATGTCGAACTCTTTCGGCTTCGGCGGCCACAACGTGACCCTGGTGTTCGGTAGTGCGCGAGTGGGAAACCGTTAAGCGTGAAAACCGAAGCGTTTTACGTTGTACGTTCTACGTTTTACGTTCAAAACCCCCGGCCCGCTGGGGGAGGCCATTGACGGCACGCCCGCTCCTTCTTGACGTAGAACGTAGAACGTAAAACGTTCTCAGCGTTCTCGGTCGCGTTGATCGCGATATTCCCCTATCGACCTTCCGGTCAGGGCCAGGATCACCGTCAGGCCGATCGTGGCGCCGATGAGGCAGACGACTCCGATGATTGCCGCTGCCAGCGGGCAGCCAGGGCCTCCCGGAGCTTGATCGGCCCGGCACGACACGTCGGTGGCTATCCAGCCCAGCCACCCGACCAGCAGGCCAACCAGCACGGCCGGAATCACGATCCAAAGATTGAGCCTCCTCATCAACGATCGCGGTCGATCCCGGCGGCTCGCCTCACCTCTTCGGAGAGAAGTTCCGGCGGAATCGACACCCGCGACCCTCGTTCGATCAGAGGGCGTATCGCCAGGCGTACTTCCTTCGACCATGCCAGAACGCTCGCCAGCACCATCAGGAGGCCCCACAGCGCCGCCCCGGGGAGTTCCAGGAGGACACCCCCGGCTGTAAGGAGCGGAGCGCCGATCCTGACGAGGGCGACGGCTCCCGGCAGCCTCCGGACAAATGCGAAGAGGATGCCCCACGCAGTAAGTCCCATCCACACGATCGCGCCCCCGGCTCCGTCGACCACGAAGAGCGCAGTGAGGATCGGTGCGCTGAGGAGAACCACACCGAGTGCGATTGCCTTGGGCGGGACCGGGGCAACCGGACCCTCCGTCCGAATCCATCCCCCGAGACGGCGGTCAGCCATCAACACACCGGCAATCGTCGTCAATGCCGCTGCAATGATCCAGGCCGTATCGATTGCTCTGATGCCGGCGACCACCAGCATCAAACCCGCGCCAGAAACTCCCAGCCAATATCCGAACCGGCTGCTTTCGAGCATCACTGACGTGACAGCCACCGCGCTCACCACCACGAGCCCGGCGCCAAGGACCGCGCCGGCGCTCTCGGACCATGGGGCGGGCTCGATGATCAAGGCGATGGCCCACGCCACAGCCGCCGAGAGAAGTCCGACGGAGGCCCAGATATGTCGAGACGCCATGGGCGAAGTATGGCCGGGGTCTGCTCCGAAAGAATCACCGAATGACCCCCGGCCCCTTGGCCCCCTTTCCTTCCCTGCTCTTCTGTCTTCCGACTTCCGTCTTCCGTCTTCCGATACCCTCCCCACCGTGTTCTCCGAACCGATCCTCCATGTCGACATGGACTCGTTCTTTGTCGAAGTGGAACGACTCCGCGACCCGGGTCTCATTGGACGCCCGGTGGTCGTCGGAGGGCTGGGCAACAGGGGAGTGGTGGCGTCGGCGAGTTACGAGGCCCGCAGGTTCGGAATTCGCTCGGCCATGCCGATGATGGCGGCCCGGAAACAGTGTCCGGGGCTCGTGGTCGTTCCCACCGACCACTCCCTGTACCAGGAGAACTCGATCAGAGTCTTCGAGGTATTTCGAAGAGTCACGCCGTTGGTCGAGGGTCTGTCTCTCGACGAAGCCTTCCTCGATGTGAGCGGGCTCCACCGGCACTTTCCCGGCCCCGACGTGATCGGCCACGAGATCCGCCAGCGGATCCGAAAGGAACTGGGCCTCCCTGCTTCGGTCGGCATCGCCGCCACCAAGTTCGTGGCCAAGCTGGCCTCGGAGGCGGCCAAGCCCGACGGTCTGCGACACATTCCGAAGGATCAGTCGCTCGGGTTTCTCCGCGCTCTTCCGGTGCGGGCGCTCTGGGGGGTCGGAGAGGCGACCCATGCCACCCTCGAGGCGATGGGGGTCGAGACGGTTGGCGATCTGGCCGAGCTCCCAAAAGCGACTCTCGAGAGGCGCCTCGGTGTCAGCAACGGATCCAACCTGGCGGCGCTGGCGCAGGGCCAAGATCCCCGCCCGGTGGTCCCCGATCACGAGGCCAAGTCGTTATCGGTGTCGGAAACTTATGAACGCGACCTGACCCGGTCCGAAGAAATCGACACGGAGTTGGTAAGGCTCTGTGATCGGCTCGCATTTCGGTTGAGACGGGCGGGGCTGGCGGGTCGGACGATTGGCCTTACGGTTCGCTACTCGGACTTCGTAACGATCACAAGACATCACACCTTCACGCTTCCAACCGATACGTCCCGACAGCTGTGGCAAGCGGTCAGGGATTTGAAGGACAAGGTCAGCTGGGACCGACCGATCCGCCTCCTCGGGGTAAGTATGGCCACATTCGTCGATCCCGGTTTGCCCCGCCAGATGTCGGTTGAAAGTGAACCCAAATGGGACGACCTGGCGGAGGCGGTCGATGCGGTTAGGGACCGATATGGCGCGGATGCCGTTCGTCCCGCCCGTCTGGTCACTCCCGACCGGGAATCCTGAGAGACCCAGTTACGAAACAGCTCCCATTTCGTATACTGAGTGGACGGTGCCCTGTCTCGAAACGGTTCTTTGCCAGTCTTGCGAGAGCCGGCGCGAGTGCTGGTACGAGCAGTCGTCGAAGCTGACGAGGAGAAAAGGTCCATGCCGCTGAGCGATCGTGAACAGAAGATCCTGGCGGAAATCGAGCGCCACTTTTACGAGGAGGATCCCGCGCTCGCCCGTGCGGTTCGCAACATCGATCGCAATCCCCGGACCGGACTGCGGCTTCCATTGTTGGGAGCCGTGAGTGGACTGGTGGTCATCGGTGCGACGTTCACTTCATCGACCTGGTTGGCGCTCGTCGGCTTCGCGTTGCTGGTTGTCTCGGCCACATACGTGGTCCAAGCGATCAGAGCGCGCGGTGAAGATTCGACCGGTGATGAAGAAGACCCTTCATCGCGAAGAAAGATTCATCGTCGTTTCAAACGCGGCTGATCTCAACGACTACAGTTGCGCCCCCGTCGGTACGCGCAATCACGAGATCAGAAAGTCGAGGGGAACCCGGCGGAGTTAGTTTTGGGAGGAAGGTCGATCAGCTGCCGATCGGCCCGGCGTTGCGGGAGAGAGGTTCAGTTGCAGCAGGGTTTCACGGCGGAGCAAGCATGCAAGCTCACCAACTGCACACCACATCAACTTCGGTATTGGGATCGCGTCTCGCTGGTTAGTCCCACGATTCAGGGAACCGGCGGTCGGCCGGGTGTCCGGCGTCTCTATTCGTTCCGTGATCTGGTGGCGCTGCGGGTGGTTCGCAGTCTTTTGGACAATGGAATGTCGCTACAGCGAGTGCGCAGGGCGTGGGATTATCTGCGGCGCAACGGCGATATGGACAACCACCTCGGTCATCTGCGACTGGTCAGCGATGGCAGCACGATCTTTGGAGTCGCCTCTGAGGAGGGGCATATCCTCGATGCGCTGCGCGACGGCCAACTCGCCTTCTTTGCCCGGATCGACGAGATCGCCCGTCAGGTGAAGGAAGATGTGACCAGATTCGAACTTGATCGCGACCAGTTCCTGACCATGCTTCGGCGGGTCGAGGACGACGTCAACGAAGAGCGTCAGTACGGGCTTCGCTGACTGTTCGAAACTGCCGGGACCACAACGACCTTGGTTGTATCCATGACAGCCACCATCGCCACCCGTGGTAACGAAGCCGCAGCGCTGCCTCGGCCTGCCGGTAGACCTCGCGGCCGTCGGTGATTGTCCGTCCTCCGTAGACATCGGCTGCGAGCCGCGAGGCGAGAGGCAGGATCGCTCGATCGACCCGGTTGGCAACTTCATTGGGAGTCTGTGACCAACCGATCCGATGACCGAGGTCGGTCAATCGGTCGGTCAACTCTGACCATCCGGCCACGACGTCACCCGATTCCAGCTTTCTCATTCGGGCGGCCCTTCTCAATCCTTTGTAGGCCGGCACCGTGGCCGTCAGAGCGAGCATCGCCAATAGCCCTAGTGCCCAGTTAGCGAGGGTCGGTCCGGCTGCGGTCGGCAGGCCGGTGGTGGGATCGGCCCCGATCTCGAAGAATTCGTCGTTCGGGAGGCCACCGGGAGCGGTTGGGGTCGTAGCTGTGTCTGGCGCGACCGGATCGGGAAGGTAAAAGTTGGGATTGAACCCGAGTTGGTCGACGGTGGCAGGGTTGCTCCCATCGCCCAGCGGGGTCGGATCAAAGCGCAGCCATCCCTGGCCCGCGATGTACAACTCCACCCAGAGGTGGCCATTCTTGGCACGAACGTATATGTATTCGTCCCCGTCCTGGTCGACGACCTCGCCGGGGGCAAACCCGTAGGCGAGACGGGAGGGAATGTTGAGCGTGCGGGCCATCAGGGCCATCGCTATCGCAAATTGTTCGCAATATCCGGTCCTGTAGTTGCGGCTATCTACGTCGGTGAGCCATGCCGTGAGGTCGAGGGATGAGGAGCCGGTGGAAGCGGAGGCGTCGTACACGAAGCCTCCCCCCTCCCGGAAGTGGTGCTCAAGGACCGAGGCTCGCTCGAAGGCGGTGCTGGTTTGTGCAGTGATCTCGCGCGCCAGTTCTTGGACCTCTTCGGGGAAGTCATCCGGCAACTCGGTGTAGAAATCACGCACCCTCTCAGACGGCAGTGGAGCTTGAGTGCTGGATGGTTCGACTGAGAACTCTCCGGCAACCCGGGCGTTCTCGAACATCGGTGAGAGAGCACCTCCGGACGATGCCACGACCGACAGGTCCATCGACGGAATATCCGAGATCACCCGGTACTGCACGTCTTCCCGCGTTCGTGCATCGGTGAAGATAGAGCCGTCCTCCGACACTCGGTAGCTCCCGGCCAGGAGGTCATCGGCGGTAGTCAGGCTCCGCGGCGAATAGAGCACGGGCAGCACGTCCTGGCGCAAGGACACAATCCGCACGACGCTCTCAACCCTGACGGTCGAGCCTACGAAGGCCAGGTCTTCGGCTTCCCAGTCGCCCTCCGATTGGGGTCTCGAGACTTCCCGCGCGCCGTAGTTCCATGACTCCCCGTCGTATGTGTCGAGGTTGATGAACTTCCAGTAGAGCTCCGAGTTGGGTATCGGCGACGGGCTCACGCGGGCCACGAAGAGAAGCTGGTCACTCTGTCCGACCAGATCCTGCTGCATGTCGGCAAACAGGTTGTAGGACACGCCCCCGAAGAGTCCGCTCCCGAAGCCGGTGGCACTTCGCCAGGAGACCAGCCCGGCTTCGGGCACTGTGGCAGCAAACACCCGGGCCGCTCCACCTGCCGACAGCGCTACGACTCCCAGCGTGAGCAACGGCAGAAGCCGTCCCCTGGTCGGAACCACGTGCCCCGATCGGATCGAGCGAACCCGACCAGTCGGTCCGCGCTCCGAGGCTGCCAGCAGGCACGCCGCCCCGCAGGCGGCCATGAGAACCGGCCACCACCACTCAGGGGGACGCCGGTCGAGTGTGGCCAGGATCAAGTAAAAGGCAAGAGTCGGAATGGTCATCAGCAGCGGCTTCCGTCTGGCGGCGCCATATGCGGTGAGGGCGCCCAGCAACCAGAAGATCCCGGCGAGAACTGCCACCAGGCCGGAGGCTGCGAAGACGGGCGCCGACCCGTACCTGATCAGCTCAAGAGCCACTCCGATCTCGTCGGCGAGTGCCGCATGGGTTTCACCGGTGGGGATGATCCCGAACGTCATGGTCGAGCCGGCAGCGACCCTCGCCACCGCCAGCCCGCCCCCGATCAGGTTGAGCGGAATCATCATCCAAGGCCTTGCCCCTGCCGCCAGGGCCGCCGCGGTGACGACGCAGCTAACCACCGCCGCCGCCACCAGAACCGGTACCCAGCTGCGCGTCCCCGGGTCGATTGCGAGCAGTCGCTCCATACGGGCGAGGACCAGGGCGAATGCCCCCAGCGCGGCTAGCCAACCGAGGCGGAGAGCCATGTTCTTCCCATCGTTTGATTCCAGGCCGGCGCCCAGTTGGGGTTGGGGCCTGTGATGACGGTCTTGGCGCCGAGTCGTTGGAACGCCGGGATCAGCGAGTTGGGACCAGACGATGCTGCCAGAAGAATTGTGACCCGGTGCTGGGATGCCAGGTGGCGATGCACCGCCAGAAGGTCCTCGTCGGGGGAGCCCGTCACCAGAACCAGCGCTCCACCACGCCCCGACTGTCGAAGCCGACTGGCCACAGCCTTGATATCTACGGCCGCCACCGTTTGAACCCGGGCCAGGGCCTCCATCACCGCCATGTAGGCGTTGACGTCCAGTAACTCACGTCCCAACCACAAGTCGGCGGCGAAGCCTCCGGCCGCCAGGTGTTTCACGACCGAGGCGGTGCCCTTGACGGCCTTCTCGAAAGTGTCGGTGTCGGGATGTGAGCGTTCCCTGACATCGAAGAAGATCAACGCCCGCGATTGCCAGGGATTCTCCATCTGGCGAATCATCAGCTCGTCGAGCTTGGCCGAGCTCGGCCAATGCACCCGTCTCAGGTCGTCGCCGCTGCGGTAGCTGCGCAAGGTGAAGAAGTCCTCACCACCTCGCTGGCTCTGCTCAGGTCTGCTCGCCATCTGCGATGGATCGCGGCCGCGAACGTAGGGATAGCCCGCTAGCGACTCAGTGGCCGGATACACAATGAGCTGGTCAACGTCACCAGTCTCGGACTCGGACGTCGCCAATCCGAGGGGATCGCCGACCTTCACGCGGGCCGGACCGACCTGATACACCCCACGTGGCCGGCACACGATCCGATAAGAGGCGGCCGCAGGCTCCTGGCGGCGAAGGTGACCGATTGCGAACCGGGCAGTGCCGAGGCCACCCACCCCGTCTGACACCGTGAGGTTGAATGCCGGAATTCGCCGCAGGTTCGTGACAGCGAGCTCGACCGCGGTTCGATCACCTTCATGCACCAGGGACGGGTTGAGCTGGCGTCGAATGTCGAGGGCAGGGCGGTTCCAATTGGTTACGAACAGGGCCGCGACCACCGCGACGATCAGGGCGGAGCCGGCTCCGAGCAATTCGATTTCACCCAGGGCTGCCCAGGAAATCACGAGAGCGATTCCGGCCCCGAGGACCGAGGCACCCCTCGGTGTGATCATCGGCCGGACCGGGCGACGGGGACCTTCAGTCCGTCCAGCAGAGCGCCCACGACCTCCTTGGCGGTGACACCGCGCATCTGAGCCTCGGGGCGGAACGACAATCTGTGTTCCAGGACGGCGTGGGCCAGGTTCTTTACATCGTCTGGAATGACGTACTCCCTGCCCTCGGACGCAGCCCAGGCTCTCGCTGCCCTTTGCAGGTAGAGGGCTGATCGGGGTGAGGCACCCAGCATCACCTCGGGGTGGCGCCTGGTGGCTTCGACCACGTCAATGATGTAGCCCTTGATCGCAGCCGCGACCTGGACGTGCCGGGCCACCTCGATCATCCCGATTAGCTCATCCGCCGACACCACCGGTTCCAGGTCGATGAAGGTCGATCGCATGCCGTGGGTCTCGAGCATCTCGAGCTCCTTGTCGCGGCTGGGATAGCCGACTGCCACTCGCATCATGAACCGGTCCAGCTGCGCCTCCGGCAGGGGATAGGTGCCCTCGTGCTCGATCGGGTTCTGGGTGGCGACGACCATGAAAGGGGGTGACAGGGGCCGCGTCACGCCGTCAACGGTGACCTGTCGTTCTTCCATCGCCTCGAGCAGGGCCGCCTGGGTCTTCGGGCTCGCCCGGTTGATCTCGTCGCCAACGACAACATTGGCGAAAATGGCCCCCGGTTTGAAGACGAACTCCGATGCCTGTCGGTCCCAGATCGAAACTCCGGTGACGTCGGAAGGAAGAAGGTCCGGGGTGAACTGGATCCGGTTGAAATCACAATCGATCGACCGGGCCAGGGACTTGGCGAGCAAAGTCTTGCCGACACCGGGGACGTCCTCGATCAGAACGTGCCCTTCGGCGACCAGACAGAGCAGGATCTGCTCGATCGGTTGGCGCTTGCCCTGGATGACCTTTTCGATGTTGGTGGCAATGCCGCTGAAGCGGTTTGCGAACCAGTCGACGTTGCTAGCGGTGGCAGTGGTCATGCAATAGAGCCCAATCCGATTTGAGTGTCTTGGCCGATTGGAGTGTCTTGGCCGATTTGAGTGATTTGGCGAATTGAGTGATGTGGCGATGTCGCGGCCACGGCAGCGTTTGACCCGGCCAATCGCGACCTCATGTCGAAAACCCTCCGTTCATGTCCAAATGCCCCCTGGTGCCCTGGAAACCATCAGGTAGCCTGCACCATATTCAGGGGTGGATACAAAGGAGGCTTGGTGAGCAATCGCCAGGGTTGGGCGACAATTGGGGTTGAGGCTGTCCGCACAGCGTGGGCGATTCGCTCGCGTCGTTGGTGGTCCTGCAAACCACGGGTTCCCGTACCGGACCGCGCGTACATGAAGTGGCGTTCATACACCGCCTACGGCGACCCTGACGCGTCAATCGTGGGTGCCGACCTCGCCGCCTTCTTGTCGTGGAGAACCGGGTTCCGCCGCTACGTGAGAAGGATCCGTTGACTATCACCGGACTTCGTCAGCGCCTCGAAAACCTCGAGGGCGTCGCCAGCATCCATCTGGAACTCGCCGAGACCGGTCTCTCTGGCATCAGAGTCACGCTCATCGAAGGAGCCGACGAGGCACACGTCCTCGAGAGGATCCGGTCGATGCTGGTGACCTACGGTTTGCGCTCCCCGGGTCGGCTCGAGGCCGACACTCTCAAATCAGAGCCCGAGGCGGCGAAGGCAAGTCAAATTGAAACGTCCATCACCCCCGAGGGCGACGGGATGCGAGTCGAGGTCCGCGGCGAGGGCCGGAGCGTGGTTCGCCTGGTCGACGCCACCCCACTCGCAGCCGCAGTGGCAGTGGCGGAGGGACGGGCAATCCTCGAAGGAAAGTCGACTCCCCAGGTGCTCTGGATCGGGCTCGACATCATCGGAGACTGGAAGATCCTCACTGTGCTCGTCAAGGGCGGCGGCGAAGTCGCGAGAGTGGGCTCGGCGGTTGTGATCTCAGGTTGGGCAGAGGCCCTGGACGAGGCAATCGCCAAGGCGTCGTAGAAACGGACGGAGCGGTGACTGGGTGGACGCCCAGCCAGTCGGCCCTTGGTGGAGTCTCACCTGCCGCCTCGTGGATGCGGCATATCGTTCGGGAGATTGGCCGTCTCCCAGCTAATCTCGCCGTCGAGTCTCATGGTTAGGTCGCTAATCCTCAATGCAACCTACGAGCCACTGTCCGTGGTCCCGAGTCGACGAGCAGTGGTATTGGTTGCGCGGGGCCGGGCACTCGTCGTGGCTCATCGAGACGAAGTCTGGAACTCGGCATCGTTCTCGATCCAGGTGCCGTCGGTTGTCAAGCTCGCTTCATACGTGAAGGTGCCCTATGAGCGCGCTATTCCCGTGAGCCGCCGGGCTGTGTTCGGCCGTGATGGACACCGCTGTCAATACTGCGGGGGTGCTGCGGAAAGTCTCGATCACGTGGTGCCTCGGTCACGCGGTGGCGAACACACCTGGGAGAACGTGGTGGCGTGCTGTCGTCGCTGCAACATGCACAAGGGCGACAAGCTCCCTTCGGAGGTCGGGCTGAATCTCTCGCGCCGACCGACCGCCCCACATCGGTACGGCTGGATCTACGCCAGCGCTGGATACACGATGGACCCCAGCTGGCAGCCGTTCTTGCTTTCGGCCTGACGGCCGGAAGCGTTCTACGTGGTGCGAAGACAATCGGCAAACTGAGATAGTCCGAAGCTTCCACGCGCCGGGCACCCGACAATCCGTACCGACGGCCGCTTCGCGGGATCGGACATACCACGTTCCTCCTATTGCACCCGTTTGGGCCCGTTTAGGCACCGTGTGGCGCGAAGTTGTTGACAAGTGGGGGAAAGTGGGGCATAGTGTCTAGGTCTGTGGAGGACAGCAATCGATGAGGGATATGACCGAGTGTTCGTCGGCAAGGCGTTTCACACAATTGATGAGAAGGGCCGCCTGGTCCTCCCTTCGTCGTTCCGGCGCGTTCTCGAAGGAGACGGCGACCACAAGACCT
>DATLEZ010000132.1:0-31424 GCA_035525055.1 Acidimicrobiia bacterium | reverse complement strand
TGGCAAGCCGTCGAATCCGAGCGAGCCCGGGTCCGCCTCTACTTCGGCGAGACGGCGCCGGTAGCCATGGAGGTGGACGAAGCACGTGGGATTGGTCAGCGTGAACGGGAATGTCTCGAGTCCGAACCTCTCGACGTAGGCCATCGTAAGGTGGTGAGAGCGCGGGATCCTCATGGCTCCCGCCTCGCCGTACAGGCCGGGAGCGAACGGTGCCCGCAGCGTTTCGATCCGTCCGCCGACCCGGGCCCGACCTTCGAGCACGGTCACGTCATGACCGGCCTCCATGAGCTTCTCGGCGCAGACGAGGCCAGCCATACCGGCTCCGACCACCACCACCCTGGCAGGGCGGGTGGTGCGGGGTCGCATCCCTTCGTGTATCAGTCGGAGCAGGTCGCGCTCGCTCATCGATTCCTTGGTCGTCGGCTCACTGTATTTGTCCAGGCGGTCCCGGGCCGGGCCGGTGCAACTTCCTTCGCGCCTTCGTTCAACTCGGCTCCGTTGTGATACCGACAACCGAGCCGGAGTATTGACCTATGACTGCAAGTCCTGAGAATGTCGCGGTGACGCCCCGCAAAGCACCGGGTCGTAAGTGGTATCTGCTGGCCGGACTGCTGGCATTGGCCGGCCTTCTCGGGGCTGGGTTCGCCCTCTGGCAAACCCTCACCACCATCGACGACGACCTGCAACGGGCCGACTTCCCGGGCCAGAACGAATTCGTGCTTGCCGAGCCCGGTACCTACACGATCTTTGTCGAGTATCCGGTCGGGTCTGGTCTCGATCCAGCGGTCGGTGCGCTGGCGGTGGAGGTCATCACGGGGCAGGGCGAATCCCTTGACTTGAACAACCCCAACGGGACTTTCACGTACACCCTCGGTGGCCGAACCGGTGAAGCCGTTCTGGTATTCGATGTTGAAGAAGCTGGCCCGGTTCTGATGATCGGCGACTACCCCGGTGGGGAGAGCGGACCGGACGTCACACTGGCGGTGAGCCAGGGTCTCGGCGGCCGCCTCTTCGCAGGGATTGGTGCGGTGATCTTCATTCCGTTGCTCACGTGGTCGGCAGCCGCGGCCATCGTGGTCGTCACCTTCCTGAAGAGGCGTGGAGCTCGGCCAACCAGTCAGGTCTGACGGAAGGTGGCCTTTGCTCACACGTCAAAGGAGCCGGGAAGCGGCGTTACCGATTCGCCTTTCCTTCGCTGTTCTTCTTCTTGCGTACTCATTGAGGAGCGAGCGGTCCGGCCGAGCCCAGCCGTCCAAGCCGATCCAGCAATGCCAACAGGACTTCGTGCAGGTCGAGCAACTGGTCGGCGTCCTGCAGCATGTCGCGCTCCCAGACGACCAGCGAGGCCGGCTGGGGTGCGCCCGACTCATCGGGCTCTCCGGCCTCGATGTGAAATTCGGCCAGGTACGGTCGCTTGAGTATTCGCTCCAGGGCCGCACCTTCCACCAGGGCTCTCAGCTTGCCGGGATCGTTAGAGCGGGTGACGAACCTCTGGTCGAAGGTTTCGTTGCCGATCTGGGTGTCCTCCGGTTGTCGACGACGGCGCACCGCGTCCACCAGGCGACCGACATCGATATCCCACCGCAGCTGATACGGCTGGCGGTGGAGCCACTCGCGGTCACGAGCCGAAAACCGGAAGCCGTCGAGGCTGGAGAATCCAGCCCACACCTCGGTGCCGCGGCGGGTCGAATAGAAAGTTCCCGGGTTACGGGCCCCGGTCTTGTGGTCGAGCATCACGGATTGGAGGTGAACCTCCCAACCACCCATCGAGGTAACGATCTCGTCGCTCCGCCAGAACGAGTGTCGCTTCAAGCTGCCGCCGGCCCGGGAAGCGAACTCTTCCCAGGAAGGATGGCGGGTCGGGATCATGCGCTGGGTAAAAGAGCCTTGGAGTTGGTCCGACATCATCCTGTGGAATCAAGCGGGCCGTGGTTGGACGCTAGTTCCACACGAGTTGAACCGTGCGGCCGGTTCAACTTTCGTCGTACCGATGTTCAACGCCCGCGGACTGGAATAAGACACCATGACTGGACACCGCGCACTTTCGTTACCCGTCCTGGGGCTGGCGCTCGTGATCGTCGCCTGTGGCGGCGGAGGTGCTGCCACTACGGCTGACACGACCGCCACCACGGCCGCTGCCACCACAACCGCCACCTCCGCAGCTGATACCACCACAACAGCTGACGCCACCACTATCACCGTGGAGGCCACAACAACCACCGCCGCCAACGACTGTCCGGCGGCGGCAGAACCAGCCTCTGGGTGGCGCCTTCTCGAAACACCCGATTGGGTCAGCTATTACCCCGCGGACTGGGAGGACGTCTCGACACGCGTACCCACTGAAGCCAAAACCGCAGGGTGGCACTTCGATGCAGTCACGTTGGCGGAAGCGGGAGTCGACGAGTCCGAGGTCCTGGTGAGCTACGCCGTGGCGAGCTTCGACTTTCAACAAAATCTCCTCATTCTCCAACTCGACGGGCCCACATCCTCACTGGAGGACATTTATCAACGAGCCGAGGAGCGCTACCGCGAGTCGACGGACTTCGAGGAGATGATCGCCGCCGGTGTCGCCGACTGTCTGGGCGGTGAGCCGGCCATCCATGTCGGTTTCATGACAGCCGGCAGCTATCAGCAGTCGTGGTTCTCACTGCGGGCGGGAACCTTGTTCCACGCCGACTTTTTCGGAGTCACCGCAGACGATGCCGCGGTGGTTGCCGAACTCCTGGCGGCCTGGGAATGGACAGAGCCGACCGCCGACATACCGAGTGATGCATTCCTCGAGGTAGTGATGGCCGACGAGGTCGACACCTCGGTCGATGCTCCCGACCCGGCCTGGTACACCGACGAGTTCACCACTGCCTCGTCGGCGGTGTATGTGGTGTACCGGCTCCCCGACGGCACCACGGGAACGGTCAACGCCACTTGGTCTTCCGAGGGCACCGAGCTGTTGACCTATGACTTCTTCTACGAAGCCGACCACACCTGGGCGTATATGGCTATCACCCCTCCGGCGGGCGGGTTCAGCGCGGGCGACTATCAGGTGGAGCTCGTGCTCGATGACGATGTGGCGAGAATCGTCCTCGAATTCACCATCACCGAAGGCTGAGTCTCAATGCCGCGGTTCGGCGACGACATGCCGGACCGGGATGGAGAGGCGTTTGGCGAGCCGGTTGCGGGCGTCGCCTCGCAACCACCGAGAGACACGCGCCGTCAGGGTCGACAGGATGATCTCGTCGTAGTCGGGCCGCTCGTTCCACTCATCGGCGGCGGCCTCGACGGGGTCAGGGTCGCCGACGCGGACCTGGCTCAATTCGATTCCATGCCGTTTCAGCCCTTCCTGGGCGCGGGCGCCGGTTGCCGCCGCTACCGCCCTGGACTCGCCTTCGGTCCAGCCGCGGAGGTGTTGCACGGGTGTAGCCGGGACCACGAGAACAAAGGTCGATGCGGGATCGGCCGCCTTTGCTCGCCGAAGTTCGGCCACGAGTTCGGGGCTATCAGCAGTCTGATGGGCAACCACCAGGTAACGGGCCACAACAGAGGAAACGTTACACCGGACTACGAGATGTTCTCGTGCGAACCGGTCTACCGACTGCTGACTGTTGGTTTCCGCGCCAGAACCTCTCCGAAGAACAGCGGCAGATCTTCGAACGATCTAAAGAATTGTCGGCCCAGCGGGCTCAATTGGATGGTCGGGCCGGCGATCTCGAACATCGCTCCGACGAAGCGGTCGGTGCCGACGATCGGAAGCGGACCGACCCTAACTATTTCGCATCCGGCGTTGGCCAGGTCCCTCGCGACTCCCGACAGCGTGGGACTCGAAGCCAGCGACCACAGTCGATCGAACTCCTCGACGTCAGCGTGTTGTTGGGGTTCCAGTGGATCCTCCTCCCGAAAGACGTCCTTGACGTAGACGGTTCCGCCGGGGCGAAGCACACGCGCCGCCTCGGTGAAGAGGTGATCCCGGGCCGGGCTGTACCCGCAGGACTCGAGAAAGAGGACCCGGTCGAAGGAGGCATCCTGGACGGGCAGGTGGTGGTAATCGCCTAGCGTTGCAGATACTCGCCCCTTGAGTCCGGCATCGGCGATCAGGCGAGAGGCCGTGATTGCCTGCACTGGCGACACCGTGAAGCCGTGCACTTCGACGCCGAATGACCGGGCAATTGCAATGGCAGGTCCGCAGACCCCGCATCCGGCGTCAAGGACTCGATCTCCCGGCGAGACCTCTGCTCGCTCGGCTAAGAGAACAGACGAGTCGCTGGGATCTTCGCGGCTTTGGGCGTTTCGTTTGGCAAACCCGGCCTGGAAGGTGGTGCCGAAACCGTCGACGAACGACCTCGTCCAGCGGTCGTAAAACTCTACGACCGCCGGGCTGTACGACCGACCGTCACGAAGCAAGGTTCTTGTTTTCGAAGCCCGCTAACGCAGCCTCAACTCCATCGGGATTGAGCGCTGCAATCGCGTCGTACGCCTCTTCGCCCAGCGGAGTGTGTCCTTCGTCCACCAGGTAGCTATTCAGGGCCTCTCTGTCGTCCTTCAGGCCGAGCACGATGCTTCGAAAACCCGGATCCTTGATAGCTCGACCCACGATGTCGTGGGGGACGTGATAGAGAGGATGTTCTTCAAGCATCGGCGCAGTCCTCCTTGATAGTCATTACGAGGCGAGGAAGTCGTTGTTCTCGGACACCTCCCCCAGAACGCGATCGACGTCGGTCTTATCGAGTCCATGAATCACGAGGTAGGCCGCGTGCCCGATCGGCGCATATCCTTTTTCAACCAGGAATTGGTTGAGGGCATCTTCATCCTCTTTGAGAGCAAGGATTTCATTCCTAAAAAGGGGATCCTTGATCGCTCGTCCCACTAGGTCGTGGGGAATCGCATGAAGGGGGTGCCCTTCGTTCATTGCTGCTTCCTCCCTGCTCGCTGCCGGCAATCCTATTGGGCAGTGTCGACCGATGCCTGGTTGAAGCCGGTAAAGAGTCGAGCGAAGAAACTCTCCTGAAGGCGCACGACAGCCGCTCGTCGAGCCTCCAACCACGAAACGACAGCATGGGCTCCCAGCCGGGCGGCAGCGTCGTCGGCTGCGCCCAGGTCCCGGTTGATGTCGCCGATGATCTCGTCGAAGCCTCCGCCAATCCCCATTTTGTGCAAGAGGGCCTCTCGACCCGCGCTGCCGCCCAACCTCCTGACGACCCAGGTGTGGTTGCCCCGGTCGAGATCGTCGGCCGCGTCAATGAGGTCGTCGACGAGCTGGCCCGACCGCACGACATGCCAGACGAGGTCCTCGAGTCCGGCGAGCAGATCCCATCGATCGGCAAGATCGAGTACCACCGCGCTGGGGATCGCCAATGCTGCCGAGCGTCGCATCACCAGGTCGAAGCCAGCCTCGTCATAGGCGGATCCAGGGTCGAGGAGGCTCCGCTCCAACAACGATGCGTCGCAATAGTCCCAACCCTTCGCGTCGAAGTAGGTCCAGAACTGGTCCGAGCTCCCGGCGTGACGGGCGAGCATCGAGACATGGCGAATGAGCAATGCCTCGGAGAGCAACAGCCCCTCCTGGACCGGCCAGCCGCCTTCGTCAATGAGGTCGTCCTGGACTCGAACATGGAGGTACCCGATGACCGCCGCTTCGGCCAGATCGTCCAGTACGGAGGTTGCGATTCCGGCCGATGCGATCTCGTCCATCCAGTAGGGAAGCTGCACAACGGGCTGGCCCAGGGGGTTGAGCAGCCTTCCCCAATCGCCGGTCCAGCCGTGACGATTGAGAAGGCGGTCGAGCAGCTCAGCCAGCGACGGGTTGAGGGACGACCGCAGGCGCTCCAGGCGCGGTCCGAGTTCTGTCGCCAGAAATCTTGTACTTGAATCGCTCACTCGCGCTCAACCATATCTACCCATGAGTCAGCGAAGGCACGATCAAAGCTCCGTTGTGGGCCGACTGGTACCGTCAACCGGGCTTTCTTGGCGTCGGCTAGCGAAAAGATCAGATTTGGGACCATCGGCACAGACTCTGGCCAGCTATGTCCCGGGACTTCTCTTGCGCAGTCTCGCTGAAGGGGTGCGTCCCGGGATCCCTCCCGACCACCGCCGCTATCACGCCGCTGTGATGTTTGTCGACGTGTCGGGCTTCACCTCGATGAGCGATCAACTCGCAACGCTTGGACCTAGGGGTGCGGAGCTGCTCAGTCGTACCCTCGATCGTTGCTTTGGCCCGATTCTCGAACGGTGTGCGAGCCACGGCGGTGACGTTCTTCGATTCTCGGGCGATTCGGTGTTGGTCATCTGGACCGCCACCGCCCCGGACATGATGGATCGCGCAGTCGTCGCCGCCACTCAATGTGGTCTCGACATTCAACGAAACGCCGGTCAGCCACTCGGACCCGACGGCAATCAGTTGGCCCTAACTGTTGCCGTCGGCGCCGGCGAGGCCGTCGTGTTTCAAGTGGGCGGAGTCGATAACCAATGGGAGTATCTCGTCGGCGGGGCCGCTTTAGATCAGGTCCGTAGCTCCCACAAGTCGGCTCGTCCCGGAGACGTCGCGCTTTCGGCTCAGGCTTGGAGTTTTGTGGCGGGCTACGCAGCCGGATCTGAAGCGGACAACGGTGCCGTGCGGATCCGCGAGTTCATTCGGCCGGCACCACAACTCGAGCCCCGGCCATTCGAGGTCACCATCGACCTTCTGGAAGAGGCAAGGAAATTCGTCCCTCGGCCGATCCTGGACAGGCTCGACGCAGGTCCCGCCGAATGGTCGGCCGAGCTGCGCACGATCAGTCCTGTCCTGGTGAACATCCGCGGTGTGGATGTCGACCGAGCTCGAGATCGAGAAGCTCTGCACCTGTCGATGGAGGCAACGCAGACCGCCTTCAACCGGTTCGGGGGGAGCGTCGAGAAGATCCTGGTCGACGACAAAGGTGCGGTGATTGTCGGGGTGTTCGGGGTGCCGCCGCACAGCCACCATGACGACCCCATCCGGGCGATCCGTGCTGCGATGGAGCTTGAGCGGTCCCTGAGAGGGCTCCGCATCGAGTACGGGATCGGGGTTACGACCGGCTTCGGTTTCTGCGGCGCTTACGGCTCCGAGGTACACCGCGAGTTCTCAATCCTCGGCTCTGTCGTCAACATCGCCTCCCGGCTGATGGAGGCAGCGACCAACGAGACGTTGTGCGACTCAACAACCGCTACGGCCAGTCTCGATCGGATCCGATTCTCCGACCTAGGGGTTCGCCATCTCGCCGGAAGAGCCCGGCCGCTCTCAGTGCATCGCCCACTATGGGAGGAGGATGCTGCCCGGAGGGCGCTCACCTCGCTTCGTGCCCACCTAGCTCACCCGCTTCTGGGACGAGACCATGAGCGAAGCCAGCTTGCCGCTGCCCTCGGGGGGCTGGTCGATGGCGGTAAGAACTCTTTTGTATTGATCGAAGGGGAAGCCGGCATCGGCAAGTCGGCAATGGCCGCCGACCTGATCAACACCGCCACCGAGATGAACGTTGTGGCCGTTCTCGGGGCCGGCGAGGAGATCGACGCCGGTAGTCCGTACCATGCCTGGCAGGCGGTGCTGGCTCAACTGCTCGGGCTTTCAGACACCGTTGATCCCAGTCATCGTCGGGCCCGCGTTCTCGAAATGCTGGACGCTCCCGAGAGCCTCCATCCGTTTCTGTCGCTGCTAAACGGCGCCCTCGCTGTCGATTTCCCCGAAACCGAGCAGACAATCGCAATGTCGCCCCGAGCTCGCCGGCATGAGATTGCCAGCATGCTGGTGAGGCTGCTCGAGCGCTCGGCGGCTGGATCCCGTCTGTTGATCGTGCTCGAAGACACCCACTGGCTCGACGCCTCGTCGTGGGACCTCGCGCTTACCGTCGCCGAACAGGTCGCACCTTTGATGCTGGTCATGACCAGCCGGCCCATGACGAACTTGCCTCCCGAGCGAGACGCCTTGCTCCGCGGCACCTCAACCCTTCATCTTCGGCTCGGAGCGCTCAACCCCCGCGACGCCGTGGCAATGGTCTGCGACAAACTCGGAGTCGACGAGATCCCAGCGGAGGTCGCCGAGTTAATCCGGGTGCGTGCGTCCGGTCACCCGCTGTTCAGTGAGCAACTCGCCTTCGCGCTGCTTGATGCTGGAGTGCTGGTCGTGGAGGGCCGGGTGGCCAGGCTGGCCGATGGCCGCCACCTCGATGACGAGCTGGTCCTGCCCGATGAGATTCAGAAACTAGTGACGGGTCGACTCGATCAACTCGCCGAGAACACCCGCCTCACGTTGAAAGTGGCGAGTGTCCTCGGTCAGACTTTCGATGTTGAAGGGTTGGCGGCCATCCATCCCAACGGGCTGGACCGGTCGACAATCGACGAGCAGCTGGCTCAGCTCGACACCCTCCAATTGACCGCCCCCGGTGCAGGGCAGGGGCACACTTTTCGCCACGCCATCATTCAGGCCGCGGCCTATCAACTATTCCTGCCCGAACAGCAGCAGCGCTTGCACCGATCGGCGGCGGAGTGGTACGAGCGTCGTCGGGAGTCGGAGTCCAGTTCGACGGTTCCACTCGCCACCCTCGCTCACCATTGGGAGAAGGCGGGCGACGCCGTGCGGGCCCTCGGCTACCTGGAGGAGGCAGGACGCGATGCTCGCGACGAAGGTGCCAACGTCGAAACGATCCAGTTCTACCGGCGGGCCGCCGACCTCGACTCGAGCGGCCGGCCCGCAGGAGTGGACGATCGAAGGCGATCATTGTGGAGCAGCCGTATCGGTGAGGCCAGGGCGGCCCAGGGCGACTTCACCGGGGCTGAGAGCTCTTATCGGGCAGGCCTGTCGTTGCTCGGGTACCACCCGCCCAAGTCCTCCGTTGGCCGGGTGATCCGGCTGGCCGGCGAGGTTGTTCGCCAGATCTTCCACCTTCTCGGTTACCGGGGAAGGAGAGCGGAGAAACCGGGTCAGATTCAGGCGGCGAGGCTTACGTCGCTCCTGGGGGAGGTGTACTACTTCAATCTCGACTTGCTGGGGTTCCCCCTCCTCAACCTCATGTCGATCAACCTGGCCGAGGCCAGCGGTCGCCCTGAGGTGGCGGGCCTTGCGTATAGCAACCTCAGCTATCTGGCGGGAGTGCTGCGTCTCGATCGGCTCGCTCAGCGGTACAACCGGCTGGCGGCGAGCGCCGAAGAGAAGACGACGACCGCCGTGTCGCCGGGAACCGCCGAGTGGGTGAGCCGTCCCGGTTCCGGGCACAAAGTCGCGGCCGCCAACTCCCGCGCTGCTTACAACCTGGGGAGTGCTCGCTGGCCAGAGGTATATGCAGCCCTGGACGAAGGCATCGAGGCGTGCCGCCGGTTGCGCGACGACTACACCCTCGGGATCTGTCTGGCGTTGCGGGCCTACGCTCGCTCCTACACCTCTCCGGCCCCCGAGGCGGCAGCCGACTATCGGGAACTGCTGGATTCCGCCATCGCTCGCTCCAATACCCAGCACGAGGCGTGGGCCTTGACCTACAGCATCCCGGTGCTCCTGGCGGCTGGCGACGATGCTGAGGCCTTTGCTCGTTTGAGGCAGGGCCAGAAGGTGATCGATCACAGCGACCTCATCACCCCTCCCGTGTTCCGAGCGATGGATGCCCGGATCCTGGCCGACGGACCGGATCCAGGCCCTGCCCTCGACGCGGCCGAGCGTGCGTTGCGAGACCTTTCACGGATCCCGGCCGCTTTCACCAGTCTTGCCGGTTATTCCGCGCTGTTCGATGCCCTCGCCGCGCTCAGCCAGCGTCAGCTTCCGGTTGGTGGAGAACAACGGCTCCGGAAGACCAGTCGCAAGGCTCTGGCACGACTGGGTCGATACGCCCTGGTGTTTCCGTTCGCTCGCCCGCGGTTGGCGCTCTACAAAGGTCAGGCCGCAATTCGGGGAGGAAAGCTCCAGCGCGGCTTCGCCTTGCTTGGCCGAGGTTTGAAGGAGGCCGAAGCCAGAGGAATGAGGGTCGACGAGGCGATGCTTCTCGTCGCTCTGATCGAGGTGGGCCCGTCGGCCGAGCGGGACCGCTATCTGACTCGTGCGAACGAGTTGTGCCGTCGGCTCGAACTCAAGGAATTCCTCGCCCGACTCGCCGCGCTCGAAATCGTCGCCTAGATCAGCCGCGAACCAGAGTTCGGAAAATCTCCTCGGCCCGGGAATAGAAGATCATGTGTCCCTCACCGGGGAACTCGACGTACTGGTTGTGGCTTATCCGGCGGTAGTCGGCCATGACGCTCGGAGGGACGGCGTGGTCGTCGGCACCCTCCCAGAGGTAGAGCGGCAAGGCGATGTCCTCGAGCCCGAACCCCCACGCACCAACCGTAACCCGAAGATCGTCGGTCGCTCCCACCCTGCCCTGGGCGAAGGCTTCGCGACCGCTCGCCACAGCTGCCGCCGCCACCTTCGGGTTGGCGAGGACTTTCTTGTCACTATCCCCAAGACCCTGGGCCACGATCGCCATCAAGACGCGATCCGGCAGGTGACGACCGGCGACCGACATCAGACCCATGATGGGTTCGAGCAATGCCGGGGCTCGAGCGGCCAGCCCGAGCATGAAACGATCTCCGGCCTCTTTTCGCAGGGAAGGCTTGCTCATCTCGCTCCACCCGGCGACGACACCGGCGGAATGGACCCGGTCGGGCATCGCCCATGCACAAGCGGCCACCGAAGGGCCCCCGCCCGACCAACCAACGACCGAGAATCGGTCGAGATGCAAGTGATCGGCTAGGTGGCCGACGTCCTTTGGCCAATCGCTCAAGGCTCGCCCTGGGGACGGATCCGACAAGCCAAACCCGGGCCGGTCGACCGAGAGGAGGCGGACGCCCGCCCGTTCGGCGGCCCCGATGACCGGGATGGGATCAAGTCGAGATCCCGGCCAACCGTGGAAGTAGAACATCGGATGCCCGTCGGGATCACCGAGGTCGGCGTACCCGAGGCGGCGACCGTCTTGAAGTCGGATCGACATCGACCGGGGATCAGCAGCCATGCCCTCGATCATGGGTGGAAACTACTCGCTGAACCAGCTCGCTAAGCCACGGTGTAAGGGGTCAGGCGGATCACCGGGATCAGGCGGTCGGTGGAGATGTCGTACTTCCCGAAGCCCGCCGCCACGGACACGATCCCCTTCCACGCCTCGTCTCGCTCGACGCCGTGCGGCGACTCAGGGTGGACTTTGTGGTTTTCCTTGTCCACCGTGATCCATACCTGACCCGGGTTCTTGGCCAGGTTGTAGCACCAGGAAGGGTTCCGGGCCGACCCCCGGCCGATCCGACCACCAGCCAGGCTCCAGGGTGGCCCGGGTCTTCGAACCGGGCCACGACCGTCTTACGCTCCTTACCGGTCTTCGCCCCAACCGTCTTGATCATCAGGAGCGGCCCGCCCTGGATCTTCATCCGATCCCCGAGAAGTCCGAACATGAAGTGGCTGAGTCCCGTCCCCGCCTTCATCAACGGCCGGGCGAACTTCGGCAGCTCCGTGCCTCGTGTGCCGTTGGGTGGAAGGGTCACCGGCATATCGTCCTTATCGACGGGTCACCGATGGTAGGTCGGAGCGGCCTCACAGACTGAGTTCGAGCCGTTTTCGCGCGAAAAGGGGTATGTCTCCTCAGCTTCGGAATCGGAACTGCAAGTCGATCCACACCAGTCGATGGTCCGAGCTGGGGAACGGAAAGGTTCCCGTCAAGCGGAACAGCGGGTCCGATTGCAATGGCCAGAACACAGCTCCATCCACAATCTGCATGTTCTTTCGGGGAAGCACGTAGTCGGCCCGCAGGTTTCCCGGAGCAGTGTCGGAGAAGTCGGCGGTATCGAAGCGGGGATCGCTCTGATGACTCGCGTTGGCCCCACCCTGCAGGATCGAGGCCTCAACCGCCCCATCGCTGTCGGGGGTTACCCGGACGTTGACCAGCGGATGCTCGATGAGCTGCTGGATGGCTCCGGGGAGGCTGTCGCCGTCCAGGGGATCAGAGTTCTGGTCGCCGGCGATAACGAACAATTCGCCCGGCTTGAGTCCTCCGGAGACACCGTTGTCGTCGTAGATGTACCCGCCTTGGCGAGGGCTGATGTGGTCGGCCCAGAAACGGATCTCGTCAAAGTTGCGGGTCCCGTTGCGGTCTTCGGGCCCGTCGAACACGGGCGGGGTGGGATGGCTCACCAGGAAATGAACCGTCGTCTTGCCGATCTCGATCGGCAGGTCCCAATGGCTCTTCGAGGACAGGCGGAACACCTCGAGTTCTTCGGGCGAGTACCAATCGGCCGACCCGGCCACAGCAGGGTCGTCGGGCAGCAGGGCTCCCGGCATGTCCTTCCATAGGAAGTGCTGGAAGGTACGGACCTCGTCGAAGTCGATCGGGAACTTGGAGTAGACCGCCATCCCGAACTGGCCGGGGAAGAATCCGAAGCCGAAGGCATCGTTGGGCCCCTCGACCAATCCATTGTTGTCCAGGTCCAGGCCCGAGGGGACGCCGGTATTGGACGGGGCGGTGTACGAGTAGAGGTAGACGATCGGGCGTGCCCCGTTCTGCGGCACCGACAGATAGTTCTGCTGGAACAACTGCAGTGCGGTGTGGTCGGCGTCGAAGTCGAACTCGTTGATGAGAACTACGTCGGGTTCCGCCCGCTGGATGATTTCGGCAATCGTGGCCGCCTGGGCGTTGCCCGGGGTGGACAGATCGCTGATGAGCTGGCCGGCCAGGTTGCGGTTGAGCGAAGCATTGAAGGTAGCGAACCGGACCACCCTGCCGTCATCAGCTTGAACGGCGACGACGGGTGTGACGAGGGCGATCAGGAGACACAGAACGAGGGTCGTTCTCCGGCATGGAACTCCTCCACTCGGGTACGGCTGAGTTTGCCTCCGAAATGGAAACGATGTCGGTCGAAATGGCGAACGGCCCGGAATCTCTGGGATGGGTCCGCCTGCTTGGATGGGTGTATGGCCACTGAACACAGCCCTTCGATACGCGCTTTTTGGGAGGCGTTCGCCGATGCCACCAACACCGACGCCACCTACGAGGCATGGGCTTTCGGTGCTGACGACATGCCCGAGCTCGCCACGGAGCTGGGTCTGCTGGTGCGCGACGGTCCCAAACGCGCCACCACCTGCAAGCTCTCGAGCTTCGAGGAGGATGGCGAACCCAAGCCCGAGGTCGGGGGCTACTCGGTGATCCTGGACGGGACCGGCGAGCCGATCTGCATCATCCGCACGACTCGCATCGACATCGTTCCCTTCGGCGAGGCCGACGAAGAGTTCGCGTGGGTCGAGGGCGAAGGCGACCGATCCTTGAAGTACTGGCGGGAGGCCCACATCTGGTTCTTCGAGGCCGAAGGAAGCCCCATCACCGACGACGAACTGGTGGTGCTGGAGCGCTTCGACAAGGTGTGGCCGCCGTGACCGGGTCTAAGGCGATGAAAGCGGTGCCCTCGTCACGAAGGCGTTGATGACCTCGGTAGCGGCAGGTTCCACCCGGATCACATAAGACACGCCGCCCTCCTCCGAGATCTGCACCGGCAGCGCCACCGAGTCCGTGGCCGAGGCCGTTTGCATTGCCCAACCGGTGCGGGCCAGAGCGAAGACGTTCGTTCCCGAGTCGGAAGTCATATAGGCCCCGACGGCGCTCATCAGCAGCGGGCTGCGGACGACGCCGGAGATCGAAGAAGCCTGGCTCATGATCTTCATGAGGACCTCGCGTTGTCGGGCGGTCCGGGCAATGTCGCCGCTGCCCTCCGATACCCAGTCTCCATCACGGAACTCCTCGTAGGTCCGCGACCGGGCATAGGCGAGGGCGGTCGGTCCATTGACGGTCTGGGTCCCGGCTTCCACCGCCAGCCCGGACTTGAGATCGCGGGCCGCATACGGAAAGGTCAATTCGATGCCGCCGAGGGCGTCGACGATGGCGGCGAACCCCCCGAACTGCACCTCCAGATAGTGATTGGCCCGGATCCCGGTGGCGAGAGCGACCGACTCGACCAAAAGGTCAGGCCCGCCGAGGGCGTAGGCGGCGTTGATCTTCTGAGTTCCGTGTCCCGGCACATCGACCTTGAGATCGCGAGGGATCGACAGCAGTTGTCGACGGCCGCCGCCAACCTGGGCGAGAATGATGACGTCGGCCCGGGCACCCGGGAAGTCACCGAAGAACCCGCCCAGTTCGTCGGGAAGATTTTCGCGATTGTCGGTGCCGACGATCAAGTAAATGCCGTCCCCGGCGGCGAGGGCCGGGAGGGTGCCGGCGTCAGCCATCCGCGACTCCGAATAGAACGCCAGCCCAACCAGGGCCGCTGTGACCACCACCAGGAACAACAGGATCCGAATGACCCACCGTTGCCCGCGGCTAAACCGCTGCCGGCGAACCGGCGGCGACGGCGCAGCAGAAGGAGGAGCTGGGGGAGCGGAAGAACTCATGAGACCTGGCCCGAATACGGTACCGCGGGCCCGGAGGTTACCGGATGGTTCACCTGCCGCTGGGGTCGCTGACCACCCTCAAGAGGGGGGACAAAACGAGGATTCTGTCCCCCAGCTAGCTGTCCCCCCGCTTGCTGGGGGGACCGATCGAAGCGAAGCGAGATCGACGGGGGTGCGCGAACTCCCGCCGGTTCGTCTCAAGTTGGGCTTTCCAGACTTGGGGCTTGTCCCCCTGCTTGCGGGGGGACCGATCACCGCTTTGGGCGATCGAGGGGGGTGCGCGAACTCTCGACGCATTCCTTCCTCAGAGCGCCGCCGGTTCGTCTCGAGGTAGTCCCGACGCATCCGCCTAACACCGCCGTCGGATGGTCTCGGCCTCCTCATCACTAGCGTTCGGGTCCAACTTTCGAGGAGGAGGATCCGTGGCAAGACCGATTCATTTCGAGATCCATGTCGATGATATGGAACGCGCCCGCAGCTTCTACGAGAAGGTGCTCGGTTGGTCGTTTCAGAAGTGGGGCGATATCGACTACTACGTCGTCACCCGGGCTATCGGTTCGACGGAGCAATAGGGAACACGGTAAGGGGCGACTGGCAACACCGCCGATGGCTTCGTTCTCAGTGGAGCGACCGGTAACAGATTGGTCAGCAACACGTCTCTGAGCAACGGCACATCGGGCTTCGCTGTCGTGAATGGATCGAGCAACAACCGGATAAATCGCAACATTGGATGCGGCAATGGGAGCTTCGACGCTATCGATGACGCGACTCGCGTTGACAATGATTGGAACAACAACAGGTTCTGCACGTCATCTGGGATCTGACTTGCAGGCAAGTGCCCGGTCATGCGGTTGACTGGTGAACGAGAAGTCGCTGGCTAGATGCACTGACCAAACGTGGGCTGAGTGAAGTTGAGGACGCCGGTAGCAAACCACCAGTCCCGCTCCACGTTTATCTCGTAGCGCGGGATCGGCCGGTTCGGACCAGCGGTGTCATCCCACCTCTTGGTCCGGTAGTCGATGAGGCCATTGAAGCGGACCACCGTCGGTTGGTCGAGCAGTAGCGGCGGCTCCGTGCAACGGGTCTCACCCGGCAACCAGGGGATCGACGGCACCGACACCACCGTTCCGGTTTCGACTTGGTTGGGTAGGAGCCATCCTGGGGCTCGATCGAGGGTCGCCACATGCTCGTAATCGGGCTGGCGAACCGGCAGGTGGTAGACGTGAGCTTCGTCACCTTCTCCGAACAGTAGGTATTGCTCGTGTTCCTGGCCGACCAGGTTGAGGTTGGCGTGCCGGTGGTGGATGACGGCGTCGACCTTCACGGTGACCTTCGTCAGGAACGCCTCGTCGTCGTCCCACGGCAGCCAGTCGGGGTCCGGTTGGTCGGGCTTCACTCCCGCTGCGATGCCCTTGTAAACATCGGCCTGAAACTTGCGATCGGCGATCCTCATCGACCACGAGCGTCGTATCAGATCCGGGATCGTGAACTTGCTCGAACGTGAGGTCACCAGAAAGTGCGGTTCGTCGGCCTCCCGATCGCTCAGGATCTTCTTCCGGGCCGCCTCCGGAATGGTGATGCGGAGGACCAGCTCCCAGTTCTGGCCCTCCAGCCACCAATTGACCACGTGGCACAGGAACAACGTCCGCTCTCCGACGACGACGAAGGCATGACGCATCGGCACGTCGTGAGTCGGCAACATCGATTCCGGGCGATCCGGGCTCTGATAGATCGACAAGTCGTTCTCCTGGGGACGCCCTCGAAATTAGTTGGATCCGGGGCTTGCGGAGACGATGGCCAGCCGGGAGGCCTCAGGGTCGGCCGGGTCAGGCGAAGAACTCGTTGATAGCGGCCGTATCGTCGGAAAACGCCCAGCGGTGGGTGATCTTGCCGTCCTTGACGTGGTAGATCTCAGCCGTCCTGTATGAGAACGTCTTGCCGCCCCGCTCGACGGTGGCGTTGACCAGGGCGACCATGTGCTCGTCGTTGGCGACTACATCGTGGAGGTTGCCCTTTATAGACATGTCACCACCCATCATCGCCTGCATTCTTTCAGCGAGCGCCGCCTTGCCCCGGACCGGTTGGTCGGAGCCGATTTCCCACCACTCGACGTCATCGGACATGGCATCGGCAAAGGCCGAGAAGTCACCGTCCTCGGTGGCCTTGCTCAACTCTCGGTATTTGGCGGCGTTGGGATGATCGGGCACAGGTCTCCTCCTGCTTGCGGACTCGGAACCTACACCCGAATGCAAACCGGTGCCGCCCCAGGCTGGCGGCAAAGTCGGCAAGTGGCGATTGTCGCCGTGTTTCATTCGGTCCTCGGGGCTCGTCGACTTCGCCGATGATTTGAGAAAGGCCGCCCACGAGGTGACGGTGGTCGATCAGTACGACGGCCGTTCTTCGCCGATTACGAGGAGGCGTCGGCCTATGTCGACGACGTCGGCTTCTCCTTCTCGTGACGGTTCACCACCTATGTGGTAGGTCAACCGTCACAAGAACGGACGGACCAATACCCTCACGTCATGGGAGGTGCCAAATGCCCGGATTCGCCCCTAGATCGCTAACGGCACGAGAGACCGGTCCAGCCACGCCTTTTACGTGGCGGGTCAACGGCGGACTGACCTACACAGATGCTCACGCCACCGCCCACGCCGCCGAGGCCGGCTTCGAAACTGACCTTGCCTCGGTGCCGCTGATAATGACGTGGCTGTTCCCGAGGTACGGCCTTTACACCAAGGCGGCAGTTGTGCACGACAAGCTGTGCCGGCCCGAGAGTCCCGTCAATCGATTCGACGCCGATGACATCTTCAATGAGATGCTGAGTTCGCTCGGCGTCCCCGGGCTGCGGCGCCTGTTGATGGTCGGTGCGGTCACATGGCCGACAATGATCGGTCACCTGGTGAAAACGAGGGTCGGCGCCGTGGCAGTTGTGGTCTTCAGCATTCTCTCGACACTGCTGTTGGCGGAGATCTGGAGCGGCTGGCGCCTCGTGCTGGCCGGAATTGTGACCTTCCTGGTATGGATCGGGATCGTCACCGGGATAACCACCCCTGTCTCACGATGGAGATCGGTCGCCCGGTGCTATGCCGGCACTGTCGTCGGCAGCCTGTTCATCGTCCCCGCTCTGGCCCTTCTGCCGTTCATCGGCCTTTACCGCTTCTTGGAGGGCCCCCGTGAAGCGATGTGGAGGGTGGCCGACGGCGCCATCCTCGTGATGGCCGTCCTCGATCGATTGGTGCCTGGCCAGGACAAGCGAGGGGTGGTCGTCCAGGAACTTGAGGAGCTGTCGACTCCCCGCCGGGAGCGAATTCGGGCCCTCTTCGGGCTCGACTAGGCGGGAATGCGCTGCAGCCGGATGACGTTCCAGGAGACCGCCGGCAGCACGACCTCGGGCGGCGAGTCCGCCTGCTGGGCGACCCCCGCCTGCCTCGGGGTCACCCGATCCGGCCGATCCTCGGTGTTGGCAGCCCGGACGTCATCGTCAGCAATCACCAGATGGTCGACCACCCGGTACCGGGGAAATGCCCGCAGCCCGATGTCCAGGGCGATGCTCTCCGTCTGGCTCCGGTTGATGGCGAAGATCGTCAGCTCGCCACGGTCGTTGTCGTGGGTGGCGACGGCGTCGACGAAGGCCGTCTCACCGAACTTGTCGTTGTTGTATTCCGGTCCGCTGGGTTCAGCGCCCAGCACGTCTCCCCGGGCAAATCCGGCGGCATGGGCGAAGGGATAGAAAGTCGTCTGCCTCCACGATGACCCGCCCGGCTCGGTGCGGATCGGGGCAATCGCATTGACCAGCTGCGCTTGACAGGCAGCCGTGACCCGGTCGCTGTGACGCAGCAAGGTGATCAGGAGGCTGCCCACCACCACCGCGTCGGCCACGTTGTAGGTGTCCTCGATCAGGCGGGGCGCTATGGGCCAGTCCGATGATGGAGGCTGGTCCTGAAAGCCACTGATGTACCAGACGTTCCACTCGTCGAAGGAGAGGTTGATTCGTTTCCTGGCGCCGGTCTTGGCGCGAACGTGGTCGGCAATAGAAATGACCGCTTCGATGAAGGACTCCATGTCGACCGCGGAGGCGAGGAAGCTGCCGAGATCCCCGTCGCGCTCCTCGTAGTAGGCATGGAGCGAGAGATAGTCGATCTGGTCGTATGCGTGCTCGAGGACCGTGGCTTCCCACGCCCCGAAAGTGGGCATGTTCGAATGCGAGCTACCGCATGCCACCAGCTCCAATGACGGGTCGATCATGCGCATGGCCCGCCCGGTTTCGGCGGCGAGGCGTCCGTACTCGTCGGCGGTCTTGCGCCCGATCTGCCAAGGACCGTCCATCTCGTTTCCCAAACACCACAGCTTGATATCGAAAGGCTGGCGGTGGCCGTCGGCTATGCGGCGGTCGGACCAGTAGGTCCCTCCGGGATGATTGCTGTATTCGAGCAGGCTCAGGGCATCCGGCACCCCGCGTGTGCCGAGGTTGAGCGCCAGCATCATTTCGACTTCGGCCTTCCTGGCCCAGGTGGCGAATTCGCCGAGGCCGAAGGCGTTGGTCTCGAGAGAATGCCAGGCCGTCTCGAGGCGGGCGGGCCGCTGCTCGACCGGCCCCACCCCATCTTCCCACCGATAGCCCGACACGAAGTTCCCGCCGGGATAGCGGACCACTGACACGCCCATCTCCCGCACGAGGTCGAGCACGTCGCGCCGGACGCCGTCGTCGTCGGCTTGGGGATGGCCCGGCTCGAAGATTCCGGTGTAGACGCAGCGGCCCAGATGCTCGACAAAAGACCCAAAGGTCCGTCGCTGGACAGGTCCCACCCGGTGATCGGGATCGAGAGTCAGCGAGGCTCGGAGCATCTTTGCGCCTTATCGCGGTGGAGCGGTACTCGCCCGCACCACCAGGTCGGCGTCGACCACCACTTCTAAAGGTTCGGATGGCTCTCCCCGGAGCTGGCTCAGGAGCAGCGCCATAGCGCGGGTACCCACCTCGGAGAATTCCAGTTTTGACTTTCGACGCGCCGCAGGGCGAGATGCCCATCCCGGGAGAAAGCGGCGAGCCTGACTCGGTCGTCCACGGATCTCATCCTAAAGAGGACACCAGCCTGTCAGGTTTGTTTCGTACGGTGAGCCGATGACACAGACCACCGACAAGGCAAACCAGTTTTTCGAATGCTACGCGGCCGCTCTCCTGGCCCGGGACAAGGCGGCAATGGCCGGGATGTACGCGATCCCTTCGCTCATCTTGTTCCCCGGCAATTTCGATAGCGGTGACCGATGCCCGCCAAACCGAGGAGTTCTTCGCCGCCTCCCGGGAGCAGTACGAAGGAGTCGATTCAGTCGACCAGCAGGTAGTGATCATGGCCGAGGCTCCGGGGACTGTATGGGCCGACGTCACCTGGTCCTTTCAGGGCCAACCCCCGAGCGTTTCTGTTATCAGCTCATCGAAGGGGCCGACGGATACCAGATCGCCGTTCTCACCCCGATGGAGCTGGCACCCACGTGACCCTCGCAAGCGATGACGGTCGACAAGCCTTCCAGATTCAACGATCGCTTCAAGCTGCGGATCATTGGGTTCGGGAAGCTGCGCGATCAGGAGAAGTTCTTCGCCGAGGTGCGAAATGCTGCTCTGAAGGAGCGCCGCGCCTTGAAGAACTGGATCCTGTAGCCGACAGGGAGATTGGCGTTCTGGCGACGGAGCAGCCAACGGGCACGGAGAAATCGGGCGGGTTGACTGCCTATTGCCCCGATTCGATCGGCCGGGACTCCGTCTGCTGAAATTCGGTCCGATCCACCAACTGGACCCCCTCACCGCCGTCATGCAGGGGAGCGTGGCCGGTGAGATGCTCGAAACTCGCGATCATGCTCTGCGGATCATTCGGGTAGGTCCGAGAAACCAAGAACGGAGCCTCGCTCAGTCCCCAAGCGATCACGTTGGCGGCGTGCTCGGTGCCACGTTGGGCCCAGCTGACCTCGCCGCCCGACCAAAAGTGGACATCCTGGCGCATCGCCATTGAACCCGACCGGTTCTTGCAGAGCATGAGCGACCTCGCCGAAAGGCGCCGAGGGCCGTGGGTGGTGATCACGATCAGAACCGACTTCCTCGATCGGGCGGCTGGCCATCTGGCTTTCGCCCGCCACCTCAAAGAGGCGCTGTTCTTGGTGACCCCACTCGAAGACCACGAGGTGCGTGATGTCATCGTGCGACCTGCGAGCGCGGTAGGGGCGACGGTCGAGCCCGACCTGGTGGCGGCGGCAGTGCGCGATGTCGCCAACCGAGCTATCGCTTAACCGCTGCTCGAGTATGCCCTCACCGATCTCTTCGAACGCGGCGATGGGAAGCGACTCAGCTACGAGGCTTACCAAGCGGCAGGTGGCCTGGCAGGCTCACTGGCGAAGCGAGCCGACGAGCTCTACCTCCGTCTCGGAGACGGTGCTGAAGAAACGGCGCGCCAGGTCTTTCTTCGCATGGTCATGCTCTCCGAGGACGGCGAACCGCTGCGGAGGCGGGTGACAGCGGCCTCGCTCGCTGGGCTGGAAGGAGCGAATGAGGTGCTCGAAACCTTCGGCCGCAATCGTCTCGTCACCTTTGATCGCGATCCAACCGGGCGGCCAACTGTGGAGGTGGCTCATGAGTCTCTTCTCAGGGAATGGCCTCGACTCAGAAGTTGGATCGATGACGCCCGAGGCTCGATCGGGTTACACCGTCAACTCAGTGAACTGGCCTCGGAGTGGGAAGGGCACGATCGCGCCGACAGCTATCTCCTCTCCGGACCGCGGCTCACCCGCTACGCCGATGGTTTTGCCTCGGAGATCGCGCTCAGCTCCACCGAGCGGACCTTTCTCGAGCGGAGCCATGACGTCGCCAGCCGGCAACGGCGCCGCCGGGCCGGAATCGTCTCGGCGGCGCTGACGATATTTGCGGTTCTGGCCATCGTCGCCCTGCTGCAGGGCCGGGTGGCCGACAACGAGGCTCGGCAATCCAATGTGCGCCGGCTCGCGGGCGAGGCCGCGTTGGCTCTGGCAGAAGATCCAGAACGCAGCATCCTCCTCGCCCTCGAGGCAGTCGAGATTTCGCGACGCATGGGAGAGCCGCCGTTGCCCGAGGCATTGGGCGCATTGCAAGTGGCCGTGCAGTCCTCACGGCTGGAAGCGAGATTCGCAGGCGGAATCGGCAATGCCGCGGCAAGCCCCGATGGATCGCTGCTGGTCACCGACTCCTTGGACCCCGAGACGAGTTGGGCTACCGGCGAAGTCGTCGTTCGTGATGCCATCAACGGGGATCCGATCCGAACCTTGATCGGTGCCTCCCCGGTGGTCAAGGGCGAGAACCGCGAGGACGGCGGGGGTGGAGGCCGAGCCTTTGCTTTCAGTCCTGACGGGCGCCTGGCAGTGGCATACGAGACCAACCCGGAGTCCAGCACGATGATCGTCATCTGGGACCCGGCCACAGGTAGCGAGATCAGCGAGCTAGACGTGCCGGGTTGGGCGAGTTGGGATCCAACCTGGAGCGCCGACGGGAGCCATCTCGCCGCCGCCAGTTGGGACGGCACCATCGAGACCGTCACGGTCTGGCAGGTGGAATCGGGGCAGGTCGTCGCCGCGTTCCAGTCGGAGTTCGTGGGACGGATCGCCTTCTATGACCAGGAAACCTTGGCAGTGACTCATGGACCGCAACAAATCGTCGGGTTTTACGACCTCGGCAGCGGTGCGCAGGTCGACCTGCTGGAGACCCCGGGACTCGACCCGCTCTACATGGCGATCGACCAAACCGGACAGCGGTTGGCGGTCGCGGCCCGTCACCAGACCCTCCAGGTTTGGGACCTTGAAGCTCGGACCCTCAGCTGGTCGCGGCCGGTCACTTCGAAGCGTGAACTGGTCATCAGCCCCGACGGAGTGACGGTGGCACTGGCCGGTGACGAAGGCCGGGTCGAACTCTTCGACCTCGACGATGGGGCCGAGATTCTTGAACTCTCCGGTCATGTCGCGGGGATATGGGGAGCGGCGTTCTCACCAAATGGCGAGCGGCTCTACACGGCCGGCACCGACGGCGAAACCCGCATCTGGGATGTCAGCCCGGGCGGTTCTCCCGCGCTGGGTGCTATCGAGATCGAAACCGGCCTTCCTTTCCTGCTCGAATTCTCGCCCGACGGCCGCGAGCTGGCGGCATCCACCTGGAGTGGGACCCTGGAGCGGCGGGCGACGGACGACGGACGGTTGCTTGGTTTGGCGGAGGGTTTCCTCGCCGATGCTCCCTTGCAACCAGTGCTCAACCAAGGCTGGGAGGTGTTCGCGGCGGTGGACACCGAGGGTGTTGCCGCGGTCTATGACCTGGATTCGGGTGAGCCCATTCAGCAGCTACCCGCCTGCACCAACCCGCGGGCGCTGAGCCCGGACGGGTCGGCGGTAGCACTTGATGGGCTGTTCCTTTGCGGCATTGGAGCTGCTACTGATGTCGAGCTGAGGAGCCGGGTGGTGGAGGTTTCCACCGAAGCGGAACTGCTCGATCTGGGTGGGCGGGCGGTGTTCCGGGCTGCTTTCAACCCGGGGAGCGCGTTGCCCACCGGTCGCTACCTGGCTGTGAACATCACCAACGGAAACGAGCAAACGGTTGAGGTCTATGACTTAGTCAGCGGAGAGATGGTGGCGAGCCTCGAGCTCTATCCCACCCACATCCGCTTCGACCCCACGGGCCAGTACTTGGTATCGGAAAGCGCAGACGGGACAGTGGCGGTCCTCGACTTGGTGGCGGTGGTGGAGGGAACCGCGGTCGACGAAGCTTTGGTCTTCCACCAGACTGTCGCCACTGGGGCCGTGCCCGGTCTGGCGCTCAGCTCCACCGGGATTCTTGCCACCTCGGCGTTTGACTCTCCGATCATTCGGCTCTGGGACATTCACAGCGGTGAGTTGGTCGCCGAAATCCGGACCGGACTCGATGGCGCCTCACCTCCCCATCTCGCCTTTAGCTCCGAGGGCGAGTATCTGCTGTATCCCGACGCCAACCAGGTGCTGCGCAAGTTCTACCTCGACCCCGAGCGGCTGATCTCGTTAGCGCTGAGCCGGGTCACTCGTGAACTGACCGAGGAGGAATGCCTGAGGTATCTCGACGAGTCGAGTTGTGGGTAGGTCGGGTGCGTGTCTGACCGACCTATTCGCGAACTGTCGGATCCCGACGGAGCAGCCTGTAACGGCCTGCGCCTACACCGCCACGCCCAACGCTAAGGCGGCCTCACCCAAACGACGATCGCGGGTCCACAGCCGTACACCCGATACGCGGGCCGAGGCGAGCAGATGGATGTCGACCCAACCCATACCCCGACCGTAGAGCCCCTCTGTCTCCACAAAGTGAAGCAATTCGTCGTCGGCGACCACGTGCGTTGTGAGAAGGGATGCCAGCAACGAGAGCACCTCGCTTCGGTTGTGGATGTTCCCGCAGGCCAGCTCGCCAATTACGCATGGATGGACCATGACGATTCCATCGTCTAGGTATTCACGGAGACGCGGTTCACCCTTGCGTAGATGCTGGACCCAGACCGAGGTGTCGACGATCACGCCGAGGCGCGTCGACGTCGGGGCTGGGCGAGGCCAGGCTCAGAACCGCCTAAGGCTGCCAGACGTCGGGCCTTCTCTCGATCCACTAAGGCTTTGAGGCCGGCATGAACCAAAGCGGTCTTTTCATCGATTCCGGTCGCCTGGCGCGCTTCTTCGACCAGGTCTTCTCGGAGGTTCAGCGTTGTTCTCATATGCTTTAGTATGCACGACCCGTCTGCATATGGGAAGGCTGGGCCCTTGTATCTAGGGCGCAGGCGTGGTCTTACTGAGACAGCGAGCGCCCGACGCCTCCGGGAAGGGCGACCCGAGAGGTTGCGACTATCACTGGAGAGGTACTCCCGGCGGTTCAGAGCAAAGCGGCGGCGCCAAAGGCCAGCCCCCACAAGGTGACCATGGTTCCGGTCGTCGCCAGAATGAACGTCCGAGTTTGTTGCCGCAGGGCTTCGTGAACGTTGTCGAACCGCAGATCGTGGTTGGTTAACCGGAGGTCGATCCCGTCCATGCCTTGCCTCAAACGCAGCTCCGTCTCACGGAGATCTGACTTCAGCTCCGCCCTCAGCTCCGAGATGTCGATCTTAATATCCCGGATGTCAGTCTTGATATCCCGGATCGCCGACTTCAAGTCGCTGATATCGGACTTAGTGGCAGGCGGTTCGGTGGGTAGGTAGGTCATGAGGGTTGAAGCGTGATCTGGTCCCAGAACCTCGTTGAGTCGTTGAAACAGCGCAACTCTCGGCGTCTCGGTGGTCATGAGTGTCGCTTCTGACCATCGCAAACCGCATCGCCAATTTATCACCCTGGAGGGACAGTCTCCATAGATCATGATGGTGGGCGCCTTTGGAATGGCCACCTGCCCGCGCAACACCTCGACGCGCTTTGCCCCGGTCTGCTGGTACTCGGCGCTCGGTGTCAAGCAGCCGTTTGCGAGGTGTCAATCCGGGTCTGATGGCATCCGACACCGGACAGTGATCGACCGCCCACTTGGCCACTTCCGCTACTAGGTCGGGCTCGCTGCCTTCCGCTGTTACGTGGATCTTGATCCGCATCGAGAGCGGTCCGGACGGGACCGACGATTCGAGGCCCAGAATTCCGTAGTCGTCGGATTGGCTGTCAACCTCGACCTCGCAAGTGAAACCTTCGATCTCGAGCTGGGCGGCTCGCATCACCGCCAGTGAGGTGACGTAAGCGGCCACGCTGGCTCGCAGAAACCAGCCGGGACTTGGTGCCGATCCGCCGCCGCCGACCCCGCCGGGCATGTCGGTCATCACGACTTCGCCGTTGGATCCCTCCACGCGGATGCGCAAGCCCTCTTCGACGCGTGCCATGGCCGGACAGTCGGTGTAGCGAACCTGGTCTCGATGCTCGAGTAGGTAGGCGCTGGCGGCCGCGATGGCGGTGCGGATTGTCTCGGTCAAGTGGGAGTCTCCATTTCTCTCTCGCACCTTACGGAGGCATGCAGGCCGTCGTCACGCAGGAAACGGCCTGAGAGGGATTGATCGGAACCCCCGTCCGGTGGCGACCGGCCGACGGGATCAGAATCGGCCAACCCGGAGCCACTGTCAGCGCGAGTTCGGTCACAGACAGCACTGTTTGGCCCTGTCGGGATGGCGGTAGAACGTTTACCAGCAGGAACCATCGGGTACTTAGCACCGGTAGACACCAGTGGGTAACTCACCCGCTAGGGGAAAGGAGTAAGCCATGTATACCGAACTGTGGACCTACCGGGAGGCGATGGCCGTGCCGACTGGGACGATCACCGGCTTCCAGGTCGAGGCGATGGATGGCAAAATCGGCCACATCGATGAAGCCTCCGCTGAGGCTGGGGCCGGTTACATCGTGGTCGATACCGGACCATGGATTCTTGGTCGAAAGGTGATGATCCCGGCCGGAGCAATCACCCATGTCAACCTTGACGAGCAGCAGGTGATGCTGGACTTGACCAAGGACCAGATCAAGAATTCTCCCGAGTTCGACCCAGAGATGGGAATGATGGACACGGCGTATCGGGGGAGGCTCGGGGACTACTACGGGCCTTTCTTCCGAGCCGGTTCCTGATCACGAAAGCGACGGTCGGGGTGGAGGCAAACCCTTTGCCCCGACCGCCGGCGTTCTTGGATCGACCCCGACGTTACGTCTCAGGACTTGACCACGGCTCCGTCGATCCACACCATCTTGAACTCCCTACACAGAGGAGGAGATCATGTCTGGTTTCTACTGAGATCGCAGCAGCTCAATCACTGGCACCAGTGCCTCAACTGCCGCGATGGTGCCGGGACTGACCATCAGGTCGACCTGGGTGAAACCTATGTCACGAAATGACCGGAGTGCCGTTGCGATCTGCTCAGGAGTGCCGGAGATGGAGCTGTCTGTTGCACCGGCGGAGTCAAAGGGACGCACGCCAACACCTACCGCTCGCCCGATGCCTCCAGGGTCGCGCCCGAGCTCGTCACAGATCTTCTCGAGCGAGGTGATCCTAGGCTTGAGCTCATCGACGTGAGCCCGCTCCTCGACATAGCAGCTCCAAATGTCGGCGTGGAGGGCGGCATTGCGTTGCGCCCTGGGACCGTTGCCGCCGAGAAGCAGTGGGATCGCCTTCGGCCGCGGCCCGACCGGTTGCTGCACTAGGTCGCGGGCGGCGTGGAATTGTCCTTCGAAGTCGGCATGACCCTCACGAAGCAACGGAACGATGATCTGAAGGGCTTCCTCGAACCGAGCGAAGATTTGTGTTTCCGGCAGCCCGAATGCGTGCGCCTGGCCCGGCCATTCGTGACCCGCCCCCAACCCAAAGACGAATCGACCGCCGCAGATCTCATCCAGGGTTTCCGCAGTCTTGGCGAGGATGCCCGGGTTGCGATGGAGGGCAGACAACACCCACGAGCCGACCTTGATGCGGGAGGTCACGGCGGCGACCGCGCCCATGATCGAGACACCATCCCACGCCCCTTGCGGTGACGCGCCTTCCACCTGCCAGAGAAGCTCGTCGGCGATCCAGATCGTGTCGAAGCCTGTTTCTTCACTTAGTCGGGCCATCTCGCGCATCTCGGTCCACCGAGGCGTTGTTCGCTCCGGTCCGAACTGGAAGATTGGCAGCACCAACCCGATTTCGAACGAACCCATCACGTCTCTCCTCTAGTCACGTACTCCCGGGATCGACGCCTCTTGATGACAGACACCCTCACCTCGCTCCTCTGGACACTTCGAGCCTGATGGTGACCGTGTCACCGAGGTCGAGTTCTTCCGCCTTGCGAACGACGTCCTTGATGGGGACGATGTAGCGGCCGTCCTTGGGCCACAGGGCGGTCTTCCATTCGGTCCTTCCGATCCGGACTTTGACCGGGATCATTCCCCATCCATAGGTAACGAATCCTGAGATGTCCTTGATCTCTTCGGACTGACGGTCGGGAACGGTGACGAAGTGAAAGGGGGAAGGTCCACGCCAAGACCAGATCTCGCCGGAGAACTCGAAGGTCATTGAAATAGCGTATTGCCAGCTCGACGCTCGATCGGCGAACACGAAGCTCGAATTCGTTCATCTGCGGAGGATGTCGTCCAGACCAAATGACGAGGTCGCCTCGAGCTGATCGAACCGGCAGCTCACCGGGTCGCGGTCTGGTCGCCAGCGGAGGAACTGGGCCGGATGGCGGAGCCGGCCACCGTCTAGTTGGTTGAATCGCACCTCCGCCACCAGTTCGGGGCGAAGTGGGGTGAAGGAAAGGTCCTTGTCCGGGTTCCAGCGGCTGCCCGGGTAATCGGCCGCCTCCGACGCGACCCCGGCCCAGGGATGCTCGGCCAGGTCGACGACGTAAGGGGCGAGCTCGGTGAACAGCTCTCGTCGCCGGGCGGCGGGGAACGAAGCCGCCACCCCAATGGGGATGAGTCCGCCGAACATCGCCTCCCACTCGTGAACAGGCTCCGCTCCATCGGCATAGACCGCGAGGAGCAACGAACCGACCGCGTCGCGGCTCGACTTGTGGGTCCGGTAGCCGACCACCACACAATCGGCGGTGCGATCGTGCTTCAGCTTGGCCATGACTCTCTTGCCCGGCTGATATGCGCTGTCGGGGTGTTTGGCCACGATGCCGTCGAGTCCGGCTCCCTCGAACTCAGTGAACCAGTCCATGGCTTCGTCGATGTCGAGGGTGAGCGGTGTGAGAACGACCCCAGCAGCACCGACTTCGAGGAGTGATTCGAGCCGGTGGCGGCGCTCCCTGAAACCAACGGGCCTGAGATCCTCATCTCCCAGAGCCAGAACGTCGAACACGATCAGCGTGGCTGGAGTCTGGGCGGCGAGAAGCTCGACCCGGCTGGCAGCCGGGTGCAAACGTTGTTGGAGGGCGAAGAAGTCGAGCTTGCCGTCGTCGGGGTTGGCGACGACGATCTCCCCGTCGACGACGCATCGTTCGGGCAGAGCCTGTTGGACCGCCTGTACCACTTCTGGGAAGTAAAGGGCCATCGGCCGGTTGTTGCGGCTCTCGATCAAAACTTCGGAACCGGCGCGGAAGACCACTGCCCTGAATCCGTCCCATTTGGGCTCGTACCACCAACCAGTTGGCAATTGATCGACAAGCCGGGCCAGCATTGGCTCGACCGGTGGTGTCACGGGAAGGTTCATCGCTTCGGGCACGGTATTCCAAGTCAGTTAAGGTCGGGCCATGGCGATAGTCGCAATCTTCCACTCAGCTCTTGGAGTTCGTCCGGGCCTCGTCGACTTTGCGAACAAGTTGAAAACGGTTGGTCGCGAGGTGCACATCGTTGATCAATACGACGGGCAGGTCTTCGACGATTACGACGAGGCAGGGGCCTACATAAACGAGGTCGGCTTCCCGGAACTGATGACCAGAGCAATCCAAGGGGTTGCCGATCGGCCCGACGGATTCGTTGCGATCGGTTTCTCGAACGGAGCCGGCATGGCCGAGTTCGTCGCCGCCAACCGGCCCGTTTCCGGAGTGGTGATGGCGAGCGGCGCCCTTCCCCTGGAGACGATCGGAGTCACCTGGCCGACCGGGGTGCCCGCCCAAATCCACTCCACAGTCGACGATCCCCGCCGGGAGCAAAATGCGATCGACTCGGTTAAGAGAGCGGTAGAGGACGCCGGTGGAACCGTGGAGGTCTTTGACTACCCGGGGTCGGGCCATCTGTTCGCCGACTCGAGTATGGCCGACGAGTACCAACCCGCCGAGGCGGAACTGATGTTGTCCCGAATCAAGGATTTCCTCGACGGGATCGACCAAAAGTTAAGCCTTGAGGCCGAGGCTGCCGATCGCGATCGGGCTGCTGGCGACGACGAAAACGAACCTGCGTAGTCCAGCGGGCTGTCAGCGCCAAGCCCGACGATGTTCTTCGAGCCTGTTTTGGCGCGGAGTTCTGCTTCCCTGGTGTCGATCCCCCGCGCCAAAACGGGGATGGGTTCTCAGCCCTCCACTCGGGCTCCGTCGATCCACACCCTTTCGATCGGAACTGCCCCGAGATCGAGAGGATCGGTGCGGTCGAGATCGGCTCCCAGCAACACCAGGTCGGCGCGGAGGCCGGCGGCGATGCGGCCCACCTCTCGCTCTTCAAAGGACTGATAGGCACCCGCCGCCGTGTAAAGATCGATGGCGGTGTCGAGGTCGATTCGCTGATCCGGGAGCCAACCACCAGGCGGATCGCCGTCGGAGGTCTGGCGGGTAACCGCCACCGCAATTCCCTCCATCGGATTGAGCGAGGTGACCGGCCAGTCGCTGCCAAAGCTCACTCTGGCTCCCGCCTTCAACAGCGCGCCGATCGGGTATTGCCAGGCGCTCCGCTTCTCGCCGAGTCGCGGAATGGTCAACTCCACCATCGTCGGTTCGAGCTGAGCCCAGATCGGTTCGAAGTTGGCGATCACGTCGAGAGTGGCGAAGCGGCGGATGTCGTCGGGATGGACCAACTGGGTATGGGCGATGGTCGCCCTTCGATCCCGGTGCCCGTGTTGAGTGATCGTCTCCTCGATGGCGTCGAGAGCGTGGCGGATCCCGGCGTCGCCGATGGCATGGATGTGAATCTGAAAGCCGTCGCCATCGAACGCTAGGACAGCTTCGCGCAGCCCTTCCGGCGTCCAGTTGGCGATCCCGTGGTAGCCAGGATGGTCGGAATATTCCTCGATGACCGCCGCGGTTCCGGTCTCGATGACTCCGTCGGCGAAGAACTTGACGGTCTCCACCTTGATCCGGTTGCCGTTGCGGGCGGTCCGTGCCCTTTGCCTCGCCGCCGCGAAGGCCGGTCGTTGCTCCTGCCAATGATCGGGGTCGGCGTGGAGGGCGATGCCTGCCCGGGGGAGGGTTGGGTCCGAACTCGCCAGGTCGAGAAACGCTTCGACGTCCTCGGGTTGGGCCATGGCGTCTTGTACCCAGGTGATGCCATTCGCTCGAAAGAGTTCGAGGGCGCCGCGGCCTCCGGCCACCCGGTCCGCATGAGTGACAGGGGGAGTGGCAGCCTCGATGAGAGCCTGAGCGGACTCGAGCAGCGCCCCGGTGGGCGATCCATCCGGCCGCCGGACGATCTCCCCGTGCGGCGGGTCGGGAGTGTTGGCATCGATCCCGGCCCGCTCCAGCGCCACCGAGTTGACCCAACCCGTGTGCCCGTCGTTGGCGGTGAGCCAGACCGGGCGGTCGTTCACGATGCCGTCGAGGACGGTGGCGTCCCCACGGGCATTGGGAAGCATGGCCGGCAGGTACCCGAAGCCGCGTATCCACTCCCGGTCGGGATGCTGATCGGCATACCGACGAACGACGTCGAGAAGCTCGTTGAGGTCGCTGATACCACTGATGGGGGCTCCCGTAAGTTGAGCCCCGCCGAGCACCGGGTGGCAATGACCGTCGCGGAACCCCGGCACCAACGTCTTGCCCGCCAGATCGACCTTCTCGGCCGAGCCATCGGCTAATCGGAGGGCGTCATCGCCGACGGCGACGATCCGATCACGCTCGATGGCGACCGCCGAAGTCCGCCGCCCGTTCGGGTCGGAGGTGATGATCGTCCCGCCGGCGAAGACGGTGCGCTTCATCCGACCCCGGTGATGGTCCCGACCACCCCTTCGACCGACTCACCGGACCGGCGGAGGGCAAACACCATCACCCCCAGTGCCACCAAGGTTGCCGCCAGTGTGACGGTGGAGATGGCTGCCAGGTCGCCGCGTAATCCGGTCCGGAGGGCCGAGAACACATAGACCGGCAGAGTGGTGCCGCCGGAGGTGCTGACGAAGCTGGAGATGATCACATCGTCGAGCGAGAAGGTGAACGACAAGAGCGCGCCGGCCAGTACCGCCGGGAGCATCAACGGCAGCGTGATCTGTCGGAAGGCTCGCCACGGCGTGGCCCCGAGGTCGGCGGCCGCCTCCTCCAGTGACTCGTCGAGACCCTGGAGGCGGGCCAGCACGATCAGGGTCACCACGGCCGAGTTGAAGATCGAATGTCCGATCACCAAGCGGGCGAAGCTCCACCCCAGGTTGATGCGCACGAAGAAGATCAGGTAGGAGATGGCGTCGACG
>DATLEZ010000131.1:0-4980 GCA_035525055.1 Acidimicrobiia bacterium | reverse complement strand
GCGGCGTTTTCGACCGAGTTCTTCTGCCCGAAGGCGATCGCCGATGTCACCACGCCGACGAGGAGCATGACGAGGATGCTGAAGATGAAAGCCATCTCGACCATGGCCGCGCCTGAATCGCGTGGCGACTTGCTCTGGGCTGACTCCGACCGCGTTCTACTACGAGTCCCTGACACCCGTTTCAACATGAGGCTTTCTCCTAGGCGACGATCATCGACGCTGCCCCGTGGTGAAAGCCTTCCCTCGCCACTCGACAGCGTACGGGTCGTATCGGCCGTTTCAAGCAGAATCTTGAGGGGCCGGGTTCCAGTCGCCGGCGTTCATCGCTGGCCGGGAAGTGCGGGAATCAAGCTGTCGCCTTGCTTGCTTCCGAGCGAGACGGATAAGGGGGTCGAGCGCGAGGGGGAGGAGCCATCTCGGTGATCCGGGACCCTTCGAAGACTCGCCGGTTTGTGACACTCGCGGTGCCGATTGACCGCCACACTTAAAACCGGTGCTAGCAGGCCGGGATTATCGGAGAAGAACCGACGACGGGGGTGGGTTGAACTCGACCGAATGACCAAAAATTGGTGCCACTACCAGTTGACCTTGCCCTCTTGCCACGAGCCGGTCGGCGATGAACTGTGCATCTGTCTGATTCTGACCACCGGTTCCCGAGTAGTCGGCAGTTGCCAAGGGTGTGAAGAACACACCTGACATGGTGAGATCGGCCTGGCCCGCCCAAAAGTGGGTCCCAGGTCCATCAGACCACAGGGCCAAATCGTCGAACTCGTAGCCGTCGATGTTCGGTGCCTGCCAATTCAAAATTCCATCCCCGCCCGCCATCGACACACCCGAGTTCTCGGTGGCGTAGACCGTTGTGTCGAGGAGAATCAAGCTGGCCTGACCGTCCTTGAAGAGGGTCCCGTCGCGAAGGAACAGGAATCCCGGATCTGCACTCCCGCTTTGGTTGTCTATTGCCAGGACGCCAGTTGACGACGTTGTGTTGACATCGCCATCGGCAACCATGCTTCCCGCGCTGAGCGTCACCGATGTCCTCACATTGAATGTGGCACAGTTGATCCACCAATTTCCTGAAACATCGATAGCCGCGTGAGACGAGGGCACATCACATGGGTAGGTGGGTGACCATGTATTCCACGTCCCGGCGAAGCCGCCCGGTGGGGGACCGGACTGTGTGACGTTCTCAATGAGCTGATGAACGTGGGCGGGATCGCCCGTCGTGCATCCGGGGATGTCCTGTTCATTGCCGACCGTCAGTGGCTCAGTCGCCCAATCAATAGCGAATGGGATGGTGTTGTAACTGGTGCGGCAGTTGTACCGGTGGTCAATAGGCGCTCTCGTGAGCCGTGCCGGTAAAGCGGTGGCTGCTGGGATCGGAGGATTTGCGCCTCCCGCACCCGGCGAGCAGGCCGGCAGGTTGACTCCGCCTCCAGCACAGCCGGGAGTTCCGTCGGCAACCGTTTGAACCAAGCCACAGCCATGACCCTTGGTCAGGCCGGATCCAATATGCGTCGACTGGCCCGTTTCATCGTCGCAGTCGATTGGCCCGTCTGCTCTTAGTACAGAGTTGCTGCCCTGGACACTGATCGTCCCAGCGGAGTCACAAGGACTGCCATAGTTGGTTCCATCCGAGTCGACGGCGGCAACTCCGGGTATCAAGACGTTGTTGTCGGGGTCGTGAATGGCATCAATTACCACGCCACCATTACCTTCGACTTGCAGAGCCCCGCATCCGAACCGGTCCAGTAGCAACAAGTTGATCGGAACTCCATCGGGCGGTTCTACAGAAGCTCTCGCCACGGTATGAACCGTGGTTGTCCCCTGTTGAAAGCCAAGTACCGTAGCGAAAAGCCCATCGTGCACCGCACTCAATTCAACTCCGATTCGCTCACATTGCAGCCCATCCTCCGTGACGATGGTTTGCGTCGGAGCCCCTAATTGAGCTGATGTCATCAACGAATCGCCATCAGGTACCGGGTGGGTGACGATCACGGTGAAACGTCCATTCGAAATCGGTGCTGTCGAGCGGGCCGAAGTCGTCGAATCGCACGATCCTGCCAAGGGAGCGCAGTTGGCAGGATCGAGATCCCCCGCATTGATCTCCGGCGTGTTTGCCTCGACGTAGCCCAGAGCGGAGGCGCAAGCCTCCTCCCCGGTTCCTCCGGTGTAGATGGTCAGCGCGCCCGCTGATGCCGCGCTGTCGGTGACTTTCTGGTCGGCGCTTCTGTCCATGCGCATCGCTGCCAGGTCCACGGCGATGGCCGAGGCTCCCAGGAGAAGGAGCAGCGACATCGCCACCAGGATCATCGAGACACCGCGATCAGATCGAAAGCGTTCGAGGAACTTCATCGTTCGTACCTCGCGGACGCTTCCGCGGACAATGTGATATCCGTCGAGAAGACGATCGCCTCGAGGCTCGTCTCCCTACCCGCAACAACCTGTACCCGTTCTTCGCTCCCCGGTCGTTGATCGTCATAGCAGCCACTCGCTGGGGGAGTGAAGGAGCCTTCGGTCGAGCGATGCCAGGTTCCGCCGGCGTCCAAGTAGGCGACACATATGAAGTATCCAGGCGTCGTGGTTTCCAGGTCACCTGACGCAGCGGAACGTGCTACCGAGATGACGTCGCCAAACTGAGTTTCAACACCTGGAAGGGTTGCCGCGTAGCGACTCGCCTCTCTCGCTGCATTCTGAATGGAGTTGCCCCGCCCGAAAGCCACGGCTGCGCTGACGGTGCCGACTAGGAGCATGACGAGCAGAATGAACACCAACGCCAGTTCGACCATTGCCGCACCGGCGTCGCTTCTAGGTCCGCTGTCGCGGGAACGTTTGTATGCCCCAGTCAGAATCCGGGTTCCGGATTTCTGGACAATTGCCTCCCAAGCCGTCTCTCAAATTATCACGCTGAGTGGTCACTATCAATAGCATCTTCCTCAGGTGATTCCGCTCACATCGGCCTCACCGGCCTCAGCCCGCTGTCGGGCTCATCATCGTAAACGATTGGAAGACACTTCGAGATACGGTGCAAAGTGATGCCCTGAGTTTCTTGACTTGCATCTCCCCGAGAGCTCAGCCGCGTTGTGAAACCAAACGTCGGTTCTTGAACTTCGCCTTCACGTAGTCGGCGTTCATCAGTGCGATGAAGTCGATCGAGATCGCCTTCGGACATGCCTTCTCGCACTCTCCGTGGTTGGTGCACGAGCCGAAATACTCCTCCATGATCTCCACCATGTTCTCGGTGCGGGTCCAGCGCTCGGCCTGACCCTGGGGGAGCAGGTTGAGATGGGATATCTTCGCCGCGGTGAAGAGGTTGGCGGCGCTGTTGGGACACGCCGCGACACACGCTCCGCATCCGATGCAGGCGGCGGCGTCGAAAGCGGTGTCGGCGACCACCTTGGGGATGGGGATCAGGTTGGCATCGGGAGCCGACCCGGTGTCCACCGAGATGTACCCACCTGCCTCGATGATGCGGTCGAAAGCTGAGCGATCGACGACCAGGTCGCGCACCAGCGGGAATCCGGACGCCCGCCACGGCTCGACGATGATGGTGGCGCCGTCGTCGAATTTCCGCATGTGGAGCTGACAGGTCGCAGTGCCCAGCTGCGGGCCATGAGCCTGACCGTTTATCATCACCCCACAAGTGCCGCAGATGCCTTCGCGGCAGTCGTGGTCGAATGCGATGGGTTCTTCACCCTGGTTGACCAGTCGCTCGTTGAGGACGTCGAGCATCTCGAGGAACGACATCTCATCGGAGATCTCGTTCACCTGGTAGGTCTGGAATCCGCCTGCAGCGTCGGGCCCGTCCTGACGCCAGACCTGGAGGGTGATGTTCACTTGTAGCTCCTGGTGGTCAACTTCACGTTCTCGAACTCGAGGTCCTCTTTGACCAGGTCGGGCTGGGAAACATCTCCGCTCCAGAACCAGGCGGCGACGTTGGCGAAGTTCTCGTCGTCACGAAGGGCCTCACCCTCCTCGGTCTGGTGCTCCTCCCGGAAGTGGCCCCCACACGACTCTTCGCGATAGAGGGCGTCGACGCACATCGCCTGGGCGAGCTCGAAGAAGTCATCGACCCGTCCGGCCCGCTCGAGACTCTGGTTGAGCGACTCGTTCACGCCGGGGACCCTCATGTCGGCCTTGAACTCCTCGTAGAGGGCGGGAATCTCGGAGAGCGCCTTCTCGAGTCCGGCCTCGCTGCGCGACATCCCGCAGTAGTCGAGCATGATCTTGCCCAACTCCTTGTGGAACCAGTCGACGGAGCGAGAGCCACCGGTTTCGAGATACCCCTGAACCCGGTCCGAGACTTGAGACTCGATCTCGGTGAACACCGGGTCGTCGCTGGGGATCACCGGGTCTCCGAGGTAGTCGGCGAGGTAGTCGCCGATGGTGTAGGGGAGCACGAAGTAGCCGTCCGCCAGCCCCTGCATGAGGGCCGAGGCACCGAGCCGGTTGGCCCCGTGGTCGCTGAAGTTCGCCTCGCCGATGGAGTACAGCCCGGGGATGGTCGTCATCAGGTTGTAGTCCACCCACAGTCCGCCCATGGTGTAGTGGGGGGCGGGGTAGATCCTCATCGGCACCCGGTAGGGGTCCTCGTCGGTGATCCGGTTGTACATCTCGAAGAGGTTGGAGTACCGGTCTTCGATCGCATCGACCCCCTCCCGCTCGATGGCGGTGGCGAAGTCGAGGTAGACCCCGTTCTTCAGCGGGCCAACCCCCTTGCCGGCGTCGACCATCCGCTTGGAGGCCCGGGAGGCGACATCGCGGGGGACCAGGTTGCCGAAGGCGGGGTAGGTCCGCTCCAGGTAGTAGTCGCGGTCCTCCTGGGGAATCTGGTCGGGGGGCCGGTTGTCCCCTGCGTTCTTGGGAACCCAGATTCGCCCGTCGTTGCGCAATGACTCCGACATCAGGGTCAGCTTCGACTGGAACTCGTCGGATGCCGGGATGCAGGTGGGGTGGATCTGGGTGTAGCAAGGGTTGGCAAAG
>DATLEZ010000130.1:0-6686 GCA_035525055.1 Acidimicrobiia bacterium | reverse complement strand
TAGGCAGGCATCGTCGAGACGAGGGTCTTGCCTTCGCCGGTCTTCATCTCCGCCACCATTCCACGATGGAGCGTCATTGCCCCGATGACCTGCACGTCGAAGTGCCGCTGACCGAGGACTCGCTTGGCAGCTTCCCGAACTGTGGCGAAGGCGTCGGCGGTCAGATCGTCGAGGGGCTCACCATTTTCGAGGCGTTGGCGGAAGGCGACCGTGCGGGCCGCCAACTCGGAGTCGGTAAGGCCGGTGACGTCCGCTTCGGCAGCGTTGACCTGAGCAACGATCTGTTCGAATTCCTTGAGAGTGCGGCCTTCACCAGCCTTGAGAATCTTGGAAAAGAAAGACATTGGAGACCCGCAATGCTATCGGAGGGTTCGGGTAATCGAAGATCAAGGGTGGTACGTGTTACGTGGTACGTGGTACGTCAAACCATCAGTAAGGACCGCTTCTCGGGCTCTGCACGTACCACGTAAAACGTAAAAACGTACCACGGGCGGCGGAGCCGCCCCGCGGCGGAGCCGCTAGCGGCGGCGCACCAACCCGGCTTGCTCCGCGTATCTGACCGCATCGTGACGGGATCTCATTCCGAGTTTGTCGAGAATGTTGCGGACGTGGTTCTTCACGGTGTTCTCGGATATGAACAATTGTTCCCCAATCTCGCGTGACGTCCGGCCCTCGGCGATCCACTGCAAGATCTCCACCTCTCGACCGGTCAGTGACGGCCGCCTGGTGGCGCTGAGGTCTCTGTTCTTCAACAGATGAGCGACTATCTCGAAGAGTTTGTTTCCCATCGCCGGCGAGACGACGGCGCCTCCGTCGACGACATCTCTCATCGCCGCCACGAGCTTGGGAAACGAAGTGTCTTTGACGATGTAGCCGGCCGCTCCAGCCTTGATGGCCGAAAGCAGATCCTCTTCCGACTCGCTCGATGTCAGGAGGACGACTTTTGTCTCCGGCGAGGCGTCGATGATTTTGTCCACGACTTCGAGACCGGATATTCCTGGCATCAGGACGTCGAGCACAACCAGCCTGGGTTTGTGACGGCGGGCCTCGGTGATGGCCGCCAGGGCATCAGAAGCCGTTGCCACCACCTCGAAGCCTTGTTCTTTGAGCGCAGCCGACAGACCCGCCTGGAAGAGGGGGGCGTCGTCAACTACAAGGACAGTCGGGTTCTTCACACCGGTTCAATCAGCCCGAGACGACCGTCGCGGCGCCGGTAGAGGACACATTGGCGGCCGTTGGCCGCATTGAGAAAAAAGTAGAAATCATGACCGAGCATCTCCATCTGGAGCGAAGCTTCTTCAACGGTCATCGGCTTCATGACGAATTGCTTGATACGAACTATCTCGTTCGAGGGATCGAGTTCTTCCTCGATCTCCGCCTCTCGGGGCGGGGAACGGCGCCCGCGGCTGATCAAACGCTCCTTCAGGCGCCGTAGTTGCTGGTTAAAACGGTCCTCAGCGAGGTCTATGGCCGACTCCGGGGTGGCGGCGGCAGCTACCACCCGGACAACGTGGCTGGCGGCTGAGGAGGTCAACTCGAGGCGAAATCTCTCGGAAGCGATCCGGGGGTTGTGCTCTTCGATCACCTCGACGTCGATGTCGGCCACCTGGTGTTCAAAAACCCTGGCCGCGTGGCTCAATTTCTCAATAACTAGCTTGCGAAACGCCTCGTCGAGGTTTGTGTTCCTTGCATGGACCTTTACTTCCATCCGTCCCTCCTGCCTTGCCCTCGGGGCTTTATGCCTCGGGGCTTTTGTGTTCCCCCGAGCTGGGTTTCCCCTGGCCTGGTCTGGGGGCTGCAGTCACCCGCAGGCCATCCGGGTCCCCTCCCCAAAAAAAGACTAGTCACTGGGGCCAGGGGGTCCCTATTTGGTGTCCGGTTGAGACGTCCCCCGCCGAGGTGGCAGAGACGACCAGAGCCGGCCATGAACCAAGAGCGCGCCAGGCGCTGAGGGCGGTTCCACCCGTTGTGACCACGTCATCCACCAACACAAAGGGTCCTTTCGGTGCGGTCCTGACCCTGAACATCGGCGGACTCCGGCGGTCTCTTGACACCTTGGCCTGGCTGGCACCGAGGAACGGTGGAACCAGGAGATCGCACCTGCGGCCGCCGGTCAAGTGGGCCAGCTGCGAGGCCAGCACCGCGGCCGGGTCGATTCCGTGCCGGAGTTCCCGCCAGACGACTCTGGAAATTGGGATCAGGGTCGACGAGGGTGGAATGAGATCGGCCATGGCCTCGGCCAGGATGCGGCCGGCGCCCTCGATGCCCCGATACTTCAGGTTGTGGACGAGTAGTCGGGCCGCTCCCCGGTGGAGATAGGCCGACGTGATGCGGAGGCCACCTTCGAGCAGCTGATCGGGGACGGGTCGGAGCCCGTCGCCGCATTCTCGACAAAGCCGTCCCACCGTCCTCCGACGGCAAGCAAGGCAAACCATGGAGGGGAAGGTACGCGCCGCCTGTGACAGGAACCCGGAGGCTCGTGGTTGCGCCTTCGTTTTACGTTCTACCTTTTACGTCCGAAACGTGTCTGAGGTGATCGCTGTGGGTTCGACGTAGAACGTAGAACGCATTACGTAGAACGCTCCGGGATCGACGTAAAACGTAGAACGTAAAACGTAAAACGCTCTTGGGATCGACGTAGAAGGCTCTTCCGTCACGTTCCTTCTCTCCAGCCGGACAGGTAGGCCTTCTGTTCTTCCGTCAGTTCTTCCAGGCCCGCTCCCAGGGATGCCAGTTTGATGCGGGCTACTTCCATGTCGATCTCTTCGGGCAGCGTGTAGATCCCGGGCTCCAGCGTTCCCGCCCGAAGTGCCAGCCATTCCGCTGCCATTGCCTGGTTGGAGAATGACATGTCCATCACATCGGCCGGATGACCCTCGGCCGCTCCCAGATTGACCAATCGGCCTTCGGCGATGACAAGAATGCGCCGACCATCGGCCAGCTCGTATTCTTCGAGGCTGCTGCGGATGGGTCGGCGATCACGGGCCATCTCCCCGAGGACTTCGAGGTCGAGTTCGATATCGAAGTGCCCGGCGTTGGCGAGTATCGCCCCGTCCTTCATGACATCGAAGTGCTGCTTGCGCAACACATGCTTATTGCCGGTGACCGTCACGAACACATCGGCCACCCGGGCGGCGTCATCGGCCGTCATCACCTGATGTCCGTCCATCGCCGCCGTCAACGCCCTGATTGGGTTGATCTCGACAACGACGACCTTGGCTCCGTGCCCGGATGCTCGCAAGGCGACTCCGCGGCCGCAGTCGCCGTAGCCGACCACCGCCACCGTCGACCCGGCCATCAGCATGTTCGTAGCCCTGATGATCCCGTCCAGTGCCGACTGTCCGGTGCCGTAGTGATTGTCAAAGAGGTGCTTGGTCGCCGAGTCGTTTACTGCCACGACCGGAAGCCGGAGGGTGCCGTCGGCGGCCATGGCACGCAGCCGTATGACCCCGGTGGTGGTCTCCTCGGTCGAACCGATCGGATTGAGGTCGGTGCGCTCGGTGTGGAGGAGGGTGGCGAGGTCCGCCCCGTCGTCCATCGTGATGTCGGGCTCCATGTCCAGCACTGCGTGGATGTGCCGGTAGTAGCTCTCCTGGTCCTCGCCCCGGATAGCGAACACCGGAATGTTGTCGGCGACCAGCGCAGCTGCAACATCGTCCTGGGTCGACAGGGGATTCGAGGCGCACAGAGTCACCGTGGCACCGCCGTCCCGAAGAGCCAGCATCAGGTTGGCCGTTTCGGCTGTGACGTGGAGACAGGCAGCCACCGTCAGCCCTTTCAGCGGCTCCTCTTTGAGAAAGCGCTCCCGAATGGTCTTCAGAACCGTCATGCGACGGCCGGCCCACTCGATGCGGCGAGCACCCTGAGTGGCGAGGTCTGGATTGGCGATGTCGTAGTTCAAGATGTGTCCTCAGCTTTCATGGCCGGATCGGCCCCATCTTCGGTCAGTTTGCGTTTCAGATTCTCGATGGCATCGACCGCCACCGGGTCGACCCCCAGCAACCTGGCAAGTTCCAGGGACACGAGATCTCCCATTGACGCCAGGCTCACCATTCGCTCGAGAGCCGAATCGCCCTGCGACCACACCTCACCTATCCATGCAACGTCGCGGCCGGTGATCTCCGAGGTGTGCCGAAATCGCGCCGTGACCCCGGGAGGTTCGGCACGATCCCTGAGGCTCACAATCCCGACGTGATCGCGGGTAAGGCTGGCGAGCGAAGACCACGAGACGATTTCGTTGTGATCGAGTTCGGGAAGAGCCGAATACCAGGCCGGCCACTTGGCGTTTTCGTTGATCTGAGTCTTCCAGCGCTGAGCTACCGGCGAAGTGATCCCCCCACCTCCGTAGATGGCAACGATCCGGCCCTCGAGGCCTTGCGCCAGATCGGCTGCCAGGGTCCAGCCGGAGCCTCCTTCACCGGAGATCGAATCGGCGATGTCGGCGGCAGCCAGAAGATCGCGGCGACCCACGGCTGTCGCCTCGGCGGCATTGAGCAAGTGCAGCAGACCCCCCAACAGATAGCCCAGGGCCGCTCGCGGCTGGAGTCCTGCCGGAACGGTCACCGCGGGCCATCCGTACTCGGCGGCCCAACCTGCCAGTGTGCCGCCGCCCGTCACCACAGCAGGTATCAGGCCCTGGGCAGCGGCGGTCTCGGCAGCCGACAGGGTTTCCTCCGTGTTCCCCGAGTACGACATCGCCACCACCAAAGGCGCGGCGGACTTCACCCAGGTCGGCAGGCCGTAGCTCTTGTTTACGAAGACGGGAGTGTCGGCGAGGGCAGCGGCGAAGTCTCCGGAGATGCCGGACCCTCCCATGCCGGCCACCAGGACTTGTCCCGCTCGGCTGACCGCCACGGGATCGAGGTCGGAGGCCCAGCGCAACTGCTCGCCAAAGCCGGCGATCATCGCCTTCATTTGCTGATAAGACATGTTCAGCTCGCCGGGCTTTGCCCCGAAGAGCCGTCTTTGAGAGGCCCGCCGACAGGAGGCTCGGCATCTTCGGGACGCATTCTCGGAATGCCGTCCTCGACAGGAAATCTCCGACCACAGGAACTGCACACCAGTCGCGACGCGGCTTCGTCTTCGTAGAGGTCGTTGATGTCAAACGGACACGCCATGATGAGCAGAAGGCCGGGATCAATGAGCGCCATCGGGTCAGTTTCCTATGACGGCTTTTACCGCGGCAACAATCTCGTCGACGGCGCCGGGATCAGGCCCCTCAACGTTGAGGCGAAGTAGAGGCTCGGTGTTGGAGGGACGGAGATTGAACCACCGGTCGGGCCACGAGACGGTCAACCCGTCGAGATGATCGACGTCGGCGTCTTCGAACTTCTGGGCGACTCGGTCCATCGCTGCTTTCTGCTCGCCGACCTGCAAGTTGATCTCGCCCGATGCGAAGTACGGTTCGACTTCCTTTCTGATCTTCGAGAGCGGACGACCGTCCTCGGAGATGACTTGGAGGAGCACCAGCATCGCCAGCATCCCTGAGTCTGCGCGAAAGTTGTCGGCGAAGTAGTAGTGGCCGGAGTGCTCGCCACCGAAGACGGCCCCGGTTTCAGCCATCACCTGCTTGATGAAGGAGTGGCCAACCCTGGTCCGCACCGGAGTCCCACCGAGCTTGCGGACGGTCTCGGGAACCGCCCGCGACGTGATCAGGTTGTGGACGATGGTGGCCCCCGGGCGGCGGGCCAGGAACCAACGGGCGATCAGTGCTGTGGTCGTGCTGCCGGATAGCGGGTTGCCCTGATCGTCGATGAAGGCGGCACGATCGGCATCACCATCGAAGGCAACCCCGAGGTCGGCGCCTCGATCGCGCACGAGGGCGATGACATCGACCAGATTCTCGGGCTGCAAGGGATCGGCCGGGTGATTCGGGAACGTCCCATCCGGTTCGAGGTACAGCCCGATGATGACGGGTGGTATGCGGTCGAAGACGGATTCGACTACCACCCCGGCCATGCCGTTGCCCCCGTCGACGGCAACCACCAATTCGGACATCTTCTCGGCTTCGACGATGGCCAGCAGATGGTTGACGTAGCCCTCGCGAGCGTCGAGCGAAGTGATCGCTCCGCCGCCCGGCCCGGCCGGGATACCTTCGGTCACCATGCGCTCGATTTCTTTGAGGCCGGTGTCCTCGCCAACCGGGGCTGCGCCCTCTCGGCACAGCTTGATCCCGTTGTATTCGGCCGGGTTGTGCGACGCGGTGATCATCACACCCGGCACCGAGCGACTGCCGGACACGTAGTAGACGAAATCTGTCGCCACCTCGCCAAGTTCGAGGACCGCCGTTCCTTGCCCGGTGATTCCCTCGATGAGGGCTCCGGCAATGTCGGGCGACGATGCGCGGCAATCGCGGCCCACAGCAATCTGGGGGGCGCCTGTCAAGATTGCGAACGCAGCACCTACTCCTTTGGCCAGCTCCGGAGTGAACTCCCCGAGGTCGGTCCGGCCGCGGATGTCGTATGCCTTGAAAACGCCGCTCATACGAGGCGATTGTAAGGGGAGTCAGCCGAGGAGGCTTGAGGCGCCCTCTGGTAGGGCGCCAACCGATGCTTAACTTCCCGATCCGATGACCAACTCGCCCTCAGTCTCGGTCGTCCTCCCCGCCTACCAATTGGGTTCTGTCATTGCGGCCAATATCGAGCGAGTTGCCTCGGTCCTATCGACCCTGTCACCGGAGATCGTGG
>DATLEZ010000129.1:0-3611 GCA_035525055.1 Acidimicrobiia bacterium | reverse complement strand
GAGCATGGTCACGAGGCGCGGAGTGAGAAACGAGCAAACGTCGTCGATGAGGAGCACATCGAAGCCGGCATCGCTCGCCTGATCCGGTGTCATCACCCGGTCGACGATCCGACCTCCACCGTGGTCGAGCAGAAACCGATGAAGCCTGTCGGGCCACTCACGGGCGGAAGCGGCCAGGGCGATGTCAGGGCCCATTTTCGGATCCTTCGACCGGCTCCGCGCCGGTAGAACGGACTATCTCCACCGCCCCCGCGTCGAGGGCCCGGGCCAGGGCAAGTGCCTGCTCGGCGTCGACTGCCACCACCACGTGATGACCGGATGCCGTCCCGATTCCCCCGGAGCCTCGCTCAGACACCGAGATCACCTCCAGATCGGTGGCGACGAATTCGGCCACTCCATCGGTGACGGAGATGACGTCGACCCTGTCACCGGCGACCACCGTTCCGCCGGCGGCGTGCTCGACCGAAACGGGCAGACTCATCGATCGCAGGCCTGGCGCCGAACCCGGGGCGACGAGCGCGGATAGCTCGATCAAACCGCCCTCGGGGACCGATCTGGCCAGGACCGTCCCGTTCATCTCTTCCAGCTGGGTCTCGGTGACGAGACCAGGGAGAGCCTCGAAACCGGACTCGACGGGAACCAAGCGGAGGCTGGCAGGGTCGAGCGCTGAACCGGCAGCCAGTGGCTGGCTCGCCAAAGCAACGAGAGTGGCGGAGTTCCTGTCGTGGAGAACGAGGAGGTTGAGTACGAAGGCGAGAACTACGACAATGGCGATGACCACGTGAGAGGCCGACAGCCGTCGACCGAATCGCCGGCGTGCCGGTGGCAGGGAGCCCGCTTCCCTCGTCTCGGTGGAGGGTGACGAGGTCACGAATCGGCAACCTATCTCGTGTTCATCGGTCGATGTCGAGAGCGCGAAAAATGGAAAACGAACGAGAACCAGACCCCGGCCTCGGGAGCGAACTCCGACAGGGAGCCGGCCGTGAGTGGAGTGAGGAAGCCGCCGAGGACGAGCGGCTGACCGAGGTCCAACGGCGCCGCCGACTCACTCTCGCCGATCAGGCCAAGGAGCTGCTGAACCGGGGCGACCGGGTGTCGGTCGAGTTCAGCGGTCACAGCTTTGGTGGTGCCGTGGTCACAGCCGGGGAGGACTTCGCCACAGTGGAGGGTCCGGGCCAAACCGCCGACATCAAACTCGACGCCGCCCGCTGGTCGGTGCTCACCTCCGACGGGGCGTCTTCTGGAAGACCGGGCGGCGCCGAATCGTTCCGGGCCCTGCTCCACGAGCACTCCGCCTCCGAGCAGGTGGTGCGTCTGGCACTGCCGGGAGGTGACATGGTCATCGGCAAGGTCGCCGTGGTCGCTGAAGACCACGTCGACCTCAACGACGTCGACGGGCGACGGCTGATCGTCCCTATGAAGATGATCCTGGCTGTCGTGAGGTCGTCTGACCATCAGTGATCCCATCCTCAGCGGGTGCCGCAGGATGAGATTTCAAGAACTCGTAGATCTCGTCCCTGAAGAACTTGAAGGTGCGACCGCCGGGGAGCTTGTAGGCGGGTAATCGCCCCTCCCTGGCGTAGCGTCGCACCATCTGCACGTTCATGCCCAGCAGCTCCGCCACCTGCGCCGCGTCGAGGATTGGGGGGTACTCCTCAGCCATTGGTCGTCCTCATCGTTACTCGACGCGATCGTACGACATGGTCGAGGCGAGTTGAAGGGGGTCGGTTGGAGGAGGCACCGGTCCGATGGCGGTGGGATCGCGCGAGAACGTCCATACCATCGACATCCGGTAGGTCGTCCCTCAGCGGATCAGAAGGACTCCGCGAATCGGTAACCGTGTAGAACGATCGGGGTCGGGCGTCATGAAAACCTGGCCCTGCCCGGAGACCTCCAGCCGGCGGGTGAGGAATTGCGCGGCAGCCTGAAGCTGGTCACCTTGCCCACTCAGCCGGAAGGGATCCGCGAACGGCGTAAAAAACGTTCCTTCTAGAGTGTTACCGGCCTGGCCACCGATTTCGAACTGCAAGGGTGCTTCAGCCCACAAAGCAAGATCTTCAAACTTCCCGTCCAATGGCGCAATCCACTGCATGGAATCTATTCCAGCCCCACCTCCGAGGTTCACTCTACCGCTCTCCAAGTAAACAAATATCCGCTCCATCGTCAACGAGGATTGCGCGCCTTTCTGCAGATCCCCGCTCCTCAGATAGACGATGTGGTCTGACGATGGGCTGGAGTTGATATGAAGCTCACCGAACGATTTGACCTCGACTCCACCATCGAAGACGAGGTCGCCACCCTCGAACGTCACTACGCCGTCTTGGACCACGAACCCCCCGGGGCAGTCGACCCACCAGTCTCCAGACTCGGTGATGGGTCCTGTCTCTGTACATGAATAGCTGCTGGTCCATTGCTGGAAGCCCGGAGGTTGCTCCGCTGACCCATAGGCAGACCCGCCGTAGTCAGAACGCAAATTGTCGATGTGCGGATCATCTCCGGTCGTGCACCCATCGACTTCGACAATCGCCAAGTAGTCCGGGTAACTCGTGTGACAGTTGTAACGCCAGTCGAGGGCGGCTCTGGTGATGCGCCGCGTGGTGGGCATCGGCACGGGATAGAGACGCCACCAGGTCTCTGCTGGATCCGAGTTGGCGATAACAGATCCATTCGGATCCACGTCATTGTCATCGTATGCCCGGATCGGGTTGGCCCCTGGCGCACCAGACAAGGCATAAGACAAGATTGCTGAAGGAATCCTGTCCGGCGGCGGCACGTCGAGCGCTCTTATCCAGTTGCGGTTGTTGTCGTTGGCGTCGATGGTGTAAATGTTGTTGCCACATCGATTCGGATTGGTGGTCTTCGATCCGTCTGAATCGACGGCAATAATCCCGGGAACGTCGTTGAAGCTGCCAACCGTTATGTATGCCGTGGCGACCCCGCCTCCACTCACTGTGAGGACGTTGCATGCGGTTGGGTCCAACACCAACAGAGGGACAACTTCTCCTTCTCCGGGGCGAACGGCGATCCTCGCCACGCTGTCTGCCGCAGGAGTTCCGCCGACGAACCCCAGAACCCGGCCAAACGTGTAGTCCCGAGTACGTTCGACGCTCACACCGAGTCTCTGGCACGCTGCCCCGTCAATGTCGGTGTTGATCGGTTGCCCAGCCATCAATGCATGGCCGTTCGGAACCGGATGCGTGATTACGAACGAATACGGGCCCGCCGACGCCGGCTCATCTCGCGCCATGGCTGGGCAGCTACCCGAGAAATTGGCACAGTTAGGCGGATTGGTAGTCGGACCCTCGTCTTCGATGTTTTCCAGCAAATATTCCCATGCGACCTGACACCCCTCCGCTGCATCACTCCCCGCAACAGGATCGATGTGGATCGCTCCTGCAGTGGCAGCGGCGTCAGAGGCAAGCTGCGCAGCTCTCAAGTCGTAACGCACTGCGGCCAGATCCACCGCCACGGCCGCGACACCCATCAGTAGGAGCATGCTGAAGGCGAGCAACACCAGAGTGGCACCTCGCTCTGAGTCGCTAAGGCGTATGAGACGTCGCATCAGCTACCCAGCGCCGCCTCGAAGCGGTTGACTGCCTCGGCATCGAGGT
>DATLEZ010000128.1:0-51103 GCA_035525055.1 Acidimicrobiia bacterium | reverse complement strand
AGAGGACGGTCAGATCGTCGTCGAGCTACGCGGCCTGGATGTCTACGACCCCACCACCGGTGAGATCCGATCCAACTCCACCGACGACATCGCCTGCTGGTTCATTGATACCGACTACAACCGGGAGAGCTTCTTCGTTCGCCATGCCTACTTCACCGGCGGCAACGAACCATACGACCGGCTCAAGCGGGCACTACGAGCCGAGATCGACGAAGACGCCTGGGCAACCCTGTATTCGACAACTAGCCGCCCGTTCCCAAAACCCGACACCGGCCGCATCGCGATCAAAGTCATCAACCACTACGGCGACGAGGTGATGAAGGTCTACGACGTGTGAGCGAAATTCAAGACTTCGCCCGCAACGGTAGGAACGACCAACTTTCTGTCCCACCTGACCCTTACGGTGATTCATGTGAGGAGATCAGCCGCCAGGAGCCAGATCATGGCTGACCACAGCGGAATCGAATGGACGGAAGCAACGTGGAACCCGACAACGGGTTGTGACCGCGTTTCTCCTGGTTGCCTCAACTGTTACGCCGCAACGATGTCCAAGAGGCTTAAGGCGATGGGGTCGGAGAAGTATCAGGCCGACGGAGATCCCAGAACATCAGGCCCCGGTTTCAAGCTCACGATCCACCCCGACTCGTTGTACCTACCCAAGACCTGGAAGCAGCCGCGTGTCGTGTTCGTGAACTCGATGAGCGACCTGTTTCATCCGGACGTCCCGGTCAAGTTCATCAACGATGTTTTCGGTGTGATGCGGGACACGCCCCAACACACCTACCAAGTTCTCACGAAGCGATCCCAGCGGCTACGGAACCTGGCACCGCACCTGGAGTGGCCTACCAATGTGTGGATGGGCGTGAGTATCGAACATGACAAGTATCGATTCAGACTCAGCCATCTTCGAATCGTCCCGGCAGCTATCCGGTTCTTGAGCCTTGAGCCGCTTCTAGGCCCTCTCCCCAACCTAAACCTGGCGGGAATTCACTGGGTTATCACGGGGGGTGAGAGTGGGCCCAATGCCCGAAGAGTGGAACTCGGTTGGATCGCCGATATCCGCGACCAATGCCGCACGGCAAGTGTTCCCTTCTTTTTCAAACAATGGGGAGGTCGTACCCCGAAGGCCGGTGGCAGAGAACTTGACGGACGCACATGGGACGAGATGCCTAGTCGGAGGGCGGTGTGATGTGGCGCGTGCATGGGGGTTCTGGACCCGCGCCAAACTTGGGATCCTGAGTGCTTACCTCGATGCGTTCACGACGGCCTCTAAATCACGACCGGAGCGCTTGTACCTTGACCTCTTCGCCGGAGAGCCCGAGAACCAAGAGCGGGTCACACTCGATGAAATCCGAGGGTCTGCCCGTGTTGCGCTTGACACTGCCAACCCTGAATTCACGAGGCTTCGGTTCTTCGAACGACCGGCTCAAGCTGGAAAACTCGAGGCTGCTTTGCGGGCCGACTACCCAGGCCGGGATATTCAAGTCATTCCGGGGGATTGCAACCGTGAACTCGCCGAGGTTCTCGCGGATCTAAGGCCTTGGTCCGCAGAGCCCACCTTTGCGTTCATTGACCCGACCGGGCCGGACTGTGAATGGTCGACGCTGGAGACCCTTGCATCATTCAAGACGATCAGCTCCTACAAGACAGAGCTCTGGCTTCTCTTTCCAGCCGGCATGTTCATTCGCATGCTTCGAGTCGACGGAGGGACTGTGCGGCAAGAGGATGCTGCCCGAATCACAGCCATGTTTGGGACCGAGCAGTGGCAAGAGATCTATAACGCTCGACTACGGAATCAGTTGGACGGCGGTCAGGCGAGGGATGAATACGTGAACCTGATGAGATGGCGACTCGAGAGGGTGCTCGGTTACCGATTTTCACATGCTTTCGACGTCCACGAAGAACGGGGACACTCGATCTATCATATGATCTTCGTCACGGACAACGACGCAGGCAATCGCATCATGACTCACCTGTATCAATGCTGCCCGCGAGTTTCCGAAAATGAGAACTGAAGCAGTCGAGCGTCGCCGGGGGCACCTTCGTCTGTTCGATCTTGAAGAGTTCACGCCTCAGGATGAAGCGGAATCGGGTTACCAATACGAAGCACCTGCTCCCCCATATGGCTCAACGGAACGCGCCTCGCAGGAGTGACCAGTCCCACCTAGCGTTCGCCGAATTAAACTCGATCGTCACTGCCGAAGAAGCCACACTCCTCTACACCCCGGCTATGGAAATCTCCCCGAAGGGGGCGTCGAGGGCGAGAAACTCCACCAGGCGTTCTGCCTCCGCCGCCACCTCGGCTCTGGCTTCATCCGAAAGCGGGCGGAAGGGCATCACAAACAACGTGGATCTCTGCAGGGACCAAATGCCGGCAACGAAACCGTCAACGAGGAAGGTGGGGCGCACGATCGCACGACCAGGAATCACCTGCTTGCGATCCTCGTCGCTGACGATCCTGGCGCGGATGGCGTGGCCGAGGAGGACATTGTCGTACCCGGGAAGGAACCGGACGGGGGCCGGTAAATCGCCATCGGCAAGCGTTGCATCGGGCAGATCGAAGAGCTCGACACCGTCGTCGGTTGGGTAGACCCGGAGACCCCGCCGCATACCTTCGAAGACCTCCTCCATCCTTGTGAGGCCGGACCAACTCTGGAAGTCAATGGCGCTGGCCGGCCCGAAAGCGCCGAGATATCGACGGATCATCATCTCTGGTTGGGCCGAGTCTGACAACGCCCCGATGACTGTCTCGGCACGAGTCACCGCGACCCCGGACGGACTTCCCCACTTGCCCCAAGCACTGGTGCCCGGCGAATGCACGAGAGGCACATGGAGTTCCAAGGCCGCGGCGAGTATCGGGCCGTTGCGTCCTGGCCACTTGTCTGCCAGGCCCCGTGCGAGCTCGCGCCTGGACAACGTGTTTCGCCCAAGCAGGTTGACACCAACGGAAATGAGCTCGTTGACGTCGAGCCCGGAGGTCTCCCTGGTGAAGTACCGAGACTGCGCGCCGCGGTCGAGAACGGGCTGGATGGTGGGTCGCAGCCAACGGACATCACCACTGGCCATCAGATGCAGTGTGCGCCGTATTCCAGCAGCCCGAACCACCTGCCTGGTGGTGAGCAACCACATCAGGTGGTCGGTGTGAAACTCGGCGGTTCGCGCCCAGAGCCCGATGTAGGGCCAGTTGGGCTCCTGGGACTGAAGAGCGACCAGGCGCTCGATCACCCCCAGAGCGGGACGCGAGTCGCGGCTCAGCAGTAACTGCCGTTCAAGCAGAGTCCTATTCAGAACTCGAAGGGAGATGTCCCGCATAACTGAAAAGCTAGGTGATCCGGGTGTGCGTCCGCTCTCTCCTGGTTCCCCGGACCCAGACGCTGACGTTGTCCGGTTGCATGGTCTGGTATCGAGAAGTCACTCAGACATTCTCGCGGGCCTAGCGTCCCGACAGCGTTACGGACCGCACACCGACTCCGGATTCCGGGGCACGGTGACCCCGGGCACCCATAGAGTGCCCGCCGATGTCGATCCAGCGCAACGACAAGCGGACGATCTTCGGCTGGGCGATGTACGACTGGGCCAACTCGGCCTACACCACCACCACCCTGGCCGTCCTGATGCCGGCCCTGTTCACAGGCGAGATCATGCCGGATGCCGGCTTCACGATTCTCGGGCGGACATTCGATGGGGAGTCGCTCTTCGCATACACCGTCAGCTTTGCGGCCATTCTTGCGTTCCTCGTCTCGCCGGTTCTCGGTGCGGTTGGTGACTTCTCCGGCTCCAAGCTCCGGTTTCTTAGAGTCTTCGCCTACTCGGGTGCGGCTCTCTCGACCCTCTTTGCCCTCGCCGGTCCTGGAGATGTGTGGTTCACGATTTTGTTGTTCCTTGTCGTCGAGAGTTGCTGGGCTATTGCCCAGGTGTTCTATGACAGCTATCTCCCTCACATCACGACCTCCGACACCATGGACAAGGTCTCGTCGCGCGGTTTTGCGTTCGGATACCTCGGCGGTGGCATCCAGTTCTTGCTGGCACTGTTGCTTCTCCAGTTCTCGCCGGAATCGTTCCAATCGACGGCCGCCCGCATCGGGATTGTGTTTGCGGGGGTCTGGTGGCTGGGCTTCTCCATCTTCAGCTTCAGGCGGCTGACCGAGCCAGCTCCAGCGCAGGAGCTGCCCGAGAAGTACCGGACCGGCTCGCGCACGTGGGCCTATGTGCGGGTCGGCTTTCACCGCACGGTCGCCACCACGCGCCGGCTGCGACTGTTCCCACAACTGCTTCTGTTCCTTCTCGCATTCCTCCTCTACAACGACGGCGTCCAGACGGTGATCTCGATCTCGGCCGCCTACGCGACCGAGACGCTCGGTCTCGAGACTGCCGACGTCGCTCTCGCCTTCCTGGTGGTGCAGGTGGTCGCGTTTGGGGGGGCGTTGGCCTTTGGCTGGCTGGCTTCCAAGATCGGACCGAAGCGGGCCATCCTGGTCTCACTGGTTCTCTGGACCGGGGTCTCCGTCCTGGGCTACTTCCTGCCCGCAGGAGAGTTTCTGCCATTCGTCGGCCTGGCGGCGTCGGTCGGGCTCGTTCTGGGAGGCACCCAGGCCCTGTCGCGCAGCCTCTACGCCTCGATGATCCCCGAGGAGGCATCGGCCGAGTTTTTCGGGTTCTACTCGGTCTTTTCCAAATTCGCCTCGATATGGGGTCCGCTGCTCTTCGCCCTGGTCAACGACATCACGGGCAGCAGCCGCAATGCCATTCTCTCTCTCGTCGTGTTCTTTGCGCTCGGCTTCACCCTCCTCTCGAGGGTCGACATCGACGAGGCTCGGCGAGCCAAAGAGCAATGGAAGTTCAAGGGAGCTGAGGCAATCGTCGAGTAACGTCAGAGGCGTGAGCGACGACTCGACGAGTGATCCCGGTTTCGAGCGAGAATCCGATCTGGTTCAGAAGTCCGAGAAGGCCAAGGGCGGTTCCGATTTCTCCTGGAGCCTTGCTGTCTTCCTCCTGATCGGCCTCGGGTTTGTGGTCTTTGCCGTTCAGAACACGGACAACGTCAATCTGAGGTTTCTGAGGTGGGAATTCACCGTGGCTCTTCCACTCCTCCTCGTCGTCACGGCCCTCATCGCAGTAATCGCCGACGAGATCGTCGGGCTGATACGCCGCCGTCGGCGCCGCCAGCGAATGGCCGAAAGAGAAGAGCTCAAGCGGTACCGCGGCACGTGAGCGTTGGGGTGTCGCGGACGAGGCTCGTCGTCGTCGGCGGCGACGCCGCCGGTATGTCTGCGGCCAGCCAGGCCCGCCGCTTGAACCAGGATCTCGACATTGTCGCCTTCGAGCGCGGGACTTATGTCAGCTACTCGGCGTGCGGAGAGCCCTACTACATCGGGGGCCTCGTCGAGAGCCTGGACCGGCTGGTCGCCCGGACACCAGAGCAGTTCGCCAAGCGCAACATCGAGGTCCACACCCGCCACGAAGTGACGGCGATCAACGTCGTTCGCCGCGAGGTGACAGTCGTCGACCTCGCAACGAAGTCGCCGCGCACGGTCGATTTCGACCACCTGATGGTCTCCACCGGCTCCCGCCCGCTTCGTCCTTCGTATATCGAAGGAGTGAACCTGCCCGGAGTAGTCGGCCTGCGAACCCTGGAAGATGCCGCGGCGGTGAAGGAGCTCATCGACGGTGACGTCAAGAAGGTGCTCGTTCTGGGAGGCGGCTACATCGGCATCGAGGTCGCCGAGGCGATCGTCGACCGTGGTATCGAAGTCATCATGGTGACGTCGGGCAGTCACGTTCTCGAACGGACTCTCGATGATGAGATGGGGGCCCTGGTCGATGAAGCCGTTCGGTCGTACGGGGTCGAGCTTCACACCGGACTGAGGGTGCGATGCATCCAGGGCACCGATCGGGCCACCGGAATCGGCTGCGACGAGATCGAGTTCTCGGCCGACCTGATCGTGATCGGTCTCGGAGCCGGCCCCGAAGTCGAACTCGCGGAGGCAGCCGGGATCCCTCTGGGGAACTCTGGTGCAATCGCGGTGGACGAATACCAGCGCACGGGCGTTGAAGGGGTTTGGTCAGCAGGAGACTGCGCCGAGGTTGTCCACCGCGTGACGGGCAAGCCGGTCAATGTTCCGCTGGGCACCGTCGCCAACAAGACCGGCCGGATCGCCGGCACCAACATCGCCGCTTCGATCAACGGCACTGACATGAAGCCGTTTCCCGGTGCGATCGGCACGGCCATCACGAAGATCGGTGAGACCGAGGTGGCCCGGACCGGCTTGAAAGTGGATCAATCGCGCCAAGCCGGGTTCGAGCCGGTGGTTGGGGCTGTCACCGGGACGACCACTGCCGGATACTGGCCCACCGCCAAAAGGATGGACCTGATGGTGATCGCCGATCAGAAGTCCGGACGAGTCCTGGGGGGCCAGATTGTCGGAGGCACCGGGGCGGGCAAGAAGATCGACGTGATTGCCACGGCGATTTGGAGCGGGATGACCGCGGAGGAATTGGCATGGGTGGATCTGGCCTATGCCCCTCCTTTCAGCGGGGTTTGGGATCTGGTTCACATCGCGGCTCGCCGGGCCGCCGAGGGCTGACATTTGAAGTTGGAAACGTTGGTCGTAACGGCGCTGCTCATCGTCGCTTGCGAAGGTGTAGCGCCCGGAAATCTCGCCGGGACCGAACTGCCGGCGACCGACGTTGATGTTGTTGTCACCAGCGTGGCGGACGGGGACAGCTTTCGGGCGGAGTCATCGGTCGGCGAGATCGAGGTGCGGTTGCTCGGCATGAACGCGCCCGAACTTGACGAGTGCCATGGCCAACCCGCCAGGGAGGCGCTCGTCGACATGATCGAGGGCCGCACCATCGGTCTGGCCACCGGGCCGGAACTCGATCAGTTCGATCGGGTGCTGGCCCGGGCTGTGGTCAACGAAACCTACGTGAATCTGCAGATGGTGAGGGACGGTCACAGCCTCGTGGTCCGTGGCGGGGGTGATGACCGCGCGATACTCCTCGAGGCCGAGGAAATGGCCCGCACCAGCGAGATCGGGATGTGGGCCGCCGACGTTTGTGGAGCGGTGGGGCCGCGGGCCGCGCTCGAGATCACAAACCTCAACTTCGACCCGCCGGGACCGGACGACGAAGAGTCCGTCACCATCATCAATTCCGGGGCCGACCCGATCGACCTCGCGGGATTTGTGTTGAGGGACGAGTCATCCGTCAACCGCTTCGACTTTCCCCCCTTCACCCTGGCGCCGGGAGGCGAACTGCTCGTCATCAGAGGATGCGGCGACGGAGAGGAGTCAACGATCCCCTGGTGCACCGACCAACCGATCTGGAACAACGATGGAGACACCGCTCTCTTGCTCGACGAGGTCGGGCGGATCGTCGCCATCCGCAGGTATTAGCTAACTTCAGTGTTAGACGCACCCCTAAGGAGGATGACGTGGCATTTAAGGACACCTTGAAGGGCTTGGTCGACAAGACCAAAGAACTGGCCGAAGAGGCAGCCGAGAAGGCCGGCCCGGTTCTCGAGAAGGCCAAGGAGAAGGCCGGGGAGGCCCTCGAAAAAGCCGGACCTGCCATGGAGAAGGCCAAGGAAGCCGCCGGGGAGGCCTGGGAGAAAGCCACCGACAAAATCGATGAGATGCGCAGCGGCAGTGGCAGCGGTGGTGGCGGCGGAGGCGTGGAAGCCGCCAAAGAAGCTGCTTCCGAAACCGCAGCCGAAGTGAAGGAAGCCGCCGGTGACGTCGCCGCCGAGGCAAAGGAAGCGGCCGCCGACGTCGCCGAGACCGCCAAAGACGGCATCGAAGAAGCAAAGGACACGGCGACCGGCGAGGGGTAAGCCGGTAAGCCACCCGAGGGTGGGTGCCATGCTCCCCTTGTCCCCCCGCAAGCAGGGGTACAAAGCGCGATATAAAACCCGACGGTCATGTCAGGGGCGGTCGTTAACCTCGGTCTATGTCTCGAGTTTCTCGACGGGTCGGGGGGATTCAGGAATCGGCCACGATGGCCATCAGCGAGCGTGCCGCGCAGCTGAAGGCCTCGGGGCGGCCGACAATCAGCTTTGGGGCCGGGGAACCTGACTTTCCGACTCCGGCGCACATCGTCGAGGCGGCGATAGCCGCCGCCCGCGATCCCCGCTATCACCACTACACCCCCAACGCCGGACTCCCAGAACTTCGGGAAGCCGTGGCGGTGGCGACCCTCCAGCACTCCGGGGTGGCGACTTCGGGCCGCCAGGTGCTCATCACCAACGGGGGCAAGCAAGCCGTATATCTGGGGCTGGCTGCGTTGCTCGACCCAGGCGATGAGGTCCTGATCCCGGCCCCCTATTGGGTCACCTATCCGGAGGCCACGGCGCTCTCCGGTGGCGTCCCGGTGCCGGTGGTGGCCGATGAGACGGCAGGCTTCAAGGTGACGGTTGACCAACTCGAGGCTGCCGCCACCGGCCGCACCAAAGTCCTGGTGTTTGTCTCCCCTTCCAACCCGACCGGGGCGGTCTACTCCCCGGCCGAAGTCCAGGCGATCGGTCGCTGGGCGGGCCAACGGGGCATCTGGGTCTTGACCGATGAGATCTACCAGCAGCTCGTGTACGGAGGGATCAAAGCGGCCTCGATCGCAGCCGTGCCCGAATTGGAAGACCGGTGGTTGATCGTCAATGGAGTTGCCAAGACCTACGCCATGACGGGTTGGAGGCTCGGTTGGCTGGTGGGACCGGCCGACGTTATCAAAGGCGCCAGCAACCATCAGTCCCACATGACCTCCAACGTCAACAACATCGCTCAGCGCGCAGCCCTCGCCGGCCTGACCGGACCAACAGAGCCGATCGAAGAGATGAGACAGGCATTCGACAAGAGACGACATGCGATGCACGGGATGCTGTCGAAGATGGCCGGCGTCACCTGCGTCGAACCGGAAGGGGCGTTCTATTGCTACCCGGGGCTCCAGGCCCACCTTCCCCGCTTCGGCACCTCGATGGGGATCGCGTCTTACCTGCTCGAGGAGGCCGATGTGGCAGTCGTACCGGGCGAGGCCTTTGGTACCGACGGCTATGCGCGCCTGTCCTATGCCCTCAACGACGACGACCTCGAGGAGGGCCTCGACCGCATGGGACAGGCCCTGGAGCGAGCTCAGGATTAGCCCTTCGAGAGCGGGTTTACACTCGCCAGCCAGTGGAATCACCCGACAGCGCCAAGGCCATGCTCCTGACCGAACCGCGGCATCTGGCGTGCAATCGGCTGCCGATCAAGTCCGTTGTCAACGGTGGTTGGCTTGCGATCGAGGCCACCGGCATCTCGGGCGGGGACGTCCAGACGTGGAAGGGCGATCGGCTCGATGTCGTCTATCCGCTGGTCCTTGGCCACCAGATAGTGGGAAGGATCGCCGCCACCGACGACCTGCAGGGGTTTGAGGTCGGCACCCGGGTCGTAGTCGAGCCCGAGTTGCGTTGCGGCACGTGCGGCCGATGTCGGAACGGCGTCGGCGGATGCCGCAGTCGCCTACCGGTCAACAGTTACGGCCGCCTCCCTTCGACCGAGTCGCCCGGACTGTGGGGCGGTCTCGCCGAGTACCTCTATCTGGATCCATCAGCGCGGATGCACGTGGTGTCCGATGACATCTCCGCCGAGCTGGCAACCTTCGTCCACCCTCTCGCAACCGGATACACCTGGGCGGTCGAGCTCGCAGATTTGAAACCAGGCGAGACCGTGATGGTGCTCGGACCCGGCCCCCGCGGCCTGGCGTGCGTTGTTGCGGCGATGGCGGCCGGGGCCGAATGGATCGGGGTCAGCGGGCTCGACGTCGACAGCGACCGGCTAGCGATCGCCCACAAGCTCGGGGCCAACCTGACGGTCAACGCCTCCACCGAAGACGTCGCCGCCTCGGTGGCCGATCACCTCGGGACCCGCCCCGACGTCGTCATCGACGTCACCTCCGACGATCCGGAGGCGATGTTCACCGCACTCGACCTGGTTCGATCAGGTGGTCGGGTAATCCTGGCGTCGACCAAAGGCAACCGGCCCGTCCAGTTCTTCTCGGATCTCATCGTGACCAAGCAGCTCACCCTGCGGGGTGCTCTGGGGGCGAGCAGCAATGCCTATGACTGGGCCTGCGATCAGGTCGCCGCCGACGCCCGCATCGACGACCTCGTGTCCCACCAGTTCCCGCTGACCGAGGCTCCCCGCGCCCTCCAGGCGGCGGCAGGCATCCTCGGCCACGACGAACTGATCTCGGTGGCCGTCACCTTCTGATAAGGCGAAATCATCTCCCACCCCGGCCTACCCCAAGAGGCGATCAGGCCGAACAAGGCAACTTGGGGATGGATCATCTACGACCTGGCGAACACAATCTTCGCTCTGGGAGTGGTCGGGCTCTACATCCCTTCATGGCTCCACGAGTCGGGGTTGCCCGACTCTGCGCTGGCCATTACAGAGGCGATCGCCGGGGCTTCGGTGATGGTGCTGGCCCCCTGGATCGGGGTCCGGACCGATCGATCGACCCGTCGCCTGCCGGCTCTGGCGCTGACAACCGCGGTGGCGATACTGGCCACGGCCGGACTCGCCTCCTTCTCCCCCACCATCACTCTGATTCTCCTGGGGGTAGGTCTGATTGGGGTGAACTCGGGGTCGGTGGTGTACGACTCCCTGCTTCCCTCGGTGAGCAACGAGAGGACGAGGGCTCGTACCTCCGGCCTCGGGGTCGGTATCGGATACTTCGGCTCGTTCGTTGGCCTCGGCCTTGGGCTCCTTGCCTTCGAAGTCCTCGACGCCGGTTACCCCACGACGTTTCGATTCCTCGCCGCCGGATTCGCCATCTTCTCGATCCCCATATTCCTCTGGGTCCGCGAGCAGCCAAACCCGGAGAGGCAACGAGGCTCCCTCAATCCCTTCAAAGGACTGGTCGCAGCCTGGAAGAAAGCGGCGCGCACCCCCGGGGTCATCCGCTTCCTCCTCGGAAGGTTTCTCTACACGGACGCGATCAACACCCTTATCGGAGGGTTCCTGGCGCTGTTCGTGCTGACGGAGCTGAACCTGTCGACGCGAGAGGTGAACAACCTCCTGGGTGTTGCCATCGCTGCCGCCATCGGTGGAGGACTGGGGGGCGGGCGACTCACCCGGCTCTTCGGAGCGAGGCGGACGCTAAGGGGGGTGCTCTTGCTCTGGGTCGTGGCCCTGGGTCTCGGGGCGGTCACTGCCGCGATCGGAGTCACATGGCTCATCTGGATCGTTGGTGTCCTGGGTGGCCTGGCACTGGGTGCCACCTGGACCGCCGACCGGGTTCTGATGCTCGAGTTGAGCCCGCCCGAGAACGTCGGGGAGTTCTACGGCCTCTATGCGACGGTCGGTCGGTTCGCAACCATCCTCGGTCCCCTGGTCTGGGCCGCGGTGGTCGATGTTCTCGGATGGGGACGAACCGCTGCGCTGCTGATTCTGGCGGCGTTCATCCTGGCGGGCTGGTGGGTGGTGAGGAAGGTCGAAGTCTGAGACTCGGGATCAGTCGTCGTCATCACTTTCGACCCGAAATCCCATCTCCTCGGTGAGGGTGGTCAATAGGACGAACAACTCGTCGTGAGCCTCTGACTCGGGCAACTTCTCGAGCGAGGTGAATGCATCCTCGAGGCTCTTCGCCGCCATTTCACGCTGCTCGTTTCCCCAATGGTCAATGGCCTTGCTCACATGGTCTCCGAACTCTCGGACATCCTTCGGTTTGTACTCGGGCGCGTCGAGTCCGGCGAGGATGTCGCCGATCTCAACCGCCAGGGAAGCGGGCGTGACCTCGGCCAACGTTGTCGAAGCTGCAGTAGTGAGCGTCGTCGTCGGAGCATTCGTGGTCGTCGGCGACGCCTGGACACCTTCCCGGTTGGGATCGGAGTTGTCGCCGGCCATTGCCAGGGCGGTGATGAGAACCAGGAGCACCAGGCCTCCGGCCAATGCCATCGATCGGCGGGAAGACCCCGACGCGGTGGCTACAGCCGAAACGGGTTTGGCCGCGACCGGCACCATTGCCACACGCGCGACAACTGTGGTGACCGGCTTCGGGCGCTTGACGGTGGTCGGCATCAAGACTGTGGGGTCGTCCGACGAACCCTCGAACAGCACCGGTGCACGACCCGGATCCGGCTCGGTCAGATCGAGGGGCAGAACCAGGGTCGAAGGCTGGCTCAGTTCCGCAGCGAACGCTAGGGCCGAGTCCGGGCGCATAGCTGGATCCCTGGCAAGTGCTTTGGTCAACGCGGGGACAACTGCCGGAGGAACCTTCTCTGCCAGGTCAGGACCCTCCCCCCGGCGGATCATCTCGAGCAAGCCAGCCGTCGTGTCCGAGGAGAACGGCTTCTCTCCGGTGAGCATTTCGTATGCCACAGCCGCGAGTGAATAGATGTCGGAGGACCGCGAGGCCTGCTGGCCGCCGATGATCTCCGGGGCCACATACGAGATGGTGCCGACCATCTCGCCGGGTGACGTGATCGTGGCCGGATCGTCGAGGGGCTTGGCGATGCCGAAGTCAGCCAGCCGGACGCGGCCTCCGGATTCGATCATCAGGTTGGCGGGTTTGATGTCCCGGTGGACAATCCCGTTCTCGTGGGCGTAGTCAACCGCGGCGGCTGCCTGCTCCATGAACGAGGCCACGGCCACCAGGTCCATCGGCCCCTTGGCGTCCAGTCGCTTCGCTAGAGTCTCCCCCTCGATCAGTTCCATTGCAATCCAGGGACCATCCCCGTCTTCGCCGGCATCGAACACCGTGAGAATTCCCGGGTGATTGAGCCGGGCAGCCGCCTGACCCTCTCGCCTGAATCTCTCTGATGCCGCCCGGTCGGACTTGAGGTGGGGAGACAATCGCTTGATCGCCAGTTGGCGTCCGAGGAGAGTGTCGGTGGCACGCCACACGGTGGCCATTCCCCCGACGCCGATCTGCTCCTCGAGGGAGTAACGACCATCGATCACCAGCCAACCCTATATAGGCCAACCCTATAAAAGGCCAACCCTATAAAAGGCCAACCCTTTAGAAGGTTCGCCCGCTAGCCAATGAGGGTTGCTACCGCGGCTCCCGGCAACCTCATTCAAGACGTGAGTCGTAACCAAAAGTGAGCCGCTCCTCCACCTGGTATGGCACCGGGATGTCCCTGGTCTCCCGATTCCCACTGACCAGCCGCCGCCCTATCTCGGCGAACCAGGTGTTGTTGGGAACCACCCACGGCCAGAGCCGCAGTCCGACCCGGGCTCCAACCATGGCTCCAACCATCGAGGCCATCTCACTGCCTCCGATCGACGCAGCCACCTCGATGAGGCGATAAGGCTCGATCGAAGGAGATGAGGCAAGGACAATGGCAACCAAGGGCTTCTCCGAAGCAGAGGGGGGTCCTTCTTCGACCACCTTCTTGAGGAGGTCGTTGGCGGGATTCGTCGCCCAACCGGCCGCCTCCCGCAGCCGAAACGGTAGGCCGCGGGCGTCATCAATCCGGCTGAACAGATAGTCCTCTTTGCCAATTTCCCCCAGGGCCCGCTCGATCAGCTCGGCCGAACCCTGAAGCAGGTCACGACCGACCTGGGCGAACGAGGAAGCAGCCACTGCTCCCGCCACGGCAGCGGCACCAACGACGGTCGAGGCATCAATGTGAGTGACTCTGGCAACGGAGATCGCAGCGGTGACGAGGCGCCCCGGGTCGCGCCGAAACCAGACGCCGACCGGGTAGACCCGCGAAGCAGGTTCCGCCGAGGGTTCCACGGTGGCGGCACCCTCACCGCGAGAGATGGCGTCGAGCCAGGCCAGGAAGCTGTCAGACGGTGATCGGTAGACGGAAGGATTCTCGGCATCGGCCCCCAATTCCTTCCACTCCTCCCCCAGCAGGACGCGGTCAACCCCATCGTTCCGGAGGACGTGATAGGCAACAACGGTGGCCTGCTGAGTGATGGCCGAGTAACCGACGGCGCTGTTGCCTCCGGCGACATCGCCAGCCGCGGCGGCCAACATCACGCCGGCTCCTTCTCCGTTCAGAAGCGAAAAGAGGGGGGTGCTAGAGTCCGTCACAGGCGGCCCGAGGCTAGCTCAGTACCCTTGCACAAGAAGTGCAAAGATTGCTCCTGGTCGCCAACCCCTCCTCGTCTCAATTCACGGGTGGAGGTCATCGTTCTGTAGTCCGGATCCTGCGTCGCCGATTCGAGGTGGAAACCGTCTGGCCGCAGTCGACCGAACATGCCAGGGCTCTTACCGCCGAGGCAGTGGCCGACGGGTTTGAGGTCGTGGCCGCTATGGGGGGCGACGGAGTGGTCCACCATGTCGGTCACGTCCTGGTTGGGACCGAAACAGCACTGGGAGTGATCCCCACCGGTACCACCAACGTTTACGCGCGACTGTTCGACATCCCACACAAACCCACCGCAGCGGCGCGCCTCCTCATCGGCGCCCACCTTCGCCAGCCCACGAATGTTCTGGCGATGTCCGGCCATCAGGAGCAGGGTGAGGTCCGTCGCCATGCCCTGTTCGCGGCAGGCTTCGGGTTCGACGCCGCCGTCGTGAGGGCAGCCGAGCTGGAGCCTTATCGGAAGTACCACTTCGGGGCGCTTCACTACGCCCGGACCGCGATCGGCACGTTGCTCAGCGACTATCGGAAACGACGTCCCCACATTCGGGTTACCGCCGGTGCCCGCTCCACTGACGCAGTGGCGGTGCTGATTCAATTCCAGTCCGTCTATACCTATTTCGGGCGCAAAGGCCTGCGATTGAGCCCAGAGCCACCCGACCCGATGTCGGCTCTCGTCGTGGAAGCGCTGCCGGCTCGGCGGCTCCCGAGGATCGCCTCGGGTTTGATCGGTGGAGCCGATCTCGATCGTTTGCCGGGAATGCATGTCTGGACTGGATTGGAGTCGGTCGCGTTCGAGGCAGATCCCCCGGTGTGGGGCCAGGCCGACGGTGAGATGACCGGAGCGTGGAAAGCAGCCTCGACCTCGCTACGACGGGAAGCGCTTCACGTTCTCGTGCCGGCGTCTCCTCCTCATTGAGACTCGTCAACGTCCGTTGACAAGGTGTTTCTGTCAACTTAGGACCTGGCAGCAGATCGGCGACGCCCTCGGCATCACCCGCCAGGGCGGCCCACAAGAAATACGGGAGGTAGAGATGTTCAAGAGATTCACCAGGGCTGCCCGGGAGGTCGTCACCAACGCCGTCGAATTCGCGGGCGACCCTCGCATCGGCACCGAGCACCTACTCGCCGGGCCGCCAAGGCCGCGCTCGAAGGCGCGCTTCACCAGGCTGTGACGATGAAGCATCGTTCCATCGGGTCCGAGCACATCCTGGCTGCCTTGACCGCGACCGGCTCCGAGGACCCCGCCCGCCGGATCCTGGTCGGGCTTGGGATCGACGTCGCCTTGTTACGCCGGGAAGCGTTAGCGAATCGCTAATTCCGTCGGGCTTGCTCGCCCCAGGTGGTTCACGAAGCCCGACTGTCAGGAACCCAGTCCCTCAGGTAGTGGCGGGGATCACGCCCAGGCGGCCCGCCTGAAAGTCTTCGTAGGCCTGAATCAGTTCGTTGCGAGTGTTCATTACGAAAGGTCCGTACCAGGCGACCGGCTCCCCTATCGGCTTGCCACCGAGTATCAGCACGTCGAGACCCGGGCTCCGGCTCTCCTGGATTGGGTCGGCGGCGATGGTCATCTGGTCGCCGGCTCCGAAAACTACCAGTTGCCCACTTCCGGCAGGTCGCCGCTGGACTCCGAAGGCTCCATTTCCGCTCAACACATATACAAGCGAGTTGAAGTCGGCCCTCCACGGCAAACGGAGCTGCGCCCCGGGACTCAGCGTGGCGTGAACCATCGCGATCGGGGTATGGGTGGACCCGGGGCCTTGATGACCCCCGACCTCACCGGCGATGACTCGGAGGAGGGCTCCACCGTCGGGGGAACGGAGCAGTACCACCTCGCCTGCCCGCAGGTCCTGATAGCGGGGTGCGAGGAACTTGTCCTTGGCGGGAAGGTTGACCCAAAGTTGGAAGCCGTGAAAGAGCCCGCCCGACATGACCAGCGATTCCGGTGGCTTCTCGATGTGCAGGAGACCCGACCCGGCGGTCATCCACTGCGTGTCACCGTTGGTGATCAGTCCGCCGCCACCTTGCGAGTCTTGATGCTCGAAGGTTCCGTCGATCATGTAGGTCACCGTCTCGAATCCACGGTGGGGGTGCCAGGGAGTCCCCTTGGGCTCGCCCGGCGCATACTCCACCTCCCCCATCTGGTCGAGATGGATGAAGGGATCGAGTTGCTCGAGGGGAACGTCGGTGAACGCCCGTCGAACGGGAAAGCCCTCACCTTCAAAGCCGCTCTGGGCGGTCGTGACCGACTTGACCGGACGCTCATTCTGACCCGTATTGGGGACAACCGCCGGCAAGGACAGCACATCGGTAACGGTTACGGCTGGCATAGGTCTCTTTCGTCGTCGTTCAGAAGAAACAATAGTTGTATGTGCAACATTCCTTCTTAAAATGCCGGTATGAAGAACCGCCCTACCCGCGAGGAATTGGCGGCCTGGCGGGCTTTTCTCGAGGCACACCACGCCGTGATGGCGGTTCTGGGAGAGGAACTGGAGGAAATCGGCCTCCCGATCGGGTTCTATGACGTCCTGGTCCAGCTGACCGAGGCCGAACGGGGCCTGCGGATGGCGGAGCTAGCGCGCCGGGTCTTGCTGTCCAAGAGTGGCCTCACCCGCCTGGTCGATCGGATGGCAGGACAGGGCCTCGTTCGACGGCGGCCGTCGCCCGAGGACGGGCGCGGCTACTACGTGGTCGCAACCAACCTTGGGCGAAGTGCGTTACGCCGTGCCAGTCCCGGCCACCTCCGCGGTGTGGCCAACCATTTCACTTCGTTGCTCACCGCCCAGGAACTGATAGTCATCACCAGGGCGATGAACCGGGTGGCGGATGCGGCCGCATTCGGCCCCGCTGACGAGGAGCCTGAGTCTCAGGCGGGCTGAGCCAGCCCTATCGGCGGGCGGACTGAGTTCAGAGGCGTTGGCCAAGGACAATGGTCGCGGCCGTCAGGGGGTCCATCTGACGGCCTGTCACCCGTACAGCCACAAGTTCGGGATCGACGACCGCGTCGGCGGTCATCACCAGGAAGTCGAAGTACCACCTCGCTGCCGGCCAAGGCCTGAGGCTCAGCCGGTCACGGGTCGCTTCGGCGGCCCCGAGGGCAATCATAGCGCGGGAAGCGTCGGCCTCTTGCATCGAGAGGCCGGCCAGCGCTTCGAGCGCGTAGACCAGTCCCTCGCGGTACGAGATCGTTCGGTGGATTTCGACCGCCAGGGCCAGGGATTCCCTCGCTTGGTCGATGGCACCGGCGGCCAGGTGAGTGAACCCGAGCTGAGTGTGAGCCATCGCCAGCATCGAGCGATTCTCGAGGCGTTCGGCAATCTCCAGGCAATTTCGATAGTGGCTCGCAGCCTCCTCGACATTTCCAGAAGAGGCCGCCAACAGACCGAGACTGGTGTGCGCCCAGGTCTCACCCCATTCGGTGCCAATGGCCCGGAACCGATTCAGCGAGTCGACGTACATCTCCCTCAGATCGGCGGCCGATGCGTCGAAGGCCGGAAGAGTCGCGGCCCTGAGATAGAGGGCCCAGGCCAGGCCTTCCTGGTCGTCCGTGGCCGAAAGGATTTCTATCGAACGCTCGAACGCGGCGAGCGCCTCGGCATGGTCGCCCCGCTCAAAGAAGACGCCCCCGGTCAGCCAGATCAGACGACCCATGGACACCGCCGGCAGAGCGGGACCGGGTGGGCCAGCTTTCTCCATCCACTCCCCGACTTCGGCGACATGGCCTCGCACCCACACGTAGATCCACAAGTCATGTGTGAGCCTCACCATGTCGACGATCTGACCGGTTTCGGCAAAGTGAAGGACCGCCAGGCGCATGTTTTCCCACTCGACATCGAGACGCCTCATGGAGGCTCCGTGCCCGGCTCCTTTCAAGCCGGGAGCGAGCTCTTCGGCCAGATCCCGATAGTGATGGGCATGGCGATCCTGGAGCTCTTCGGACTCCCCTGCCTCGCTCAGCTTTTCCTGTCCGTACTCACGCACCGTCGCCAGCATCCGAAAGCGAGGCTCCCCTTCCGAATCGGACTCGATCCGAAGGAGGCTCTTCTCCACAAGTGACTCGAGAAGCGACATCGTTGCGCCCAAGTCGAGCTGCGCCAGGTCCACCGCGGCCTCCAAGCTCCAGTCCTGAGCCAGCACCGAGAAGCGGCGGAAGATCTGCCTTTCGTCCGCTGTCAAGAGTTCGTGACTCCAGTCGATGGTCGCTCGCAAGGTCCGCTGGCGGGCTGGGAGGTCCTGAGGGCCATGTCCGAGAGCGTCGATCGATTTGTCAAGCTGGGTCAACAGCGCCGCCGGAGTCAACATCCTGAGGCGAGCTGCCGCCAGTTCGATGGCGAGCGGCAGACCGTCAAGTCGGCGCGCAATGCTGGCGACGTTGATCGCATTAGAGGCATTGACGGTGAAGTCAGGACGAACCGACCGGGCTCGCTCGACGAACAACTTGACGGCTGGGGAGCTCTGGACGACGTCGAGACCGGACGCATCCACGGACGGCACTGGAAGCGGCGGCACGAGGTACTCGTGCTCACCGATCACCCGTAATGCCACCCGGCTGGTCACGAGCATGTTGATCCCGGGGCACCGCGTGAGCAGCCTCGTCAGATCCGGCGCCCCGGCTACTACTTGTTCGAAGTTGTCGAGGATCAGCAGTGCTCGCTTGGCAGCGAAGTGATCGGCGACGGCTTCGAAGGACGACCGGTTGATCGTGGTGCCGACGGCCTCGGCGATCGCGGTCATCACCTGGTCGGGGTCGCGAACACCGGCGAGGCTGACAAAAAGAACCCCCTCGGGATAGTCGGCCGCGACCTGGGCGGCGACAGCCACCGCCAGACGGGTCTTGCCGATTCCGCCGGATCCGCTCAGCGTGACAAGGCGGACCTCAGGCCGGGAGAGCAGCGACCCGACCTGGGCAATCTCGGGGCCACGGCCAACCAGAGAGGTGAGCTGGGCCGGGAGGTGGACCTGGGAAGCCTGGCGGGCTCGCGGGGGCGGAAACTCCTCGGCCAAGCCAGGAGCCTGAAGTTGGTAGAGGTGCTCGGATCGCGAGAGTCCCTTGAGGGCGAATGCCCCCAGGTCGCGCAGGTGCCACTCCTGGCCCGAGATGACGTCGGCAAGAAGGCTGGAGGCTGTCGACGACACGACGATCTGACCGCCATGGCCAGAGGCTCCGATACGGGCAGCCCGATGGACATCAAGACCCACGTACCCTTCGGGGGTCACGGTGGCGCGACCGGTATGGAGGCCGACGCGGGCTCTGATCTCTGGGCTGATCTCTGGGCTGAGGTCACCCTTGCCCTCTCCCCAGAGCGGTTCGAGTCCGATCGTTCGTTGGATCTCCACTGCCGCCCGGGCAGCGTCGGCCGGCTCAGTGAAGACCGAGAAGGTCCCATCGCCTTCGGTGTCGACGACCTGGCCGTTGTGCGCGTTCACCGTCGAGCGGACCATCGACCGGTAGGCACCCAACACAACGGGATAGTCCTGTCCCAGTTCTTGCACCAAGCGGGTCGAGTTTTCGATGTCGGAGAACAGGAAGGTCAAAGTCCCGCCCGGCAGCCCGACTTTGCGTTGCGACGCATCGAAGCGCTCGGTCATCAGGAGGGCCAGATCGTCGAGAAGCAGCTCAGCCAACTCTCCAGCCGATTCGAACTGCTTGTAGGCGACCCGCCCGCCTTTCCGAATCAGATCGAGCAGACTTACGAGCCCGGGCTCGCGTTGTCCGGCTGGTTCTTTGACGTAAATCAAGCGAGGACGATCTCCAGCCAGCTTGAACTCGTCCTCGATTCCTGAGATCTCCATGTCAGGTGCAACCCACCCGTAGCTCTGCCAGTAGATGCCGACAAAGATGTCGCTCTGGGCGAGATACGACCGGTAGAGGTCGCGGGGCGGATGGGGGCGGGCCCCGAGTTCGAACATCACCGGAGCTAGGCGCAATGTGCGGACAGCCGTCTTGGCGGCCTCCCGCTCCGAGGCAAGTTCCCCGATCGTGGAGCTGATGAACACACGAAGGCGTCGATCCGACGTCGAGATTCGAGCGCAGGCCCCATTTTGATCCTGACCGGGCAGTTCCAATTCGGGAGCACCCGGGTCCGAAAAGCCCTGAAACGGATTGTCTTGGACGGGAGCCATGTCGTGCCAAGACTATGCGACGCCAGCGTTTGCGCGCCTTTGGGTTTGAGGTTCCCTGAGAAACAGGACCTGACGAACCGGCGGCGGCCTCGGATTCGGCTGCGACCGGAGTTCGCGCACCCCCCTCGATCGCCCAAAGCGGCGATCGGAGGTTGTCCCCCCGCAAGCGGGGGGACAACCTCTTGGTTCCCTCAAGGCGGTGTTTCGTGTCGAGCCGGCAGCGGCCTTCGGATTCGGCTCGACCGGAGTTCGCGGCACCCCCCTCGATCGCCCAAAGCGGCGATCGAGCCCCCCGAAAGCGGGGGGACCAGAAACCAGCTCATCGGTGGACCGATTAGTTTTCCGGCCGCGGGCGTTATATCTCTCAATGTGACCTGGTGGGCTCCGGTCAGGCGACAATGACCGGGCCCATAATTCGAAGGAGACCGCTCGTGGACTACAAGCTTCAACTGGTCTTGATTCCCGTCACGGACGTGGATCGGGCCAAGGCCTTCTATACCGACAAGGTCGGCTTCAGCCTGGACGTCGACCACCGCGCGGGCGACGAGTTTCGGGTTGTCCAGATGACGCCATCCGGCTCGGCATGTTCGGTCAGCATCGGAATCGGCCTCACCGACTCCGCTCCTGGCTCGGCCAAAGGAATGCACCTCGTCGTCACCGACATCGAGGCCGCCCGCGGCGACCTGGTCGGTCGGGGCGTCGAGGTCGGGGATGTCCGCCATCTTGAAAACGGAGCCTGGGTGCCCGGGCCGGACCCCCAGCACCAGGACTACGGCTCCTTTGCCCATTTCAACGACCCGGACGGCAACACCTGGGTCTTGCAGGAGGTCGGTTATGGGTCTGCCGGTGCGTGACCTCGAGGAGGTGGACCGGGGCGACGGCCTGATAGCCGACGCCCTCGCAGGCGACGAGTCGGCATTCTCCACGCTCGCCGAGCGCTACCGCCGGGAGCTGCATGTCCATTGCTATCGCATGCTCGCTTCCTTCGACGAAGCCGAGGACGCGGTCCAGGAGACCTTCCTTCACGCCTGGCGGGGTCGCCAGGGGTTCGACGGCGGGTCGATGTTCCGGGCCTGGCTGTATCGCATCGCGACCAATGTCTGTCTCGACATGCGCCGCCGCAGTTCGCGACGTTTGACAAACCTCACCTCTTTCGCCGAGGTCCCGTGGATGCAGCCGTACCCGGATGCCTTGCTGGACGAGGTGGCTGCGACCGACGATGCACCCGACACCGTGGTCGTCAACCGGGAGACGATTGAGTTGACCTTCCTCGCCGCCATGCAAGTGCTTCCTCCCAGACAGAGAGCCGCGCTAATCGTCCGCGACGTTCTCGGGTGGTCAGCCATCGAGACCGCGATGCTCCTCGAGACGAGCGTTGCCGCCGCCAACAGCGCAGTGCAGCGGGCCCGGTCAACGATGCGAGACCACCTGCCGGCCCGTCGTGCGGAGTGGATCGCGGGCAAGCCGACCGCCGAGGAACGGGAATTGCTCGACCGATTCATAGATGCGCACGAGCGTTGCGATGCGGTTGCTGCCCTCGCGATCGCTTCTCAAGACCTCCGAATCTCGATGCCGCCGGACCAGATGGTCTTCGACGGCCTCGCGGTGATAAGGCCGTTTCTCGAGCAGGCGTTTGGGGAAAATCGAGACGGAGACTGGCACCTGGTGCCAACCTGGGCCAATCGCATGCCGACGGCCGCGAGCTACCTGCGGCGACCGGGTGACTCCGAGTTCAGGGCCTTCAAGTTCGATGTGCTCCGAATCGAGCACGGCGCCATCGTCGAGATCACGACGTTTGGTGCCGGGCTTTTTCCCAGGTTCGGCCTCCCCGCAGTGCTGCCGCGGGCTTACGACGTGTCGGCGGTCGCAGCGGCCGGATCGATCCGCAGAGTGCCGTTGGAGTAGTAGCCAACGACTGCGACTTCTCCGTCGCTGGTTCTGACTTCACCGTCACCGACCAGCAACTCGGCGTATTCCGGGAACAGGTCGAGGTCGGTTATCGAAATCTGGTCTCCGAGGCATTGCACCGGGAGTGACTCGCCGATCGCCTCGCACAGCTTGCCCCCGTTCGCATCCGAGAACAGCGTGCCCCTGACAAAAACCGGTGTCTCACATTCGAAAGACAGGACTTGTTAGATCGAGACGGCCGCGAGGCGGCCTCCGTCGCCGGTGTCGACGGTCCCGTCATCACCCGAGTCGGCAGCATTGCACGCTGTCACAGCGAGGGCCAGCGTCGCTCCTGCCGCCACCACCTTTCGAATCTTCATGACTGATTCCTCCACGAACTCTTAGCTGAATTGCCTGGTTGTTGGCGACAAATCCGACGTGCCGCCGGTGTCAACGGTTCCAAAAGGGCGGCGAGGGACCGACTCCTGCGGCAGCATCAGCGCTAGCTCATCGGCCAGGGCGCGGGTTGTTGCGCGAGGTCGCAGGCGATCTCGCAAGTAGCGCCCGAGGGTGGCGTCGAGATGGCGGGCGACGGCGGACTCATGGCCGGTCGGTGATCCGATCAGCGAATCGAGGTCGACGCTGGAGTCGATCTCGGCAGCCATCGCCGACAACTCGATAAGGAACGCCCGCAATTCCCGAGCCGACTCAGCTCTCCGGCCAGCCGACCAGAGGCCGGCTGCGACCTGACGCACCTGATCCCAGCGCGCTCCAAAGCCGATTGGGCGAACCCGGGGAGCAAGCAGGTCGAGCCCTCTTCGAAGCTCGGAAGCCAGGCTCATGTCGTTCTCGGTCTTCAACCGCAACTCCCCGATCAGTGCCTCCCAAATGTCCTCGACGCCGATCGGCGGACCTAGCGGAGGGTCGGCCGCTGCGACCCAGATCACCGGATTCCGAACCCCGTCGGCCCGGAGAGCGGCGGCGAGGTCCTCGACCACGATGGCGACGTCATCGTCATCGACCCGGTCGACCTGATTGAGGACAAAGCGGAATCGCTCGTGGTGATGCATCAGTGGCGTCAGGTGCTCCGAATGGAGGACGCGATCCCGGTACTTCTCCGGATCGACCACCCAGACTACGAGGTCGATGATCGGGAGTAGACCCGCCACAATCTCGCGGTGAAGGCCGTCGACCGAATCGACATCCGGCAGATCGATGATCGCGATCGGTAGATCGAGATCGTGGGCAACGATGTCGACGATCCCAAACCTGTCGAAAAGGCCTTCGAGATGGGGGGCGAATCGGGCGGGCACCCATGCCAGGGCCTCAGCGGTCGTCGGCCTTATCGCGCCCGAAGGAGACACCTCCTCGTCGGCGAATGCGTTCAGCAGGCTCGACTTGCCCGACCCGGTCCCCCCCGCCAAACCGACCAGGAGCACATTCCCGGCGTACGCCCGGCGCTCTCGCTGATCGCCCGCGATCGCTGCGATCTCGGTCATTTCGCCATCGGGCAAGTGTTGGGCAGCAGCCGCCACCACCCGGTCGTACTGGTCGAGCCAGCGGGTTGCCTCAGACACTTCGCCAGTCAAGGTCGCCGATGAAATCGGCGCCGTTGTGAAGCCGCTCGAGGACCCCGTCGGGTAGCAGCACCAGCTTGTCGCTGAACCGCTGCTGATCCTCGTCGAGGATTCGACGGAGCATGGCGCGGTCGGGTGCCTCACCAGCCAGGTTCACGGCACCGACCAGCTGGCGGGACAACTCGCTGACCGTGCGCTTCGAGGCGGTTTGCAGGTCAGGGGAGGATTCGAAGCCATTCCGTTCTAGGGCGATAGCCGCGGTCGAGGCCGCCCGGTCCACCACATCGACTGCTCGACTGGATAGGGTTTGGATCTCGGGCTTTCCACGAGGCTGCCACCAGCGCTTCCGCGGCTGGGGTTTCCTGGGCTGGGGTTCGTGAGTGGCTATGGCCTCGATTTCCTCGCGCCCCGCTTCGTAAGCCGCCGTCACTTCCTTCGCCGCCCGCGCCGCTCGCGCCGCTCGATCCTCGAGACCCTCGAGAAGCGATCCCAGTCCGTTGGCGAGATCGTCGACCGCACCCTCCAGTGCTTCCGCCCGCAGGGTCGGAGACGCGGAGGCCCACTCCTTGAGAACGCCGGCCAGGCGTTGCACCGACTGGTGGCTCAACCGCCCGCGGTCGGGGTCGATCCTCTGCTCGCTGATCGTCAGCACCGGGACCGATCCCAGTCCGAGGCCGCGCAGCCGGGCGGTTAGGTCGTTGCGGGCGCCGCTGGCCCTGGTCTGCAGGCGGTTTACCACCACCACCAGCGGTTTGCCGGCAACCGCCTTCAGCACCTCCCAGGGCGCGGCGTCGCCGTAGCGGGACGATGTGGTAACGAACATCACGGCGTCGGCGACCGCCAACGCCTCCATCGCACGACGGCTGTGTTCGACAACATCGGAATCGAGATCGGGCGTGTCGATCAGGGCGACCGACTCTGCCAGCGGATGGTCATCTGCGATCACCTTGCCCGGCCACATGCGCTCGGCGTGGGCAATGCTGGTCCAGACGACCGATTCGTTGGTGGTGGGGCGAAGGACGCCCGGCTTGCTCACGGCCGAGCCGGCAAGAGAGTTGACGAGGGTCGACTTACCGGCTCCGGTCGAACCGACCACTGCTACAACCAGAGGTGGAGGCGGATCGGTCAGTCGGGGTATGAGAAATCGCCGGATGGTCCCGATGAGCGGGGCGGCCGACGCGTCGAGGGCTTCAACCCGTTCAAGGGCCGCGGCGAGGTCACCCAGTTGGTTGCTAAGTCGAACGTGTCGTCGGCTCACAGAGCCTGACGGTAATCAACGCCCGGACCTGGCCGGCAATGATCAACCAAGGCCGCGATGCAGAAACGCCGCCACTTGTGCCCTGGAACGCGTGGACCCTATGTAGACCCTCACGGGGATTCCTGGTTGCGTCTGCGTCGTCCGCGGTTCAGCTGCCGTCCGGCCAGCCGCCGCGGTGCAGCACCATCGGGCAGTGCGGCAGTTGCCATCGCGGATCGGCGAGCAGTGCCTGTGTCCGGTCTGCGTACGGTTTGCTCGCGCGCCAGCCATTGGGATACGGCGTCAACCCTGCAGGGAGCTCCGAGTGATCCAGGATGCGCTCTTGGAAACGATGCTCGAACTCGTTGTCGAGCTCGATCGTGAACGCTATGACGACTTGAGAGACCAACGTCGAGAGAGGCAGCTCGGCCACGTCGCGACGCTACACACACGAGCCGGAAGGCGATGTGTGGACTCGAACGTAGGGGCGGCCCTTCTCGGCGTTTGCCCCATATCGGCGGGTCATTCGGGACCCAATAGGATTTGTGTCACACCCGGGACGTAGGTTTGTGCTCATGGGTATCGACCTCAACAACGGGACCGTCAGCATCGACCAATTCGAGACCGCCGATCCGGCCGTGGTGGGCCTGTTGACCGGCGTCGAGCACGGCGCCGAGAGGGAGCGCTTGGTCTCCGATGCGCTTTCTACTGGCGCCCGCGGCCTGATATCGATGGGGCTGGGCGTGAGAGTGGAAGACCTCGAAGCCCGATTGCGGTCGGGAGCCGAGGCGGCCGCAGCTGAAACTCTCGGGCAACTCGAGGCAGCCGTGATGCGGGCTGCCAAGACTCTCGAAGCGGGCATCGACCTCGGTCGTTCCGGAAGCCACAGCAGCCTCTTTCTCGGTGAACTGCAGGCACTGCTGGGTCCGGAAGGCCGCCTCCTGGCAGGCCTCCGTTCCGCCCTCGATCCCCTCGGCGACTCGCCCCTGGCCATTGCATTCTCGGGAGTGCGGGCCGAACTGGCCCATCTCCGCGATGACATCATCCGCAACCAGGGTCGTGTCGAGGAGGCGGTCAAGGGAACCGCCAAGGGGATCGACTTCGAAGATCGCCTCGATGGGACCCTACGCCAGATCGCCCGCGGCATCGGAGTGGTCGTCGAACACACAGGAAGAGCCACCGGCAACCTGTCCTCGCTCGCAGTCGTCGGCGACTACCTGCTGCTGCTCCCCGATGGCCGCAAGATCGCAGTCGAGGTCAAGAATCAGCAGAACATTTCTCTTTCGGGGAAGAACGGAATCCTGGCCGAGTTGGACCGGGCGATGACCAACCGATCGGCCCAGGCGGGCCTGTGCATCTCCGCTCTCGACGCTTATCCGGCAGAGGTCGGGGCGTTCAACGTCTACGGAAGCCGGGTGCTCGTGGTCGATGACGGTGAAGGAACGATGATCACTGCAGCCCTTCGATGGCTCATGCTGGCTGGAGAGGCGGACGGTGACGACGACGACTCGATCGACGTCGGTGCGATCAGCGACGGGCTCGAGCGACTGCGGGGAACCTGTCAGCGATTCGCCACCAGCCGCTCGGCCCTGACCGAAGTCAGCAAGTCCGTCAGCAAAGTCTCAGAGAGCCTCGGAGAGATGCGCGACGAGGTCTTGAGCATCGTCGACGAACTCATCCGAAGCATCCGCCGGGCGGATGCGGCCGAACGAGCTACCGCCATCGATGCGGTACGAAGAGCAGGCTGATTGCGTTGACGGCCTACTTGTTGATGGCGTCGGCTGATTGTCCCTCCGGGCAATCCTCCAACAAAGGGCAGTACCGGCACCAGGGGCCACCGCGACGCTCGGTGGTGGCATCCACCGAAGTCCAGGTGGTCCTGACCTCTGTGACGAGGTTGGCGATGTGACGGGCGACGACGGTGAGCTCGGCAACGGAGGGAGTCCGCCGCATCCGCTCACCCGTCTGCAGAGAAACCGCTTCGACCGCGTCGGCCATCTCTCCTCGTTCCATGACCCAGACCAGGGCATAGAAGAGAAGCTGTTCCATTGGCTCGCCCAGGCTTCCGGTCTTCCAGTCACGGAGAATCGGCCCGGGCCGCTCTTCCCGGAACACGGCGTCGATCTTCCCGATCAGCTTCACCCCCTCCGAAGGCTCGGCCTCGAGGGAGATTTCGGCCGCCTCAAAGCCATCCGCCGGAAAGTGGCGGAAGCGGTCGTAAAGGTCCGACGCTTGCCTGATCATCTCCGTCAACTCCGAGGGCCGATGCACCCCGATGGCTGCCATCTTCCCGTTGAGAGCGGTTCCAATTTCCTCTCGGATGGCCTGGCCTACATCTTCGATTGGCCCGGTGTTGAGGTGGCGGGCGAACAGGCGGTGGGCCAGAGCCCCGGTGAAACTTGCCTTCGATTCGGCTGAATACACCCCCTGCAGGCGGGCCTCGGCCTGGGCCGGGCACTGCCGGAATGAGAGGTAGGTGGTGGCAGACACCTTGACGGAGTCTCCGGCCGGAACCGGGGGAAATGGGATCACCTGACGATGGTATGAGAAGGCACTGACGGAAAACCAGCACCCTTTCCTACAATTGCCTCATTCGGGGGTTTCAAAATATCCACTGACGCGCCTGTTCAAGGACGCCGCTTTCCCGCGCCATGGCTTATGGCGCTGGGTTTTATTGCGCTCGTCCTGGCCCTGTACGGCGTGTCCCGGGCAGCTTCGGCCGGTCAGGTCATCGGCTCGGTCCAGACCGAGGGCACCGAGTTGGGGGGGTTGTTACCAGAGGAGGCCGGGACCGCCCTGGTTGACCTGGAGGCCAACCTGGCCGAGACACCAACCACGTTCACAGTAAGCGGCAACGAGGTCCAGATTTCGCCGGCGTCGATCGGATTCGATCTCGACGAAGACACGATGGTGCGCCGGGCGATGGAAGTCGGCCGGGAAGGGAACTTCGTTGGCCAGTTCTGGTGGTGGCTCACTCATCTCTTCTCGACCCACGAGTTGGCGGTCAGTGCCGTGGTCGATCGAGACGCCGTCGAAGCTGTGCTGTCCATTTGGGATAGCGAGGTCATCGGGAACCCACCATTTCCGGGTGGAGTCGGAATCAACGGGACCGTCGCCGAAGCCCTGTACCCGCGGTCCGGTCAGCAGGTTGACCGGTCGGTCGCACCCCACCTGATTCTCGGTCAGGCGGCGACATTTGACCGCACCGTTACGGAGCTGCCGGTGGTCACTTCCGAACCCACCTTGACCAGCCGGGACATAGACCAGGCGGTGCTCCAGGCCCAGCTCATACTGGCGGGACCGGTCACCCTGAGAAACGCCGAGCGTGAAAGAGAGGTCACGTTCACCGTCAGCCAGATCGCTTCGGCACTGCGGACGGAGGTTCTTCCCGATCGCATTGACTTCTCGATCGACCCCGAGATGGTCAGCGAGATCCTCAAGCCTTTGAGAGCCGGGCTTGAAGAGGCCCCCGTCGACGCTCAATTGGTCATCGAAGGCGACCTGGCCGTCGTTGTGCCCGGACGGCGCGGCACCGTCATCAACCCGGAGACCACCGCCGATCATGTTCTCCTTGCCGCCAATTCCGCCGCCCGGGTGGGAACGTTCCCCATCGACGAGTCGGCCGAACCAGAGGTGACCACCGAGGAACTCGAGGCTCTGGGGATCCGGCACAAGGTGAGTCAGTTCACGACCTATCACCCCTGCTGTCAGAACCGTGTCACCAACATCCACCTCATCGCCGACAAGGTCAACAACATCATGGTGATGCCCGGGGACACGTTCTCACTCAACGAATCAGCCGGTGAGCGAACTATCGAGGATGGCTACCTTGAAGACGGAACCATCATCGGTGGAGAGATCACGGACACAGTTGGTGGAGGTGTAAGCCAGTTCGCCACGACGTTCTACAACGCCGTATTTTGGGGTGGTTTCGAAGACGTGGTCCACAAGCCGCACAGCTTCTACTTCTCGCGTTATCCACTCGGGATCGAGGCCACCATTTCCTGGCCGTTGCCGGATCTTCAGTTCCGCAACGACTCAGAACACGCCATCCTCATTCGCACGTCGTATTCGAACTCGTCGATCACGGTTGCCATCTATGGAGACAACGATGGGCGCATCGTGGCCGGGGAACAGAGCGAAGGCCGGCTGCGGATGAGCGTCGTAGCCGAGGGTGGCCCCGGAGCGCAGGTCGTCACTGCCGAGGTATCCGAGCCCTACAACCATCGTGACCCGCCACCGGCGCGCTACGTGGGTGACGAAACCATCATGCCTCCGGAGCAGGTCGTCGATCAGGCGCCGGCTCAGGGCTACATGGTCAACGTGTCGAGAACGATCACGGTCTACGGGGTGGCGACCACAACGGATTGGACCGTCGTTTACTCGCCTCGCCAGGAGATAATCAAGGTGCACCCCTGCCAGATCGAATTCTCAGGCGTGTCGTGCCCCACGACAACGACCTTGCCGCCGGAGACCACGACGACGCTCGCTCCCTAAGCCTCTTCCGCCGGTTCGGCGTCGGCCAGGACTCCTGCATCGTCAGGTGGCTGCGCCCCGTAGAAGAGGAAAAAGGACGCAACCACGTCGCGAGTCGACGCAACAGAGGCGTCATCCCACCCACCCTGGCGCCTGATCGAGAGGACGTTCGACATCACGTATACGTGGTCGATGGAAGAATCCGATTGGAACAGGCGCTCCGCCAGTTGGGCAGGGAATATGGCGTCGGGCCTGACCGGATCGCCGTTTGTCGGAGTGCTGGGGCGATAAGTCTCGCCATCCTGACCGGTCAGGGAGCGGTCGGTGGACACCAACAGCATGTCGGCGACGACGTTGGCATCCCAGATTTGAATGGTCTGACCCATGGGGCGCAGATCCTAGCTTTCGTGCGCCTACCTTCTTGCCTCGCCAGCCTCGGGTGAGGTGTTCTTCCCGTTCTTGTGACGGTTGACCACCGTATGGGTAGGCGAACCGTCACAAGAACGGATGCCTTTCTTAGCCTCCGCCCTCGGGCGAGGTGCGGGCATCCCGTTGCGACTGGACGCCGCGGTCGCGCTCTCCGATCATGTGAACCTTGAGGAGGTTGGTAGAGGCTTGCCGATTGGGGGGAATGCCCGCCACCATCACAACCGTCTCTCCGCGAATGCAGACGCCCTCTTTCTCCAAAAACTTCTCAGCGGCCGCGATCATCAGGTCCGTGTAGTCACGGCGCTCGAACGGATAGGCCGTAACACCCCGGTAGAGCGACATGACCCGGCGGGTCGCTGGGACTGGAGTGAACGCGACGATCCGCGCTGCCGGGCGGTACTTGGAAAGCAGGCGGGCAGTCGACCCCGATTCGGTGAAGGCGACGATCGTATCTATCCCGAGATTGGCGGCGGCATCGACAGCCGCCTGGGCCACCGCCGAGGCCACTGCGCTGACATGGGTGAGATAAGTGTGCTTGACGTTGGCGTTTGACGTTTCGGACTCGACCGAGGCGCAGATGCGAGCCATGGTCGAGACCGATTCGATGGGATAAAGACCCACCGCGGTTTCGGCCGACAGCATGACCGCGTCGGTCCCGGCCAGCACTGCATTGGCGACGTCGGTGACCTCGGCCCGCGTTGGCCTGGGTGAATGGGTCATCGACTCGAGCATCTCGGTTGCGGTGATCGAAACCACGCCGACCTCGTTGGTCCTGCGAAGGATGTTGGCCTGTACGAGTGGAATCGTCTCCAGTGGCAGTTGCACACCGAGATCGCCGCGGGCGACCATCACCCCGGCGGCTTCCAAAAGGATGTCGTCGAGGTTGGCGTAGGCCGCGGCAAGTTCGATCTTGGCAATCAGCGGCACCTCGCCCGCCAGTTCACGGACCCGGCGCAGGTCTTCCCCGCTCCGCACGAAAGAGGCCGCGATCCAGTCGACCCCCAATTCGCGCCCGAACGCCAGGTCCGCCTCGTCCTTCTCGGTGATGGTCGGGACCCGGAGATCGGTGTGAGGAAATGCCACACCTTTGCCGTCGCCGAGTACGCCGCCAATCAGGACCCGGGCCCTGAGGTGGTCGGCTTCCCGACCGATGACGACCAGGCGAATCAACCCGTCGGCCAGGATGATCTCTTCACCGACCTCGACGTCCTCGAGCAGGTGCGGATAGTCGACGTAGACGAGATCGGGTTCGATCGACAGCATCCGGCCCGGCACCATCCGCAGGATTTCGTCGCCTCCCAGCTCGATGAATCCCCCTGGGAAGGATCCGACGCGCAGCTTCGGCCCCTGAATGTCCTGAAGGATGGCCACGTTCTTCCCGGTGTCCTCGGCGGTTTGGCGAACCCACGCGGCGAGCTGCCGGTGATAGGCGTGGTCCCCGTGAGAGAAATTGAGCCGGGCGACATCCATGCCAGCCTCTACCAGGGCCCGGACCTTCTCGGGACTGGCCACCGCCGGCCCCAGTGTCGCCACGATCTTCGTATACCGCTCCATCCGGATCGGACAGTAGCCATACACTCCCCGGGTGAACCACCTGGTCGAGCTACACGATGTCGACGTGGCAGTCGACTTGGTGCCGATCATCTCGGCCGTGTCGCTTCATGTGGACCCGGGCGAATGCGTGGGAATCCAGGGACCGAATGGTGCGGGCAAGACCACCCTCCTCCGAGTGATCGCGACTCTGCTGGCGCCGACCGGTGGGTCGGGCTCGGTCCTCGGCGTCGAGCTGGGCTCCAAGGAAGTCCCGTCGGTAAGGCCCCAGATAGGGCTGGCCGGTCATGTCCCCGCGCTGGCCGGGCCGCTCACCCTCATGGAGAACCTTCTGGTCGTGGCCCGACTGACCGGCCGCACGAGAGAGGAGGCTGCCGCCGCCCTGGCCCGGGTGGGGCTGGCCGGAGCGGCCGGGCGAGCGGCCGATCGCTGTTCCCACGGCATGCGGCGACGAACCGACCTGGCCCGTCTCTTCCTGTTTCCTCCACGTCTGCTTCTCCTCGATGAACCGCAGGCAGGTCTCGACAGCTCCGCCCAACCGCTGGTCGATGATCTGATCCGCCAGGTGCGGGCTGGCGGCGGTGGTGCGGTCCTGGTCGCACACGACCCCAGCGGATTGTCGGGGCTGGCCGACCGGATGCTGACCCTGCGCTCGGGGGCATTGGAGGGCGCCACATGACGTTTTGGGGAGAGGTTCGAGCGATCACGTCTTATGAGTTGCTGATCGAGCGGCGGTCGGGAGAGACGTGGTCGATCATCGCGCCGTTCGCCGCCGCAGCCTTGATGACGATCCCGCTGGCGATCGGCATCAACCTCCCGCTGATCTCATCGATCGGATGGCCGATTTTCTGGAGTATCACGCTCCTGTTCGGAATGCAGGTGGCATGGCGTCATGTCTCGAGCGAGAGAAACGCAATGAGAGATGTGATCACCCTGCTCGGGGTGGACCCGGCGGCTCGCTTTACCGGAAGAGTCATCGCCAGTGGCGCCCTCCTCTCGGGCTTCATGCTGGTGATCGGAGCCCTCACGGTCTTTCTCTACACGCCCGCCGAGCTCGAACGCTGGCCGTTGTTGATTGTGCTTGGCCTCCTCTTCGCGGCGGGATTGGCGCAATTGGCAACTCTGGCCTCCGACCTCACGGTCGGGCTCGGGGCCCGCTCCTCTCTGGCTCCTCTCCTGGTGGCCCCGCTGGCCCTTCCGTTGCTGATCGGTGCGGCCCAGGCGACGGATTCTCTTCTTCGGTCCTCCGGTATCCTCCCCTGGTTGCTGATTCTTGTGCTGGCCGACTTGTTGTTGGCCATCGTCGGTGTGTTGACCGCTCGCCCTCTCCAGGAGGCCGCCACATGACCAAAGTGCGCCGATGACCAAGGTGCCCAAATGAGGGTGAAGTTGCTGATGGCCCTGGCCGGACTCGCCTCCGCCACCGGGGTGTGGCTTGCCTACTCCACTCCACCAGATGCCCTCCAGCGGACCTATGCCCGGATCATCAACATCCACGCTCCGGCAATGTGGGTGGCGTTCCTCGCTTTCGGCGTGACCGCTCTGGGTTCCATTGTCTGGCGCTTCACCCGGGACCGGCGCTGGGATCACCTGGCCGGGGCTTCGGCCGAGATCGGTGTTCTGTTCACCGTCATCGGTCTGGTGACGGGAATGATCTGGGGCAAGCCAGTCTGGGGGGTCTATTTCGATTGGGCCGACCCCCGGATGGCGTCGACCGCGGTTCTACTGCTCGTTTATGTCGGATACCTGGCCTTGCGTCGAGCCACGATCGACCCGGAGAAGAGGGCATCACGCGCGTCGATCCTCGGCATAGTTGCCGTCATTCAGGTGCCCCTCGTCTATTTCTCTGTGAACTTGATGCGGAGCCTCCACCAAACCCAGTCGATCCGGCCCGGTGGCTCGACTATGCATCCGACCATGTTGCGGGCAATGCTGTTCAATCTCGGTGCCTTCACCCTGGTTTATGTCGCGTTGATGTCGGCGAGGATGGTGGTCGCTCGACTTGAAGATGCCCGCGAGGCACGCCAGGTTTCGGCCGCCGGAAGCGTGGTGCTCCCGCCAAAGGTGGGAGGACCAAATTTGGGGGGAATCGGCGATGGGTGAAGGAGCTGTCGTCAATGTCGCCTTCATCGTGACCTTCGGGATTATCCTGTGGTACGCCACCCGGATGCATCTCCGGCATCGCCGGCTTACCCGCGAGTTGGATCAAACCCGGGACTGACCCGTGCCATACCGAAAATTCGTCTGGCCGGCCCTGGCAGCAGTGGCGGCGGTTGTTGTGACCCTGATCGTCATCAATCTCGGTGGCAGCCTCACTTACTACCTAACCCCATCCGAGGCAGTTGATCGACGCAGCGAATTCCCGGACGGCGACCGCTTTCGCCTGGGTGGACTGGTGGTCGTGGGATCCTTGGACGACCTTGGCGCCGTCAAAGTCTTCGACGTGACCGACGGAGCAGAGATCATCACTGTGAGATTGCGAGGCGTGGTGCCGCCGCTGTTCGCCGAAGACGTCGGGGTAGTCGTCGAGGGGGCCTGGTCCGATGACGAGTTCGCCGCCGATGTCGCTCTGGTACATCACGACGAGAACTACCAGCCGCCGTCGACCGCCGCGACGGGCTGATGTCCGCCCTTCTCGGCGCGATCGGGATCATCACCGGAGTGGCCGGGTCTGTGTGGCTGACGATCGCCGCGGTGCGGAATGCCCGCGGCGGCGACCCTGACCCGGAGCGACTCACCCGACCGGTATGGACCCTGCTCGGTGGAGCCGTCCTCGCCATGCTGGCCCTTGAGGCCGCCTTGATCTTCAACGACTTCAGCCTCGAATACGTTGCAAACCATCACGCCCGGGTCACCCCGTTCCCCTTCAACGTTGCCACGGCTTGGGCCGCCCTGGAAGGATCGATTGTCCTGTGGGGACTGGTCTTGGCAACGTTCACCTGGTTCATGTGGAGGTCCTACCGCCGCGCACCCGATCGGCTCGGGGCCGGAGCGCTGGCGGTGATGGGGATCGTTGGGATCTTCTTCTTCGGATTGCAGCTGTCGGTTGCAAACCCGTTCCAGGTTTGCGTAGAAGCAGTGGCCAACGGCTGCCTCAGCTCGAGTCCGCTGCCCTGGGTCGCCGCACAAGCACCACCCGACGGGCCCGGTCCCAACCCCCTTCTGCAGAACCACATCCTCATGGCCATCCATCCACCGATGCTCTACCTCGGGTACGTCGGTCTCACCGTTCCCTTCGCCTACGCCATTTCGGCTCTCTCTCTGGGTCTACCCGGGGTGGAGTGGTTGCGACGCAGCCGCCGCTCGACTCTGGTGGCGTGGACGTTCCTAACCCTCGGTATCACCCTCGGAGGGTGGTGGGCGTACGAGGTGCTTTCGTGGGGCGGCTACTGGGCGTGGGACCCCGTGGAGAACGCATCGTTCATGCCCTGGCTGGTTGCAACCGCGTTCCTCCATTCCGCCCTCGTGCAGATAAGGCGCGGGGCGCTGCAGGCATGGAACTTCGTCCTCGTGATCACCGCATTCGCTCTGACGATCCTCGGTACGTTCCTGACACGTTCAGGAACAGTTGCCTCGGTCCACTCGTTCACCCAGTCGGCGATCGGACCCGTCCTCCTCGGTTTTCTTTTCATCGTCCTCGTGGGCTCGTTTGGGCTCTTCGCCGCCCGCTCCCACCTTGTGTCCGAGTCGCCGCGGCTCGACTCGCTCTTCAGCCGTGAAGGCAGCTTCCTGCTGAACAACCTGCTTCTCACGATCTACGCCTTCATCGTCGTGACCGGAACCCTCTATCCGATCGTGGTCGAGGCCTTCAGCGGCGACCGGGTGTCGGTGGGCGAGCCATTCTTCAACCGGTTGGCCGTCCCGGTTTCGTTCGGCCTCCTTCTGGCGATGGGGGTGGGTCCGCTGGTGCCGTGGAAAGACGCAGATCCCCGGGTAGTGGTGGGGCGCCTCCGGCTCCCGTTGCAGGTCGGGCTCGTGGCCGGGGCCGTGATGGTGATAACCACCAGCCGGATCGGTTACGTCGTGACTGCGGTCGTCCTCGGAGTGTTCGTGATCTCCTCTGCGATCGCCCTTCTGATCGACCGAGCCAGCCGCGCCGCCCGTGCCCGCAATGGGAAGATCGTCCCCGAGATCCGACGGCAGTTGCAAGCGGACACCGGGTTTTGGGCGGGTCAACTTTCTCACTCCGGCGTCGCCCTGGTGGCAATCGGTATGGCATTGGCCGCCAATCTGGCATTGCATGGCGAGGTCGAGATGGCCCCGGGCGACACAGCCCGCTTCGCCGGTTACGAGTTGACGTATCGCTCACCGTTCTTGACCACCGAGCCCCATCGTCGGGTCCAAGGGGCCACGATCGAGGTGTATCGGGACGGTGACCTTGTCACCACGTTGCAGCCCCGTGCCAACTTCTTTGGAACCGATACCTCCGGCATTACCACTCCCGCGGTCCACTCGGGAGTCAGCGGCGACCTCTACCTGACCTTGATCGACATCGACCCGACCGGGATTCTTCTCCGACTCAACACCTCACCCGGGATCTGGCTGTTGTGGACAGGTGGTCTGGTCACAACCGCCGGTGGGATCTGGTCCCTGACCGCCCGCCGGCGCCAGCCCGCCGAGGTGGCGGTCGGTGTCTGAGACCGTCCGCAGTCGCATCGCCTGGATCATCACAGCCGCGCTCGCGGTGTTCGTCCTCGTCTTCACGCTGACGGCCCCGGACCCCGCCGAAGATCGGGCCCGTGCCCTCGGCTCCCTGATCCGCTGCCCGGTATGCCAGGGCGAATCCATCGCCGACTCACCTTCGCAGACCGCCCGGGACATGATGGATCTCGTCCAGCAACGAATCGACCAGGGTCTGTCCAACGAGCAGATCCTCGACGAGTTGCTCGCTTCTTATTCAGGTGCGTTGCTGCTCGACCCGCCGCTGGCCGGCGCCACCCTCTGGGTGTGGTTAGCACCGATCGGTGCCCTGGCGACCGGATTGGTGCTGGTCGCCCGGCGGGTGCGGCCGGCAACGGAACCCTCTGCGCGTTCCCGCGCCGAGAGGCCCCCGACGACCCGCCCTGCCCGATCGAGACGGAGGATCGCGATTGGGGCGTCGGTTCTGCTTCTGGCCGGGGCAGGTGCGCTGGTGGCAGTCGGGCAGTTCCGCCAGGCCCGCGCCGACGACGGCCTCCTATCGGGGATCGTCGGCGGTGAGGTCGATCCGAACTCGATCTCCAACGAGACTCTCGAAGCCGTGATTGCCGCCAACCTCGACAATCCCGAGATCGACGGTATGCGCTTGGCGCTGGCCAACCGTTACTTCGAAGAGCGCAACTATCAGAAGGCGTTTCCCCACTACCAGGGAATCCTTGACGGCAACCCGACGCCGATCCAGGCCGCCGAGGCTTACACCCGTCTGGGCTGGATGGTCTATGACGGCAACGGTGAAGTTGACCTCGGGCTCTCATTGATCGACAACGCCCTCGAGATCGCACCCGGAGATCCATTCGCCCTCTATCTGAAGGGGCGAGTGCTGTGGTGCGGGCGAGATGACACCGAGGCAGCCGCCGAGATCTTCACCGAGGTGCTGGCGTCATCAGGACTCGACGATGCCGTGCGCCAGCAGGTAGCGGACGATCTGGCCGCAGCGTTATCCGGGGAGGCGTGTCTGTGAAGGCCGTCCGCTGGGCTGCGATCGGAGTAGTGATCCTCTCGGTGGCGCTCGCTCTCATCTTCGCAAACCGGTTCGGCGAAGACCCGAACCTGGTCCCCTCCCCATTGCTCGGGCAAGCCGCCCCGTCGCTCACGCTTCCGCTTCTCGACGGCAGCGGGACCTTCGACTCGGCCGCACTCGACGGCAAGGTGGTAGTCGTGAACTTCTTTGCTTCGTGGTGCATTCCCTGCCGGGAGGAGCAGCCCGACCTGTCGGCCGCGGCCAACGCCTTTGTCGACCGCGACGTGGTCATTGTCGAAATCGCCTATCAGGACGAAGCCGACACAGCCCTCGCCTTCCTCGACGAGTTCGGACGATCGGAGGCGGCCATCTATTTGGCCGACCCCGGCGGACGAGCTGCGATCGCCTACGGAGTGTTCGGGATTCCGGAGACGTTCTTCGTCGCTACGGACGGCACTGTCGTCGGAAAAGCGATCGGTGCAACCGACGCCCTCACCCTCGGCACCACCATCGACGCGGTCCTGCGAGGCGAGCGGCCCGGCCAGGACGTGCTTGGCGACACTTTCACCGGCCCCGCCGGCTGAGCCCCAGATCCCTGTTTTGGCGGCGTATGGTTCGACGATGAGAAGTGCCCTTTCGTGAAGACAGGTCGATGGGTGCTGATGCTCTCGTTCATCGGCGTGCTCCGGTTCGGGCTCAGACTCGATAGCAACGACTGTTACGGCCGCCACGTTCTCTGGGTCGACCACCACGACCGCACCTGACGGTTCGCTCGACTGCCTGACATCGGTGTCATCAATCTCAATTCCCGAGTACCCAACGGACCTTGTCGGCGAGCTGACTCCGCGGGCCGCCGCTGAGCGCCTCGCCGAATTCGAGAGCAGGACCGGGCCGCTGGTTGAGGTCGAACCGCTCAGGTTCGCAATCGTCGACCAGGGCCGGGAAACTGCGATCGTCGACGTTTTCGAAGCACCGGCGGGCGGCTATCTAGCCGGACCGATCCGCGGCTGCACCTAGTCGCTACCACAGCGGCCAGGGGGGCCATTTGTGTGAGCCAGGAGGTCCCAGGCGACGGCGTTCAGTACGCCCGATCCGGCGCTCCCTGATCGACAAGCCCTGCGGCCAATCGAACGACTGCCGCAGCGAGCGCTTCGTCAACACCTCCTGATATCCACCAGCGATGATCAGATCGATCAGGTTCCTCATCCGAGTCATCACGTCGTCGGGCTTCTCGTCGCAGGCATCACAACCGCAGTTGGGAAACGCATCAGCTTCCCACTCACCGAACCGGATCAAGACTCCCGGAAAATCCGTGAAGAGAAAGGCCACCGGGGTCCCATTGCTGGGCACGAGGCGCATCACTTCGCCGATCGAACCCTTCCAATCGGGAAAGTCCGCCTCGACGTTGCCGACTTCGGCGATCACGTCGTAGGTCGTGACGAGGCCCTCGATCAGCGACCGGGCCTCATCGTGGAGCACCGCGTACCGCTGTGGGTTGGTGACGCGGCCATACGAATCGGGAAGCGGACTCGAACCTCTTCTAAACCAGGGTGTGAATTTTCGCGCCAGCGGGCAACCTTACGACCCGATCACTTCGAGGGTGACTTCGTCGAAAGGGTTTTGCTGTATGGCGGCCGCTCCGGTGCCGAGGAGGGTGCGGTCGAAGAAGCCGACTAGGAAACGGTCGATGATCGGGATGATGCGACCGGCTGCGATCGGGCCCTTCAGACCCAATCGGCCGCCGATCGGCGAAAAGAGCGGCGTCACGACGAAGTCGTTGTGGCCGGCACCCTCGATGCCTATCCAGTACGTGACGTTCTCACTTCGCTCGGCGAGACCGCGCAGCCTGCCGTCGTTGGGAGTGCCTCGCCACCCGTCGGAGCGCATGAACAGCATCGGCCTCACGGCCGGAGTGGCAATCACACGGTCGGGCACCGGCTCCACCCACGCATCCATTCCCAGCACCGCTTTGCAGCGTTCGTCGGACAAGCAGAACTGAGCGGCGGCACCCCCGCCGGTGGAGTGTCCGTAAACGCCCACCAACCCGAGGTCGATATGGTTGGCGATCTCGCCGAAGGCTCCCGGCTCGCCGATGGTGATCGCATCGAGAATCCCGACGAGATCGTCGGCGAAGGCTCCGACCAATCGGACCCCGGCCTCGTCGTAGACCTCGGGCTCGACAGTTGCCTCGTCGGGCAACGCGACAGGATCGAAGCCCACGACGGTCCCGTCGGGGAAGCGAGTCGCCACTGCCCCGTACGTATGGTCGGCGGCGATGACGACGTATCCATGGCTTGCCAGCGACTCAGCTTGATTCACCGCGATGGTCCTGAACCCCGTCCAGCCATGCGAGTACATCACCAATGGGAAAAGACCGGACAACGGAGTTGCGCCCTCGAAGGAATGGCTCGTGCTGTAGCGAGTGTGGGACAAGAAGAATCCGGGGAATCCAAGACGCCGCGACATAGCCGGGCCGATCACGTCGACATCGTCGGTCCAAAGACCAGGCCCGATGCCCTCAGGCTGCTCGGCCGGATACCAGACCTGGACCATGATCCGCCGCGGGGTGGTATCGGGTTGAAGACCGTATTGCTCGAGACGATCTGGGAACGTCAACTCGACGCTCATCGTTCCGATCGCCAGCGGGCCGCTCGGATCCGGGAGCTCGGGGACCGGGAGAACCGTCGGCAGCAGTGCCATCATTCCAATCCCGACCAGGCCCAGAGCCGGTCGTGAAACCCGCCGCCACCACGGCAAGGTTCTTTCCATCGACAGCAGGTCGCCCACTCCGAGCCCGCCCGCAACGATGTAGAGCGGGATCATCTGCCAGCGGAAACCTTCGATCACCAGCTGCGCCACCAAAGCTCCCAGGGCCCCGAGGAACACGATGCCGCGGCGGGGACGCGAACCGAACAGGCCGGGCCAGATGACAGCGCCGACGCAGACGCCGGCCAGGATCAGCTCAAATTGTCTCAACGCCGCCGGATGTTGGCAGGGTCGAAGCCAAAGGGAAGTTCGAGCCGATGTCGGCTCATCAGCTCGCGATCGGCCATCAACACTGGGGTGGGACCATCGGCGACCACGCGGCCGCCGTCCAGGATGACGGCTCTCGGGCACAACTCAAGGGCAAACGGAAGGTCGTGGGTCACAACGACCTGGGATGCTCCCATCCCGGAGAGCAAAGCAACCAGTTCGCGCCGGCCGGCCGGATCGAGATTCGAGGTCGGTTCGTCGAGCACCAGGATCTCGGGGTTCATGGCAAGCACAGTCGCGATCGATACCCGGCGCCGCTCACCACCCGATAGGTGATGGGGCGCCCGCTCGGCCAGATCAGCCTCGCCGACTGCGTCCAGAGCCTCCTTCACCCGCATCTTCAACTCGGGACCGCGCAGGCCCAGGTTGGCCGGGCCGAATCCCACGTCTTCTTGGACTGTTGGCATGAACAACTGATCGTCCGGATCTTGAAAGACAAGCCCGAGTCGGCGCCGGATCTCACCGAGACTGGAGGAATCCAGTCGTAAGTCGCCGATCTCGATCGAGCCGGTCTGTGCTTCGAGGACGCCAATTAGCAGCAACAACAACGACGTTTTCCCAGCGCCGTTCGGACCGAGCACGGCGACCCGCTCGCCCGTCGCCACCTCGAGATCGACACCTTTGACGGCCTGAGTGCCGTCCGGATAGGTGAACGTCAGTCCCGAAACAGCTAGTGCCTTCATGTGAGGATGCTCGCGGTGATCATCGTCACCCAAGCAATGAGCACGGGCGCGATGGCCGGCCACCACCGAACGACTTCCGCATGCTCGTCGAACGCACCCGGAAACTCTCCGACGAAGCCGCGAGCCAGCATCGCCTGATGGACCTTTTCCCCTCGCTCGTACGATCGGATGAAGAGGGCGCCGGCGGCCGCCGCCAATGGCCTGACCTGGGCCATCCAGGACGGGCTGTAGCCGCGGGCCGTCATCGCGATGCGGGTCCTCCTCATCTCTCCTGCGATCACATCCAGATAGCGAATCATGAAGGCGGCGATCGCCGTCAACACGATCGGGACCTTCAACCGGCGGAGACCGGTGATGATGTCGCTGACCTCGGTCGTCGCCGCCAGAAGCACCGAAGCCCCCGCTCCGAGCGTCGCTTTCACCAGGATGTTCCAGGCTCCCAGCAAGCCCGCTGACGAGAGTGAGAGGAAACCGATGTCGATCCGGGGGCCTTCGCCGACGAAAGGGAGAAGAAAGGCGAACAAGACAAATGGGAGGTCGATCGACAACCGCGTGAGGAAGAAGCGAGGAGGAATCGAAGCTGTCCCGACGAGGGCCACCAGGATGGCGGCGTAGATGCTGAACGCCCACACCGCCACCGGCGGTGTACTCACCACCGCCAGGACGAATAGAAACAGGCCGGCCAGCTTTACCTGCGGGGCAGCGCGATGCAGCGGACTATGCCCGTGGTAATGGAGGGCGTGAGCGTGAGCCCCGCTCACGCGGTACGGCGTCTTCGGAGAACCGAGACCAACCCAAGGCCCACGCCGAACACCCCGACCACTCCGATCGCCCCAGCCACCATCGTGCCGAGGCGTTCGCTCTCGACACCGCTCACTCCGTAGTCTGCCAGCGGCCCCCCGATCGGATGGTCCTGAGCCTCAGCCGAGAAACCCTGGTCGATCGCCACCCGTTCAAGCCCATCAGGATCGCTGGAGGCGATCGGGGCAACAATGAAGACCAGGGCCAGAGCCACCGCCAGACCCGCTGCCACGAAGGTCGTGATGGCACGCCCACCCGGTGCCGTGGCCGTGCGCCGCAGGTCGAGATCGGCCGTTCCGGTCACGAGGTCGGGACGGACGGCGAGAACAGCCCCGACTGCGATGCCACTGATCAAACCCTCGCCGATCCCGATCAAGGCATGGACCCCGGTCATTGCCGCCAACACGGTCGACAGCGACGCCCCGCCCTGGCCGCCAATGGCGTATTCGATCACAAATACGAACGATGACGCCAGCACTCCGAGGAACCCGGCCACCATTGTGGCTGCGATGGCGCCGCCGGTGGTCTTCGGAAGCGCCCACATCAGCGACCGGAAGACGAGCCAACCCACCAGGGCAGTGACCAGAGCCATGTTGAGGACGTTCAAGCCCAGGACCACGATCCCGCCATCCGCAAACAGGAGTGCCTGCACGACGACCACGACTGTTACGACCAGGGCGCCCATCCATGGCCCGAGGAGGATCGCCGCCAGGGCCCCACCGAGTAGGTGACCGCTGGTACCGGCTGCCACCGGGAAATTGAGCATCTGCACCGCGAAGACGAACGCGGCCGTTAACCCTGCCATCGGTATCTGCTTTTCAGCCAACCGCTTGCCGGTTTCCCTCAGCGACGCCCAGATCCCGCCGGCGGCCACAGCGGCTCCGCCCACTGCAGTCGCAACGTTCATATAGCCGTCCGGCATGTGCATTCGCCCGGTTCTCCTGTTATTGCAAGTCTCTTGCAATATAAACAGGATCAGAGACTGCAAACTCTTGTTACGGGCATTTCTTGCATTGGGCCACGATCGCGAAGTGGACCGACCCCGCCATGAACCCGTGCGCCCCCAGCATGGTCGTGAGGTCGTCGAGTTCGTCGATGGCCAGATCAACGGTGCGCCCGCATTTCTCGCAAACGATGTGATGGTGCTCGCCGAGGTCGATCAGGTGAACCACCCCGGGGCCGTGACCGAAGTGAACATGGCGGAGGTGGCCCGAGTTCTCAAGAACATCGATGGTCCGATAGATGGTGGATGGATCCACCCGAGAGCCGATCAGGGTCTCGACCTTGCGGTGCAGGTCCGACGCAGTCAGGTGGTCGTCGTGAGCCTCGGCCAGCACCTGGCAGACGGCGCGGCGGGCGACGGTGATGCGAAGGCCGGAAGAGCGAAGCGAGGCCAGCAGGACGTCGCCTTCGATGTGCATCGGCTACCTGGTCTCAGGCGCGCTCAGATCGCGGCTGCGAGCCACCACTCTGTCGAGGAGCGCGGCCGCGGCTCCGCTGTCGATCGTCCGACCGGCCAGTTCGACGGCCTCGACGAATCCCGGGGCCAGGCCCGAAACCACCAGAGCAGGAGCAGCGTTGATCACCGCGGCGTCCCGGTAAGGACCAGCCTCCCCTTCGAGAACGCGCCGCAGAATCGCCACGTTGTCCGCAACACTTCCCCCCTGGATCTCGCTGAGGTCGGATCGTTGTATGCCGAAGTCGGCAGGGGTGAATTCGGCGTGGGTGATCTCGCCCTCCTTGAGCCGGTAGATCACCGTCGGGCCACTGGTTGTGATCTCGTCCACTCCCCCATCGCCAGAAAAGACGAACGAGTACTCAGACCCGAGACTCGACAGAACTCCGATGACGCGCTCGGCCATGCGCCGATCCGAAACCCCGACCGCCTGCCGCCGGGCTCCGGCCGGGTTGGCCAGCGGCCCGAGAAAGTTGAAGACCGTAGCGATGCCGAGTTCGCGCCTGACCGGGCCGGCGTGACGAAACGATGGGTGGTAGAGCGGGGCAAAGAAGAAGGCGAAACCCGTGTCGGCCAGGAGCGTCAGGTTGGCTTCAACCGGCAGGTCGATAGCCACGCCGAGACCTTCCAGGACATCGGCCGACCCACACCTGGAGGACGCCGATCGGTTCCCATGCTTGGCCACCCGCACCCCGGCCGCCGCCGCGATCAGGGCGGCTGTGGTCGAGATGTTGAAGGTCCCGGATCGGTCTCCGCCGGTCCCGACAACATCGACCAGGCCGTCGGCGTCAACGGGAACCGGGACCGCCGCCGACTTGATCGCCTCGACCAGGCCGGTCATTTCGTCGACGGTCTCGCCCTTCATCCGCAACGAGACGATCAGGGCCGAGATCTGAGCCGGCGTGGCCGCTCCACCCATCACTTCCGACATGGCACCTCGTGCCTCGTCCCGGGATAAGTCAGTGCCCGAAGCGAGTTTCCCGAGAATTGTCGGCCAATCCATAGGCTTGCGAGTGTATCTCGGGTGACTAATCACACACTCGGTACAATCGGAACCTCAACGATGCTCTATTTCGCCTACAGCGCAATGCTCGACCCTGAGTTGTTGTCGTCCATCGCCCCCAACGCCAAGTTCCTCTACATCGCCCACCTGCCCGAGGCCAAGCTCGTATTCCCGACTCCGGACGGACGCCCTTCGGTCAGGCCCGCTGCCGGCAACACGGTGTGGGGCGCAATCTTCGAAGTGAACGCCAAGGAGTCGGCCATCATCAAGAAGGCCGAGGCCGGGGAAGGACGCGCTCCCCGCAGCGACCTGCGAGCGGTGGACCGGGCCGGAAACAAGTACGAGGTCGTCACGTTCTGCCACACCAGTCCCGAGGGCGACCACACCCCTGATCCCAAGTACATGGAGCAGGTCGTGAGGGGTGCCCGTCATTGGAGCCTCCCGACCGGATGGGTCGCCGGTTTGGAAGATCTAGGCGAAGACGCCCTTATATAACGGTGGCCTTAATTAGCAGCGACCGCGAATAGCAGTGGCCATGAATAGCAACAGCCATGAATAGCGACGGTTTGATCTAGAGATGATCAGGCTCCGTCGAACCGAACTTGTGACCCGCCTATCTCACGCCGACGACCCTGTGGCGCTGACGGAGGCCAACTGGTCTTTGATTGTGGGCGTTCAGCAGAGGGGTGGCGGCTTCTCGTATCGCGCTCCTTCCTCGGTAGTGGTCGATGGCATGCCTCCCATCAGGGTCCACGACTACGTGATGATTGCCCGACTCGTTGCACTGGCAGCGACGGCAGCGATGCTGTTGCGAGCCACCTCGTCCCCAAAGAGCAAGTCAAAGACACACAGACAGAAGTCGCCCAAAGGAAGATGAGATGACAGATTTCGCCGGACCCATCAAAGACGTCGGCACGAAGGCGGTCGAAGCGCTGGCCGCACTCCTAGGCGATGCCTCGCCGGGCACGGTCTTCTCCGAACCGGTAGCCGTGGGGAACGACCTCGTGATCACCGCTGCCGCCTGGGAGCGCGGGGGTGGCTTCGGATTCGGTGGCGGCGGCGACAATGAGCAGGGTGGTGGATTCGGCTCGGGCGGAGGAGGAGGCGCCCAGGGACGCCCGGTGGCCGTAATCCGGGTCGGGCACAACGGCATCGAGGTTCGGCCCGTCGTCGACATCACCAAGGTCGGCATCACGTTGTTCCTGGCGGCCTTAGGAGTGTGGAAGGCCCTCCGGCGGTAGGAAAACCTTCACGCCGGCCTCACCGCACCCGGACCGTGAACGCCTACCCACCGTTGCGGTGCAACTAGCTTCACAACTTTGGCTTCACAACTTGGGCTCCCCTGGCGCGTCAGGCGGCGGTCTCTTCGTCGCCTCCGAACAGTCGCCAAAAGACCCACGCCACCGCGGCTCCGGCCAAGGGGCCGACGACATAAATCCAGAAGCCGTCGAAGTCACCTCCGATCAACGCCGGGCCGAACGACCGGGCCGGGTTGACCGAAGCGCCACTGAAGGGAATTCCGGCGATGTGGACCGCTGCCAGGGTGAGAGCGATGACGATTCCGGCCACCGCAGGAGCCTTGCGAGTTGAGGCCAGGATCACCATCACGAAGACCAGCGTGAGAACTCCCTCCAGCAGCAGTCCGGAGCCGCTCGAGACATGGCGGTTGACGGTCGACTGGACCGCGGCACTGTCGGCGACGAACAACACCGCTACCGAGGCGAGGACACCACCGACGATCTGGCCGATCCAATAACCGATCAGGTCAGACGTCGTGGTCCGTTTGTCGAGCCACATGGCGAGGGTGACGGCGGGGTTGAAGTGGCCCCCGGAGACGTGCCCGACGGCGTAGATCGCCGCCAAAAGCCCGAGACCGAAGCCAAATGGAACGATGGCCATCACGGGGCCTTCGGTAGCCGCAGCCGCGAGTACCGACATCGAACCGAAGAACACCAGAATGAAGGTGCCCACCAATTCGGCCAGGTACTTATTGATGACCACGAGTAGCTCCTTTCTCTCCCGCCGGTTCGACCGGCCGGAGACCGCCCTGGTTACGCCTCAATCTACGGCTCCGAAAGGGCGCGGCCCGGTAACACTGGCGAGAGTGACCGACCGAACCGTCGAACGTTGATGCTGGGAACACTGCGAATCTCGGCTGTGATGATCGGGACCGCCGGCGGGGCCCTGGTGGCGGCGGCCGCGTTCCTGCTGGGCTTGTTGGTCGCTCGCCTGATCGGAGCCGAAGAAGGCCCGGCCGTGGTGTTATCGGTTTCCCTTCTCGCTGGTTTTGCCGGCGGCGGTTACCTGGCCGGGCGGGTGGCGCCCTTCAACGGGCGCTTCCACGGGTCGATCACCGGTCTGGCGATGGCAGCGGTGGTTCTGCTCATCTCCCTACTCGGGGGCAGCCCGGCCCCCACCAGCCAGGTTGTCCTCCTGGCCGCGATCGCAATCGTGGTGGGTGGATTCTCGGGGTGGCTGGGGGGCCGCCGCCGGTACAATGGAAACAACGAGCCCACCGGGTGACCGCGGATCGCCCCAGCACGAACAAATGGGGGGCGGTTCGAGGAAAGTCCGGACTCCGCAGGGCAGGGTGCTGGGTAACTCCCAGGCGGGGAGACCCGACGGAAAGCGCAACAGAGAACAGACCGCCGATGACCCGACTCGCAAGAGCAGGGAACAGGCAAGGGTGAAACGGTGGTGTAAGAGACCACCAGCGTCCCGGGCGACCGGGCGGCTGGCAAGCCCCACCCGGAGCAAGGCCAAGCAGGGACACCGACGGCCCGTCGATCAAGTCCCGGGTAGGCCGCATGAGGCGACGAGCAATCGTCGTCCCAGATGGATGGTCACCGGGGAGCGAGAGTTCCTCACAGAATCCGGCTTATAGGTGGACTCGCGATCGTGAAGGGGCCCCGCAAGGGGCCCCTTCACCAATGTCGGGCAGGCAATCGGCCAGTCCGGCTCTGCTTGTCGGACCGAGACGCCTACATTCTTCCCGTGGCCCAAAACGTCCTCGGAACCGACCTTCAGGAATGCTCTCGCGAACCGCTCACGGGTTTCTACCGCAGCGGATGTTGCGAGACCGGGTCCGACGACGTCGGAGTTCACACCGTGTGCGCCCGGGTAACGGCCGAATTCCTCGAGTTCTCCAAGGAGGCGGGCAACGACCTGTCGACGCCGATGCCCGAGTATGGCTTCGCGGGCCTGCAACCGGGAGACTGCTGGTGCCTATGCGCTTCACGGTGGGTCGAAGCGCTCGAAGCGGGCGTGGCCCCGCCGGTCGTTCTCGAAGCCACCCACGCCGCCACGCTCGAGTTCGCTGCGCTTGCCGATTTGCGTCGGTTCGCCGTCGAGGCGTGAGACGCCGTGTGCGGCCGCTTTTCCTTGTCGGGCGACGTTGACTTCTACGCCGAGTATTTCGGCGTTCACCAAGTCCTCACCGAGTCACTCGATCAGTCGTGGAACGTTGCTCCAACCGACTCGATCTACGTGGTCGCCGAACGAGAGGAGGCACGCAACCTCGGAACGATGCGGTGGGGCTTGATCCCCCACTGGGCTGGAGACACCAAGACGCTCAACATCAACGCCAGGGTCGAAACCGTCGCCACCACACCAGCCTTTCGCGACCCGTTCTCGAAGAAGCGATGCCTGATCCCGGCAGACGGTTTCTACGAGTGGGAACCCAAAGAGAGAGGTCGTAGCCCGCATTGGATCTTCAGGGCCGACGGCTACCCCGTTGGGTTCGCCGGAGTCTGGTCGGCGTGGAAGAACCCGGCCGACGACGAGTGGGTTCGCAGTTGCGCAATCTTGACGACCGCAGCCACCGGGATCATCGCCGGGATCCACAGTCGGATGCCAGTGGCACTGGTTCCTGAAGTTTGGGAGGGGTGGCTCGATCGAGACGTGACCGAACCCGAAGAGGTGAAGAGCCTGATCCGCCCGATCGACGCCGATTTGTGGATGCAGCGCGAGGTGTCGACCAGAGTCAACAGCGTGCGGAACAACGGCCCCGAACTTCTAGACCCGCCCGACCAGGCGAGGTTGCTGTAGCAAACCCCTTTTCGCGCGCGAGAACGGGGGATCAGGGAGACCACTACCGTTTCTCGCCCATGGCCCGACTTGTGCTCGTCCGTCACGCTCCCACCGCCGAAACCGGTAAGACTCTGTACGGGCGTTTGCCCGGGCATCCGCTCTCCGAACTGGGTCTGCAAATGGCGGCGGAGGTGGCAGGGCGCCTGGCCGCCGTGAAAGTGGTTGCCATCTACGCGTCCCCGCTGGAGCGGGCGATGCAGACCGCCGGGGCCATCGCCGCCCGCCAGCGCAAGCAAGTTTTGGCCGATGATGGATTGATCGAGGTCGACTACGGCAGGTGGGCTGGCCGCAGCCTGCGATCGCTCTACAAACTCAAGGCCTGGCGTACGGTCGTGACCACTCCGTCGCGGGTCAGATTCCCCGAGGGCGAATCCCTTCTCGAAGCACAGACAAGGATGGTCAAGACCTGCCAGGACCTGGCCAACCGCCATCGCAACCAGGCGATCGTGGCGGTGAGTCATGCCGACACCATCAAGGCGGCGCTGTCCCATTACCTTGGCCAGCCCCTTGACTTGTTCAATCGGATTGCGGTAGCTCCCGCCTCAGTGGCTGTGATCGATCTTCCCGAAAGCGGGGCACCCCGGGTCGTCACCATGAACAGCAACGGAGATCCCCAAACATGGCAATAGAAGATTTGGGACCGGCGGAGCGATTGGCCGCAGGCGCCATCGGACAGCCCGGGCAGCGGCGCTTCTTCCTTGAAGTGACTGCTGGCGGCCGGATTCACTCCTTCCCATGTGAGAAGAGCCAGGTGTCCGAGCTCGCCCAGCAGGGGCTTCAGCTGCTCAGTCTGGCCAGTCTCGACTCGGACGAAGAAGCCGTGAAAAGGCTGGTTCTCAGTCGCCTGCCGATCATCGATCCCGAGGAGCCCCAGTTCAGGATCGGCTCGATCGGGGTGGCCGTGCACGAGAGCGAGTTCCTTTCGATCACCCTTACGTCCCCCGACGACGAGGACTCCGCGACTTTTGTCGTCACTCCGGAACAGTTTCGGGCGATGGCTCTGATAGCGGTCGAGGTGGTGGCGGCCGGTCGACCGATCTGCCCTCGCTGCGGTTTGCCCGAGGACCCGGACGGCCACCGGTGTCCTTCGGTCAATGGCCATCATGGGTGAGGATGGCCGTTTGGCTCTGGTCGAGGTCGAGGGCCAGATGCCGTATGCCAGCAACACGACCCTTCTCGCCAAAGATGCATCCGGCGACTTGTGGGTCTACAAGCCCGAGCGTGGTGAGAACCCCCTCTGGGACTTCGCCTGGCGCACCCTGGCAGCTCGTGAGGTTCTGACCTATGAGGTCGCTACCGGGTTGGGCCTCGACCTCGTGCCGGAAACGATCCTGGCCGATGGACCGTTCGGACCAGGTTCGGCTCAGCGATTCGTCGAGGAGGACTTCGACTTCGATCCGCGGCCGCTGTTCATCCCCCAGCTCGATCGGCGCCTATGGCCGGTGGCGGTGCTGGACATCGTCTGCAACAACGCCGACCGCAAGATTGGCCACGTCATCCACGACAAGACGACCGATCGCTTGTGGGCTATCGACCACGGCCTCACCTTTCACGCCGATCCGAAACTGCGAACCGTCCTCTGGGGTTTCGCGGGCAAACCGATCCCGCCGCCACTGCTGGAGGCTCTGGGCGGGCTGCGGGCGCGGTTGAAGTCTGGCCTGTCGACACGGGTGGCCGAGCTGCTGTCGGAGGAAGAAGCTGTCAGTCTGTCCGCTCGAGTCGAGGAGCTAATCGGCGCACCGGTACATCCTCATCCACCTGCCGATCGTCCGGCCGTTCCCTGGCCCCTGGTCTAGACGACGTCGGTCGCTGCCAGGATCATTCATCGGTTGCGATTCGATCCAGGATCTGGTCCACGCTCAACGCCTGGCCCTCGGCCGCTAGCTTCTCAGCGCGTTCGCGCCCGACGCCATCAATGGCACGCTCGAGTCCCTTCACGTCATTAACGACCAGATCGAGCAACCGGGTCTCGCTATAAGTCTGCAGTGCGCTGGCCGCACCGGCCAGGACGATTGCCCGGTCGAATTGATCACGAGCCAGGGCCAATTGAACGAAGTCGGCGACATGAAGTGGTAGGGCTGAGAGATCCCCTGCCTCGACAAACATCCGCAGACCCTGTCGGAGATGGACCTCGGCCTCCTCGGCCCGACGGAGGCCGAGCAGCACGCTCGCCAGCATCCGTTCCGTCCATCCGATGTCGAAGATTTCGTCAGTCCCGGCCAGGTACTCGGCTGCCAGCCCATACTCGACAAGAGCAGCCTCGGGGTTCTCTTGTTCGGGTATCTCGCTCAGGTAGTGAACTCCTCCCCTACCCCAGTGGAGCCGGCCGATCAGAGCTCGATCACCGAGGCTTTCGGCCAGGGCCAGCCCCTCGTCCAGCATCGCCATGACCTCGTCCACTCCTATGCGAGCTGCCCTCGGCGAGGAAATGTTGTAGATGGCATTGGCGATCAGCGCCGGGTCGCCGGTCTGACGAGCCAGGTCGAGTGCGATCAGATAGTGAACCTCCGCCGCCCTCATATCGGCTTGCCAATAGGCGAGGCCCCCGGCAGCCTCACGGGCAGCCAATTCACTAGATGGGGTCCCGCCAGGGAGTCTCAGTGCAGCATCGACCTTTTCGCGACCCTCGCGCAGGTGTCCTCGCATCTGCCAGAAGCGCCAGAGCGCGCCGCTCAGCCTCTGGGCAACCTCCCCCTCTTGGCGCTCAATGGCCCACGCGAACGCCGCCCTCAGGTTGTCGTGGTCGGTCTCCGAGAGATCGAGCCACGAACGCACGTCCCGTCGCGTGAACATCGGGGCCGCTGCCTCGGCGAAACCCAGATAGGCCCGGGCGTGCCGGCTTCGTACCGCTTCCTCCTCGCCGCCGGCCGCCAGGCACTCAACTGCGAACTCCCGGATGGTCTCAAGCATCAAGAAACGGGACTGCCCCGTTGATTCGATTCGACGCAGCAACCCCTGATCTCCCAGGGCGGAGATTCCGTCGAGTATGTCGATCCCCAGGCCCGGACCGCAGACGTCTTCGGCATGCTCGATA
>DATLEZ010000127.1:0-15417 GCA_035525055.1 Acidimicrobiia bacterium | reverse complement strand
TTCTGGCCGCTACGACGCCTGGCGGGATGAGGCCTTCATCCTCGCCTTCGTGCTGGACCAACTAGGAGTCGGGAAGGCCTGAAGCGTTCTTTGGTCTGTGAGCGTCGGCCTAGACCTTCTTTGTCACCACAGCGTCGCGGGCGGATTTGTGGCGCCAAAGAAGGTGCAGAGCGACGCCCACATGCCAAAGAACCAGGATCCGCTCCCCGAGCCCGACTGCCTCATCCTTCGCTGATTCTTCAAGGCCAGAACCTCCTGCAACCTCGGAACCTGGCGTAGGTCACCTCCGCCGTTAGGGTGCCCTGGCAGCTGACCTCGTTGGGGGGAATGTGAAGAACCGTCTGCTGACCATCCTGGCCACGGTGGCCGTGCTGATCCCCTTCTCCGTCCCGGTTATGGCCGACAACGGTGGCGGGGTCGAGGCGACATACTCCGAATCAAACGGATGCGGGATTCCCCGTGGATTTTCCGCCCTGGCCAGCCGCAGCGGTGGTCTGCCCGACTCCGAGCCGATCCGGGGCCCGGTCGGCGCCATGTTTGGAAGGACGGTCGGACAGGCTCGGGCCGCTCTGGTCCGCTGGACGGTCCCGTTTTCAGGCGGGCTCAGCGTCTCGGTCCACAGCCGGGCTCTGCCGGCCTTCCAGCAAGTGGCCAACAACCTGGCCGCCAGCGGATCGTTCTACTCCACACGGGCCGGTGAGACTTTTGCGTTCACCGCCCGAACGGTGACCGGAAGCCGGTCGATCAGCTATCACGCCTTTGGCGCGGCCATCGATGTCAACTCGGGCACGAACCCAACCGCCGACGACCTCATCACCGACATGCCGCCGTGGTATGTCAACGCCTGGCAGCAGGCGGGATTCTGTTGGGGCGGATACTGGATCGGCGACAAGGACCCCATGCATTACTCATGGATGGGCCCTGTCGCCACTCCCGGATACGGCTCGGTCCCAGCGCCATATCCGTCGTTGGCCGCCAAGGCTTCGTTCAGCGAGGCCCCGGTGATTCAGCAGAGTGCCCTTGGTGGAAGGCGAGCGGGTGCAATCGATGCCCTGGCCGATCTCAGCGGAGACGGTGCGGTTGATTCGGTCCGTCTCAAGATTCATGCGATTGCTGGTCCGATCGTCGAGATTTTGGGGTCCTGGGCGGACCATGGGATGTGCGGCTTCAACCGATTCCAACTTCCTGGAGCCGATCTCACCCGCCGGGTGATCTTCGGCAATACCTCTTTCGGAAGCCGGCCCGACATCGTTTTCCTCAACTTCGGCGGTTCCAACCTGACGCTGCAGATTTACGACGCCAGATCCTTCTACAAGGAGGTGCGGACCGTCACCACCGGAGCTCCGGGCGACACCGCGGGCACCTATCTGCTGGCCGACTACGACTCCGACGGCAAGGCTGATCTCTTCTCGATCTCGGGTGGTCAGCTCCAGATCTGGGACGGGGCCTCGGGTTACACCACTAGCGATTTCGCCGGGCCCTTCACGGTCGGAGCAGACTCGCGGATCTTGGTCGGTGACCGCGATCTCGATGGGAAGCCTGATCTCTATTCCGTGGGCGCGTCAGGCTCGATGCAGATCTTCACGGCTGCCGGCGCATACGGCCAAGCCTTCGAGACAGTTCAACTGCCGTTCCCGATCGGGTCGGAGGACATCCTCCGAATTTCGGAATACGACGGCGACGGCCATGGCGACCTCTACCGCCTCGATGCCAACGGTGCGGTGGTCGTCGCACTCGGGAACCAGCAGATCTATGCCGACATCGATGGTTGGTTCCGCGCCACCGACTTCACCTGCCCGGCCGATCGGCCGGCCTACGACTTCGTCGGACGCTTCGCGGACGACGACGGCAACCCGTTCTCGGCCGACATCGAGTGGGCGGCATCAGCCGGCGTCACTCTCGGCTGCAATCCCCCGTTCAACGATTGGTTCTGCCCCAAACTGGCCGTGACTCGCGGCCAGATGGCCAGCTTCCTGGTCAGGGCCCTGGCCTTGCCCGATCAGGGTGGGGACGCCTTCACTGACGACACCGGATCGATCCACGAAGCCGACATCAATCGCATTGCCGCGGCTGGGATCACCCTTGGATGCGCACCGGGCCTCTTCTGCCCGGAGCAACCCGTCACCAGGGAGCAGATGGCGAGCTTCCTGGTGAGGGCCTATCAACTGCCGGCCGGAACCGATACAGGTGGATTTGGCAACCCGTTCCCCGACGTGACCAGCGCTCACGCCACCGACGTGGCAGCCCTCTACTCGGCCGGCGTCACGACCGGATGCTCAACGGCTCCGGTCGCCTACTGCCCGACCTCCCCGGTCCTCCGTGAGCAGATGGCGGCTTTCCTCAACCGCGTTGAGTCGTAGCCTGAAGCGTCGGACCGTGAAGGTTCTGGCACCGTTTTGGTGCTTGAACCTTCACAGACCAGGCTCCGTACGAGTCGAGAACCCCCGGACAACCACGGCGCCCCCGATAGGTCTCTAAGGGTCTTCACTACTCGACAAGACCCTGCGACCGACCGATGATTGACAGCAATGACAACGAACATCTGGCAACAGGCCGAGAAGCTGGCCGAGCAAACACCAGAGAGCCGCAACCGCTACGTCGACTTCCTGCGGGCTGCCTCGATCATGGTGGTGGTGTTCGGTCATTGGCTCATGGCCGCTCCCGTCATCACGGCCACGGGGCTCGAGGCCAATCACCTCCTGACCCGGACCACGTGGACGCATTACCTCACCTGGGCTCTGCAGGTGATGCCGATCTTCTTCTTCGTCGGTGGTTTTGCCAACGCCGCCTCGTGGAGGGCATCAAGCCGAAGCGGGTCAACCTACGGCGCCTGGTTGCGAGCTCGGTTGCGTCGACTGATCCTGCCGGTGTTGCCGTTGCTGATCGTTTGGACCGCAGGGGCGTTCGCGTTGCTCCAGAGCGGCTTCGACCCCGAACTGCTCAAAATCGCATCGCAGGCGGCCCTCGTCCCCGTGTGGTTCCTCGCCACCTACGTGGCGGTGGTCGCCTTCACCCCGCTCACTCTGCGAGCCTGGGATCGGTGGGGTTGGGCGTCAGTCGTCGTTTCCAGCGTGATCGCAGGCCTCGTCGACGTGGTCTCACTCGGCTTTGGTATTGCTTGGGTCGGCTATTTGAACTACCTCTTCATGTGGGGCACGGTTCACAGCCTCGGTTATGCCTGGGCCGACTCGCGGCTCGGGTCGGTCAGCCATCGCCTCATGTGGTCGGCGGCCGGCTTGATCACCACCGCAGCACTGGTCGCATTCGGACCGTATCCGGTGGCCATGGTCGGTCTCGACACGCAGGGTGTCACCAACAGTCAACCGCCCAAGTTCACCCTTCTGACCCTGGCAATTTTTCAGGCGGGGGCCCTCCTAGCGATGGAGGGACCGGCCCGGCGCATGCTCTCTAAGACCCGAAACTGGGCGGCGACGATTCTCATCAACGGCCGGATCATGACTCTCTACCTATGGCACCTCACCGCCATGGTTGCCCTGATCGGGGGATCGCTGTTGCTCAACGGGTGGGGTTTAAGGACAGAGGCCAACACCGGCGCTTGGTGGCTGACCCGCCCGCTGTGGATGGCTGCGCTTGTCGCGGCGACCCTCCCCTTCCTCCTGGTGTTCGGGCGTTACGAACGACCCAATAAGGACCTGCGTCCGCCGCCTCCGGCCTGGCGTCCACTGCTGGCCGTGGTGGCGACCTGCGCCGGTCTCGGTTTGCTGGCCAAATACGGGATCGCCGATGAGGACGGCCTCAACGGGATTGCACTCAGCCTTCCCTTTGCAGCCGCAATCGCCGGCGGCATCGGCGGCGCCAGGATGTGGCAGCGCCGCCGGCGGGCAACGACCTAAGGACAAACCGGGGGCCTACGAGGCCCTGACCGGAAGGGCGATGTCACAGGCGGGATCTTCATCGCCGGCTGCGTCCCAGTCGGTGAAGTAGACCTCCCGGGGTGACCCGATCGCCGGTTGACCGCTGTCAGCCGCCCATTGCATGACTGCCTCATATGCCTCCAGGATCCCTGGAAAGGAGACCTGGGCCTTGGTGATCCGGGTGAAGGCCTCCGTGTGTCCGGACTCGAGACGCAAGCGAATCTCGCCGGTGGGCTTCACGTCTCCAAGGTACGGGACGCAGACCTCAACGGGACCGTCGGAATCGGTGTTGACCTCTCCGTGGTACACCACGAAGGGGATCCCGGTCTCTACCCCGGTCTGTCCGAGAGCGTCATAGACGAGGCCCATTGCTTCACTGATGAACTGGGGCAAGGCACCAACCAGTACCCTTCGTTCGATCGCGGCCACCTGTTGATCCGGAATCTGCCGGGTCTCGATTACAAACATGTCGACTCCTTTGCCTGAGAGATAGCGCACCAGGTACCGGACCAGCTTGCGCTTGGTTTGCACGTCTGCTTCCACGCCCTGCCAGTAAGTACCGATGCTCTTGACGGCTGCCATCCCGTCCAATGCGATGACCTCGGCGATTTGAGCGAGCGGCATCTCCAGACTTCGCAACAACCCGATAAGACGGGCCAGTTCCAGTTGGTCTTCCCCGTAGTAGCGGTAACCGTTCTGCGAATCGACGGCGGCGGGTCTGAGAAGTGCCATCTCGTCATACAACCGGAGCGCTTTTAGCGACAACCGTGAGCGTTTGGAGAACACGCCGATCGTCAGCATCTCGTTGGACGGCTGGCTCATGTCGACAAGTGTGGACCCTGCCCCTGGGGACGAGTCAAGAGGGTCCGGAAGGTTTTCCTTCACACGACCAGGGCAGGCGTCCGACTGTGCAGCAAAACGCTCCTATTCGGTCCGTTTTCCTTCACAGCTCTGTCCTCGGACCGGGGCTAGACCGGGCGCCTGCGCTTCGACGAGATCACGCCGGTATCGAAGCCGGCCAGGTGGAGCCCTCCCGCAAAACGAGCGTGCTCGATCTTGAGACAGCGGTCCTGGACGACCTTGAGACCGGCGGCCACCGCCATCGCGGCCGCTTCGTCGTTGCGAAGCCCGAGCTGAAACCAGACCACCTTGGCGCCGACCGCAATCGCCTCCTCGACCACCTGCGGCAGCTCCGTAGCCTTGCGAAAGCAGTCGACGATGTCAGGGGCCCCCGGAAGGTCGGCCAACGACGGATAAGACTTCAGGCCGAGCACTTCGTCGGCATGAGGATTCACTGGCCACATCGTGTAGGAGGTTCGGGTCAGGTAGGTGGCGACGAAGTTGGAAGAGCGCAAAGGGTTGGGCGACACGCCCACCAGGGCCACCGTCTTGGCTTCGCGCAGAATCGCCAGGCGCTCTAGGGGGCCTGCTTCTTCGAGGCCGGACTCTTGGCGAACTGCCGTCATTTGGTCAACCTAGCGCTCGGTTGAGATCGTCGATGATGTCGTCGACATCTTCGATGCCAACCGAGATCCTGATCATCTCGTCGCCCACTCCCGATGCCTTTCGCTCCTCGACCGGGACTTGCTGGTGGGTGGTCGAGGCGGGGTGGATCACCAGGGTCTTGGCATCACCGACGTTGGCAAGGTGAGAGGCCAATTCGACCTTCTCGATGAAGCTCTTGCCCGCCTCGTAGCCACCATTCACGCCGAAGGTGAAAACCGCCCCAGGGCCCTTGGGGACGTACTTCTGGACGAGGGGGTCTTCGGCCGCCGGATAGCTCACCCAATCCACAGAGGAATGAGAGGACAGAAACCCGGCCACCGCCCGAGCGTTTTCAACGTGACGCTGCATCCTCAACGGAAGGGTCTCGAGGCCGAGCAGCAGGAGAAACGAGTTGAAGGGTGACAGCGCGGCTCCAACATCTCGCAGGAGCTCGGTGCGAGCCTTCATCAGAAAGGCGTATTCACGGAAGTTGTCCCAGAATTTGAGCCCGTGATAGGCCGGGGAGGGCTCGGTCATGAGCGGGAAGTTCCCGTTGTCCCAGTGGAAGCGCCCTGATTCGATGATGACTCCGGCGATGACCACCCCGTGACCCCCGAGGAACTTGGTCGCCGAGTGGACAACGATGTCGGCACCCCACTCGATCGGCCGGCAAAGGTACGGCGTGGCAAAGGTGTTGTCGATCACAAGCGGGATCCCGTGCTCGTGTGCCACCGCGGCCGCCCCTTCGAGATCGAACACCTCGGCCCGTGGGTTTCCAATCGTCTCTCCGTAGACCAGCTTGGTTCGGGGAGTGATGGCGGCAGCGATGGCGTCGGGAATGGGGTCGACGAAAGTGACGTCGATCCCCATGCGCCGGAGAGTCACATCGAACTGCGTGTAGGTTCCGCCATAGAGATTGCGCGCTGCCACGATCTCGTCGCCGGCCTGGCACAGCGTAAGAACGGCGATGAGTTGAGCCGCCTGACCCGAACCGGTCGCCAGCGCCCCGAGCCCGCCTTCCAGGGAGGCCATCCTCTCCTCAAATGCGGCGTTGGTGGGGTTGCCGATTCGGGTGTAGATGTTTCCGAACGTCTGCAGAGCGAAGAGATCGGCCGCGGTCTGGGCATCCTCGAAAACAAACGACGTCGTCGCATAGATGGGCATTGCCCGGGCCCCCGTTTCCGGGTCGGGGCGCTGCCCGGCGTGGATGCTGCGAGTGGCGAATCCGTAACTCATGGGCCGGGAAGTGTACGGACTGTGGCTATTTGACGAATAACCGGCTCATATGAACCCGTACTCGGCTGACTCGGCCACCTGCTGGTATCCGATCCTCCGATAGATCTCGTTCGAAGTCGGGTTGGACAGGTCCGTATAAAGAAAGCAGAAGGTCCGGCCCCTGTCGGTGAGGAGCCATTGCGAGAGGGAAGCCACCAGGGCGGTGGCATAACCTCTTCCCCGCAGTTCGGGGGGCGTGTAAACCGGGCCAACTCTTACTCCATTTGGCGTCTCTCCGCCATAGCCAGCCATGGCGACCGGCCGACCGTGCAGCATCCACAGCCACAAGCCTGAGTCGAGGTCAGGTCGCAGCCGAAGATCGACCGCACGCTCGAGGCGATTGGCTCCTCGGTCTGACTCAGGCAGAGCTTCCGCCGAGAAGCTCTCGACCCATTTGAGCGCCAGCGGGCGGAAGACTGCAGTCGCTCGCTCAGCGTGTCCGTCGACAGGGGGAAGGCGATTCACCGTCTCGAGGCTGTAGACACCATGTGACATTGCCAGAATCGGAGTGACTCCGATCCGGTCGACCCAACGGTCAATGAACCAATCGACAGTCGGCCTATTGCCGGTCACGCCGGGAATGATCTCCGCATCGGCAGAGACGAGGTCGATAAGGGCGTCGATGGCATCGGGGTTGAGTGCATCGGCCAACACGAGATTGTGTGGCGGCGTGATCAATGCCGCAGCATCCGGGAGGCCACCAGCTCCACCGATCCACATACGCGGGTCCGGATAATGATCAGGGTGGGCAACGATGGTGGCGGCTATTCCAAGGATCAGATTGTGCCGCGCTTCGTCCCTCATCAGGAGCCGCCCGGCGCGCCGCAAGAACTCAGCTGCTTCCATCAATGGATTGTCGCCGGTGTGAGGGGTCTAAACCGTCCAAAGCCTGGCAGTGGGTCAGGTTGGGCTTTGGTTTAAGGCTGTTGGAAGCAGCCAAGGATCAGCAAGAAAGGGATTCGCCTGGCATCGGTCCCCTCGTAATTTGGCGTGAGGCTCCCGCTGAATACGTAATTCGGTCTGGGAGTCCCGGAAACCGGGCGCGTGACGCCAGGTTTCATCTGACCCGGGACCGGGACGCCAAATTTGTCGACCAGGCCAGCTGAATCCGGTTTCCTTCGCTGATGGATTCGACAAACCTCACGCCTGGGAGGGTTCAAGGCCCGCCCTCAACCTCGTTGTGTGAGGTCAAAACCCCAAAAGCCCTGCTGCAACGCACCGGCCAAGCGAGATCAGTGGTCGTGGTTGGCGTACAGGGGTACCAGCCAATAGCGAGCTTCCCAAGAGCAGCCGACGGGGACCCCCTGGGTCGCGTAATAGGAGCGGCGGGCTCGCATCACGTCGATCGGCAGCGGCTGCAGTCCCGGGGTGAAGAGTTCCATGTTGATCTTGATGGTGGTCCCACTGTCCTTGATGAGCTTGTACCAGTTGGTCGCGTCGCTGGCCGGTTCCAGTGGCTGGGCGCCCCGGCCGTCCTGCAAGTCGATGCGACCGATGCCCGGGGTCTGGGAGTATGTCTTCACATTGGTGACGAGCGCTTTGACTGCAGCCTGGACCCGGGTGCGGCGGAATGTCGAGACCGTTGCCCAGGCGTCCCAGGCATAGGGCGACCAGAGAAACTTGGACCCTGGCACCCGCTTGCAAATCTCAATCAGGTAGGCCTCCCAGGCGGCGCGCAGGTTGGGATGATCGCCGAGGGCGTCAATGCCGACTTCGGACCCGATATAGACGTTCCACCCTCGCGCTGCGGTCTGTTCGGCGAGAGCCTCGTCGGCAAAGATCTGGTCCCACCGGTATGAGGGGGTGAGCATCCCGGCGGCGCCAGCAACGGGGAGCATCCAGGCTTGCAGGCCGGATGGCGTGTCCGGTCGGGGTCCGAACCACGGGATGTGGGGGGCTCCAACATAGACGTTGAGACCGGCCAGGTTGAGCGGGTCCAGGCGGGCGACATCCCACGGCTGGCAGTCCGCAAAGGCCAGGTCCGTCAGTTCCGGGTGCAACAGGCGCACATGGGCCACGAGGTCCTGCAGGTAGGACCCCGGCGGAGTGGTGGACAGTTGGATGAAGAGCCCGGTCATCTCTCAACACCTCGAACGTCGGGCAGGAGACGATATTCGGCTCGGGGGGAAATCGGGCTCAACTGAGGTCGGCCAGCGCGGTAAGGACCGAGTCGACCTCGCTCTCGGTGTTGACGTGCAGGAAACCGATACGGGTCAGCCCGCCCTTGTCCAGGAATCCGAGGCGCTGCATGGGCTCAACGGCGTAGTAGTGGCCGGCCCAGACCGCCACCCGGCGGGCGCCAAGTTGTTTTGACACTTCAGGCGCACTCAGGCCGTCGACCTCTACCGAAAAAGTCGGTACCCGGCCTTCGGCCGTCGTCAGTCCGACAACCCTGACCCGATCGGGCAATCCATCCAGGAACTTACGGGCGAGCGACGCCTCGTAGGCCGCGATCTCCCGAAACGCCGCCTCGAGAGCTCCGCGACGATCACCACCCCAGCCGAGCGAGGCCAAATAGTCCACCGCGGCCGAGAACCCTGCCAACAGCTCGAACGGTGGAGTGCCGGTCTCCCAGCGCGCCGGACCGACATCAGGAGCAGGCCGAACCTTGAAGGCGGGACGTCGTTCAAGAAGGTGGCGCCTCGCCCAGAGCACGCCCAGATGAGGGCCAAAGAACTTGTACGAAGAGGCAACGAGGAAGTCGCAGCCGATGGCGTTGACATCGATGAACCGGTGTGGAGCAAAGTGCACGGCGTCGACATAAGTGAGGGCACCGACCTGGCGAGCGGCTGAAGTCACGCGGCTGACGTCGACGAGCGACCCGAAAGCGTTGGAACAAGCCGTCACGGCAACCAGGCGCGTCCGCTCGTCGATCAGTGACAACATGTGATCGAGGTCGAGGGTCGCGTCGTCTTTGACATCCGCGAAAACGGTTTCGGCTCCAACCGAAGCGGCGGCCCTTACCCAGGGTGTGATGTTGGCGTCGTGGTCGAGGCCCGAAAGGACGATTCGGTCACCGGGCTTCCACTCCTCCGCAAGGGCGCGGCTGAAGGCGAACGTCAGCGACGTCATATTGGGTCCGAAGACAACTTCGTCTGGCCTCCCCCCGACGAAGTCAGACGCGGCGGTTCGGGCGGCGGACACCGTTGTGTCAGAACGGCGACTCGACGCGAAATCACCACCCACATTCGACATCGATCTCATCAGGGCCTCGCTGACGGCACTGATCACCCGGCTGGGGACTTGAGTGCCGGCAGGTCCGTCAAGGAAAACCTGGGCGGCCGTCAGCGCCGGAAACTCTGAACGAAGCGCCTCTACATCGAGCATGGACCCTGTTTATCACCTCCCTCGTCGGCGTGTCAGCCACTCGACTGTCCCGGCCGCCAAGAATCTCATAACCTGACCGACATTCACGGACACGATGATCTCGCGATGCTGGCTGGCCCCGACCAGCGCCCGCTGGCTCGAAAGCTCGGCTGGGCGGTGCTGGGGATGACGGTCCTGGCCGTGGTCGGGATCGTGGCCTTGCGCCCGACCGATCTCCCCGACGTCAGCGGATTCGGGTTTGCCCAGGAGGTCGTCAGGGGCGAGGTGGTTGAAGTGATCGAGGCCTCATGTTCGTACGCCGCGGACCTCCAGTGCCTGCGGGTGTCCTTCACGTTGCTGGAGGGACCGGACGTTGGATCCATCACTCAGGAGGAATGGGAGCTGCTGCCCTCCACCCCCCAATTCGAACTGGGTGATCGCGTCGTTCTCAACCGAATCCCAGAGGCACCGCCTCTCCAGCGCTACCAGTTCGCCGATCGCGAACGGAGGCCCCTTCTCATCGTCGCAAGTCTCCTGTTCGCGGCAATCGTCGTCTGGCTGGGAAGGCTGCGCGGACTGACGGCCCTGGCCGGGTTGGTCTTGTCGGTAGCGGTTCTTCTGGCCTACATCGTCCCGGCGATCCTGTCCGGCCGTTCTCCGGAGTTGGTGGCATTGACGGGAGGGGTTTTGATCGCGGTCATAGCCCTATACCTCGCTCATGGGATCAAGTCCATGACCCACGTAGCGGCGATCGGGACCCTGCTCAGCCTCGGGCTGACCGTGGTCCTGGCAGCTGTAGTCACGGGCCTTGCCGACTTCTCGGGCCTGGTTTCTGAGGAGGCCAGCTTCCTGATGGTCATTGGCGACTTTGATCTCAGGGGATTGCTACTCGCAGGGATCGTGCTCGGCGCCCTGGGGGCCCTCGACGATGTAACCGTCACCCAGGCATCAGCCGTTTGGGAAGTCGCTGCGGCCAACGAGGGTCTCGATCATCACCAACTCTTTGCAGCCGGTCTTCGGGTGGGTCGCGACCACGTCGCCTCGTCGGTAAATACTCTGCTGCTCGCCTACGCCGGAGCCGCCATGCCGCTGATGCTGCTCTTCGGCCTCTCGGGTCAGCGGCTCGGGATAGTTGCCAATTCCGAAGTGGTCGCGGTCGAGATCGTGCGAACGTTGGTAGGATCGGTGGGACTCGTGGCGGCCGTTCCAATCACGACGTGGCTGGCGGCTCGTGTGGTTTCAGCGCAAAGGCGCGGTTGAGAGCGAGCCCCGATCAGGATCCCTTGCCCCCGGCCGAAGCGACGGCACGGGAGAATTTTCCCCCCAGCCCCCGATCGATCCCAGACCTCAGCAACTCAGCGAATTCACCATGAGGCACTGGGCGGCTGAAGTAGTACCCCTGCACTTCGTCACAGTCTTGAGCCTGTAGGAACCTCAACTGGTCCACCGTCTCGACCCCTTCACCGACGACGCGCAGCTGAAGGCTTCGGGCCATGCTGACGACAGCCGCCACAATGCTCGATTCGTCACCGGCGCTCGTCACCTGACTGACGAAGGACTGGTCGATCTTGAGCGCATCGATCGGGAACTTTCGGAGGTAGCTCAGGCTGGAGAAGCCGGTGCCAAAGTCATCGATCGCTACGTGTACGCCCTGTTCGCGCAGCGTCAAGAGGATGGAGGCGGCGGACTCCGCATGGGTCATCAGGACACTCTCCGTCAGCTCCAACTCGAGCATCTTTGGGTCCATGCCGGTTTCGTCAAGGACCGCCAATAGGCTCTCCAAATAGCTCTCGTCCCTGAGTTCCATGGCGGACACATTCACCGCCATGCTCGCCGTCGGAAGCCTGGCATCAGCCCAGGCTTTGGCCCGTTGGCATGCTTCCCGGAGAACCCAGCCTCCGATCGGCCGGATGAGGCCGCAGTCCTCGGCGATGGAAATGAACTGCGGCGGAGGGACCAGCCCGCGAGTCGGATGTATCCAACGGATCAATGCCTCAGCTCCTGTGATCAGACCGGTACGAAGGTTGATCTTCGGCTGGTAGTGCAGGACGAACTCCTGCCGCTCGTTGGCCCGGCGCAAGTTCTCCTCAATTGATTGCCGCTCGACTGCCCGGACGTTCATCGCCGGCTTGAAGAACTGAAAGCTCTGCCGGCCGTTGGCTTTCGCCTGGTACATCGCGGTATCGGCGTTCTTGATGAGAGTCTCGGCGTCTCCGCCGTCGTCGGGGAACACGCTCACTCCGATACTCGTGGTCACGTGGAGGTCGTGAAGATCGATGAGGTGAGCCTCCGCCACCGCTTCGAGCATCCGCCGCGCAACCGTGGCGGCATCCTGCCATTGCTCAGCTTCCGACAACAGCACAACAAACTCGTCGCCTCCCTGCCGGCTCACTGTGTCAGAGTCCCGGACGCATGCCACCAGTCGGGCGGCAATGGACTGAAGGAGCTTGTCGCCGACTGGATGGCCCAAGGAGTCGTTGATGTGTTTGAGGCCATCCAGATCAAGAAACAGGACCGCGACCTGCTTTTGATGGCGCGGGGCCCGCGCGATCGCCTGGCTAATCCGATCATTCAACAGAATTCGATTGGGCAACCCCGTAAGGAAGTCATGCTCTACCGAGTGCGTCATTTCCTCGGCCATCGCCCGGGCCAGGCTCACATCACGGAACACGACCACAGCTCCGGTCGGCCGCCCTTCACGATCGTAGATTGGCGAGATGCTGCCTTCGATCGGGATCTCACCATCCAACCCGATCAAGATGCAATTGGCCGGCAGATGAAAGGTGCGGTTGTACTCGCGGGCAGCCGTCATCGGGTTCCGAGTTGCCTCGCGGCTCATGGCGTCCACGCTTCGGAAGACGTCGGCCATCCGTCGGCCGACGGCATCCTGGCGCTTCCAACCGGTCATCGCCTCGGCCATAGCATTGAGGAATGTGATAGTCCCGGCGATGTCGCTGCTGATCACGGCATCGCCGATGCTGTTCAGAGTCACCTCGGCCCGTTCCTTCTCTACGAACAGGCTTCCTGCATGATCTTGCGTTCGATCGCATGTCTCAGGGCCCGAACCAGCCCGCGGGGCTCGAGTTGGCCCTTGATCAAGTAGTCCTCAGCACCTTCCTGCAGGGCTTGATCTGCCAGGGTCTCATCGTCAAGCCCCGTTAGCACCACCAAAGGAGTCCGGGGAGCAGCGGTATGGATCCGTCGCACGGCCCCGAGGCCCTGGGCGTCGGGCAAGCCCAGGTCCAACAGAATGATGTCGGTGCTGCCGTTGCTGAGCCGCTCTTCCGCTTCGCGCATGGAGTGGACGTGCGTTACTTGGGTTTGTAGAGAGCCCGACTCTCGCAACATCTCTTCGAGCAAGCGGGCGTCGCCGGGATTGTCTTCGACCAGCAACAGCCGCGTAGCCGATCGATCGCTCATCTCGCCGGCTCGTATGTCAATTGGGTCTGGGTCATCTCGAAGTCGCTGGTGCTGCAGCGAGCGACTCGATAGCCTCCAATTGCACTGGCTTGGCGAGATACGCGTCCGGCTGCGGTTGAGAGCTAATCGCTATGTCAGCCGGCTCTGCGACCGTCGTCAGGATGACAGCCCCGCCGGCTTTGGTTGGCCAGAAAGCCCCGAGACTCAGTCGAACGTCTCCGGGGCTGTCCTCGATCAGGAGGACCCGCACGGGCTGGTCGCCTATCAGATTCGCCCGCCTCGTCTCGGCAGCTTGACCTTGTTTAGCCAGAAATCGCTGATGCTCTTGATCAGGCTTTCGAACGCATCCAACTGGACCGGCTTGCTCAGGTAGGCGTTGGCCTGAAGTTGATAGCTCTTGACGATGTCCGCCTCTGCCGCCGAGGTGGTCAGGATGACCGTCGGGATGCTTCGCAGCCTTTCGTCTTGCTTGATCTCTGCGAGCACCTGGCGGCCATCCATCTTTGGCAGGTTGAGATCCAGCAGGATGAGATCGGGTTCGGGAGAGTCGACAAATTCTCCTTCGTGCCTGAGGAATGCCAATGCTTCGGCTCCGTCCTTTGCAACACTCACGTTCACCCGGGGATTGGTTTCGACCAAGGCATCCCGCGTCAACCGGATGTCGCCCGGGCTGTCTTCGACGAGAAAGACTTCTGCAGACATTTTTTTTCCTCTCGATCGTCAGGACCGCTCATCCAATCTGCCTTTGCTGGGGCAGCTTGGCCATTGTGAGCCAGAAATCGCTGATGGCCTTGACCAGGTCCTCGAATGCGTCCAGGTGCACGGGCTTGGACAGATACGCGTTTGCCTGGAGTTGGTAGCTCCGCACGACGTCGATCTCGGCATCTGACGTGGTGAAGATGACAGTGGGAATCGCCTTGAGGCTGTCGTGCGCCTTGATGAGGGTCAAGACTTCCCGGCCATCCATCTTGGGTAGGTTGAGATCGAGCAAAATGAAGTCGGGACGCGGCGCTTCGGTGTGTTCACCCTCCTGCTTGAGGAAGGCCATTGCCTCCACTCCGTCGCTCACCACGTGCAGGCGGACCGACATGTTGGCCTCTCGAAAGGCCTCTCTTGTGAGACGGACATCTCCGGGACTGTCTTCGACCAGAAGGACTTCGATCAGCCCACCTTTTCCACTCTTGCTCATAGATCTCCCTCACCTCCAGTCAAGGTAAACCGAAATGTCGAGCCTTCCCCGACCCGGGACTCCACCGAGATGGTGCCGCCGTGGCGCTCCACAATCTTTTTGCATATCGCGAGCCCGATGCCGGTGCCGGCGAACTCATCCCGCCTGTGGAGGCGTTGGAACATTCCAAAAATCTTCTCGAAGTACTGCGGATCGATTCCGAGACCATTGTCCTTGACAGCAAAGGTCCAGACGCTCGGAGCAGTCCGGACCGCCGAGACGTGTACCCGTGGTGCGTCGTTGGTGTTGTACTTGATGGCATTGCCAACGAGGTTCTGAAAGAGTTGGATGAGTTGGACCTCGTCGGCCATAACGATCGGGAGGGTGTCGTGCGTGACTTCGGCACCGCTTTCCTCCAGAGAGACGCTCAGATTCGCCAGCGCCCATTTCAGGGCGCTGTCGCTCGACGTGGCGAACAGATCGGTTCCCTGGGTTCCGACCCGCGAAAACGAGAGAAGGTCTTCGATCAACCGATACATTCGCTTCGCTCCGTCGACGGCGAACGCTATGAACTCGTCGGCGTCGGAGTCCAACTGCCCCTTGTAACGCCGGGAGAGAAGCTCCGTGTAGCTAGCCACCATCCGGAGCGGCTCCTGGAGATCGTGGGAAGCGATGTAGGCGAACTGGTTCAGCTCCTCATTAGAACGGCTGAGCTCTTCGACCTTCTGGAAGAGGTTCGCTTCGGCGGCCTTCCGGACAGTGATATCGCGGATGGCGGCAGTGACCAAGATCCCCTCCGCCGACTCCAACGGCGACAACATGATCTCGATCGGGAACTCCGAACCGTCCTTCCGCAACGCCGTCAGCTCGATCCCGGTCCCGATCTGC
>DATLEZ010000126.1:0-21066 GCA_035525055.1 Acidimicrobiia bacterium | reverse complement strand
GCTCAAACTCCATCGCCACCAGCCAGCCATAGGCTGAATCCACCAAACGCGCTGACCTTTCAGCCGCCAGACGCTGATCAGTAAACAAGCGCGGCCGCAAACAGCCAACCCCTCTCCGGGCGTCATTCATGCGACAGCCTCTAGTAGTTGAAGAATTAGGGGTGTGGCGGTGCCCGTATTCCGCGGGGATTCCGCGGGAGCGCGGAACGCAGCGTCAACCACAGCGCGAGCTCGGTCCTCAGAGTTGGGCATCAGGTGGGCATAGATCCGCAAGGTGAACCCAGGATCGGAGTGGCCCAGATACTCGGCCAGGGCCCGGATCGACACCCCACCATCGAGCAGCATCGAGGCGTAGTGGTGGCGCAGGGCGTGCATCCCATTCTCACGCGTGGGCTCGAGACCGGCCAGGCCCAGCGCGGGCTTCCAGATCTGGTTGTTGTAGTTGGTCCTCTGGAGCAAGCCGCCTTGCCAGCTAAACAGGATGCCGCCACGGGTGGGCATTGGCGGATGTGCTCGGAAATCGCCATGGCCACGACATCGGGTAGCGGGACCTCGCGCTGTTTCCGGCCCTTCGGTGGAGCAACTATCGGCATACTGTCGACGATCTTCACCTGCTGACGCACCAACATACGACGTCCAAGGAAGTCCACATCATCGACCCGAAGTCCGAACGTCTCCCCCTGACGCAAACCCAATCTTGAGGCCACGACCGGGACCGCCCGATACCGATCAATGTGGGCAACTACGACAGCCATCACTTGGTCGACGGTCCAGGGCACCACTCGACGCTTCTCGATCGCCGGCGCCTTGACCGATGGTGACGCGCACGGGTTCAAGGCGATCAATCCGTCCTCTACAGCCGCCGTCAGGATGGCCGACAGGTTGACGAGCATGATCCGCACCGACGACGGCGCCGAATGCTCCCGGCTGCGCAGCCACGCCTGGACACCTTCGCGGGCCACCGGGTCGAAGGTCTGAGCGGCTAGCCACCGTTGGGCGAAGGTCGCCAGTGTGACCCGCCCAGCCCGGGGTGATCGGGGCGGCTTTGCCCGGCGGCAATCACCACAATTCGTGACTATCGCTAATCATCAAGCTAAGTTGATGTGTTGGACCCCGTGATCGTGGCCAGTGCCCGCAAGCACGGAGTTCGGGATAACGACATGTTGTACGCCTATCGCAACCCGGTTCGAGTGTTTGGCCTTGACGACCTCGTGATGTTGATTGGCGCTGACGAGGCCGGCCGCCTCCTCGAGATCGGCGTGGCGACAGGCGAGGGCGTCGAGTTCATCGTTCACGCAATGGCCGCCCGCCCGAGATTCCTGAGGTGAAGTAATGCCCCGATCGATCCAAGAAATCCTTGACCACGCTGACGAACTCGCCCAGCGATTCGAGGACTATGAACCAGCCGACGGCGACGAACGGTCCGTCGAGGAATACGAGTTGCAGCGTGCCACTCTGGCACGCGCCCGAAGCGAACGTCAGATTGTCGAGGCAGTCGTCGCTGCCCGCGCGGCCGGGATCTCCTGGAGCAAGATCGGTGAGCTGCTCGGAACGTCAGCTCAGGCCGCCCAACAGCGGTACGGTTCCGTCGTCGAGCAGGTTTGACACCACACCATTGCTGAGCCGCACACGACGCCGACCCCCCTCGCGAGGCCGCACTCCGACGTGCCGCTCTGCGCTCCTTCGCGAAGGGATTGTTACGCGCCCAGACCGGGTGATATGGGCATCTGTCGGTTGTCTTGCGGCTCCCGGCTGTGGCTGGCATCGGACCGGGCGGTAACCACGCACCATTGGTAATGCACCTTCGAGCCCAAGCCCTCTTCGGCGAACTGACGTCGAACTCGAGGATCTCGAAGTGTTTACTCAGCAGGGCCCGAAGGTGGCCGGCAGCTCTGCCGCGCTCGGACCGATCTCAACGATCGACCCAGACGAGTGGTGGCGAGACGTGACTATCGACCTGCGTGGCACGATGTTGTGTGTCCAGGCTGTCTTGGGCCCGACGTTGCAGGCGGGCTTCGGCAGAATCGTCACGGTCTATGGCAACCTCGGGGACCACGGAATGGAGCATGTTTCGGCCTTCGCTGCTGGAAAGGCCGGCATCGCCAGGTTCACCGAGACTCTCGCCAACAAACTCGTCGACGCTGGTGTCGTCGCGCTAGCCAGCCATCCTGGTTTCGTTCGTACTCCAATGACCGAACACCTTGCGTGGGGTGAAGAGGGACAACATTGGCTTCCGGACTTCAAATCACATGCCGAGCAGCATTGGGGAGACGGAGCATCAGCAATTGCTCTCATCAAACGGATACTCGCCGGTCAAGCGGATGAACTCGCTGGACGCGTTGTCCATGTCGGCGATGACCTTGAGCGACTCATCGAGCGTGCGGGAGCCGATGAGGACTTGCGGCGTCTTCGGATTCGCCTCGACAGATGAGAATCCAGCAACCGGCCGGTCGACAGTCCGCACTGAACCTTCATCTGTCCAGATCCGGCAGTTGTTAGTAGCACGCCGAGGTGCCGTTACAGAGCGGTGTCAGATATGAGCGGTTGCGCTCGGGATCAATCGTTCTGAGCGGGTTCAGTCGGAACTGCTAGACCAATTGCCTCTCCTACGGAGGATTCCACGAGCGATGTAGAGAACCACGAAGACCGTGGCGGTGGCCAGGAGGACGTTGCGAACGAAATTGATTCCAACGGCCCACCACCCCTAATTGAGCTCGTAGAGCCAGCCAGTGACTCCGACCCCTTGATTCGCGGTGAAGAGTAAACCGATAGACGTTGGCCAGCGCATGATATGTTCCGATCGGGTACGGATAAGTCAATGGACGGTGAAATGTTTGACCGTCAATTCACGGTCGATGAGATACCGATCGTCTTCTGGATAAAACACGGCATGGTCTATGTCATCACCGGCGAACGCCACGATCGACTCTCGGTTGTCCCAGAAGCTGATCGTCAGAAACTCCGTGCGGTCACCATCTGGTCGGCTGACTATGTACGCGCCCCGGTTCCCCGGTGTTCCCTTGTATTCGACGATGCCGGTGGCGAGGATGTAGTCGGCGTAGACGTCGGTGTCCTCAGGGCGAGTCCAGCCTCGCCACGTTCGCACGATCACTGACTTCCTCCAGGTGGCTGCTATTTGGCTAACGTTAGTGAGCGGGTCAGCGTCGGTTCGCCAACCGCCAACGGTGGACTCCCTGGGCGCGACATCCGGCAATGCCGGTCACGGAACCCGATCCGATGTGTGCCGATATCGCTCAGGCAGACTGAGTGATTGGCGCTCCTTACCATGGTCCCGTGACCGACGCCGACCCAGTCAACATCGTCGTAGCCGGATATGACCGCCTTGCTCGGCGATGGGACCGATGGACCGATTCGATCCAGCCTCCGCTTCGAGAGCGGTACCTCGACTGGCTCGATGAGCGCCTACTCCCTGGCTCGAGCGTGCTCGAGCTGGGCAGCGGGACAGGACGCCCCGTGGCTGAGCGACTCGCCTCCCGACACGAGTACCTGGGTGTGGACGCCTCTCCCGAGATGGTGGCGGTGGCTACTGGGAACGTCCCAGCCGGTCGATTCGCCGTGGCAGAGATGCGCCAGTTGGATCTTCCGACCAGCGAGTTCGACGTCGTGGTCGCCTTCTATTCGATCATCCATGTCCCTCGGACCGACCAGTCCGCCCTGTTCCACGAGATCCATCGATGGCTGCGTCCCGGCGGCTATTTCGTCGCGTGCCTGTCGTCTGGCGACCTCCCGGTAGGCGAGGAGGACGATTGGCTCGGAGCTGGGCGCATGTTTTGGAGCGGCTACGACGCCGACACCAACCGGCAGCTGCTCAAGAACGCCGGATTCGACCTGATCGAGGCGAGCGTCCTTTCTCAGATGGAAGGCGACGAGGAGGTGCAGTTCCTCTGGGTTCTTGCCCAGGCTTGATGAAGCGGGGTCTCCTCTCGGACCCGAGCACGGAACTAGGGCTAGCGCGGGTTGGGAGTGGGAGCCTGGGCCGTGAGGTAGTCCTCGAGTTCGCCGAGGACTCGATCCGTGAGACGGGTGATCATGATCCTGGCGAGTGGCCAAACGAAGTACGGGGTCGCCCAGTTCTTGGCTTAGAATTCGCCCCTCACTGTGATCGCCGTCGAGTTCGGCGTCTCCCGCCACGTCGACCAGCGGGCTGCTGCCGTCGCAAACGGCCCTGCGGCTCCGTCGAGCTGATAGGTGAGGACCCGTTCCGGCTCGAACTCGGTCAGCGTCTCCTTGACCTCCGACCGACCCATGAGAGGGCGCGGGAGCTTGCACGAACGAACCGTGCCGACGCCGACCTCTGGCGTGTCACGTTCGCATGAGGTGAGCGTCTTGGTCCATCGGTGCTCGGTCCCGAAGTCTCCAAGAACCCGCCACACCGCCTCGTTCGACACGTTGACAATTCTTGTTGTAGAGAACTGCAGAGAACGGCTCACGGTCCCTCAATCTAACCGACCTCGCATACCGCACCGATCCGCCCAGACATGCGCCCGGCACGCTGTCATCTCCGTGGGCCCATCCTGCACACGGTGGTTCACTCGCCTCGCCCGGTGAGAACACTCGACCGTGAGCGAGTTTGGTACTGGCTGCTCTGATCCAGAACTCACGGCCAGTCGCTAAAAGCCAGGCTGGTGCATCCCTCGGATATCGGGCGGGCCGTCGCAACGACTCTGGTCTTCAAGATGCACGGGAATTGGCCAGAACATCACTGTCGGATGCCGTTGAGATTCAGGCCGACGAGATTTTCACCGAAATCTCAGAGATGTCATGGCTCTCGATGACCCAGACACGATCTTCACGATTCCGATTGACGGCTATCAGCTCATTATTCGGATTCGACCTGTTCGACGCGGCGCTTCGGCGCCGCAGCCTTCGATGACACCGTCAACCGCGGCCCGGCCGACAGCCTGTGGTCACCCTCGAGCAAGAGGATTTGGTGCCTTGTTTGCCGTTCACGAGCGTAGGGGTAGTTGTGCTGCCGCCGTTCCTATGCAGACTCCGGCGGCTAACCCGTTGTCGTTCCCGAATCGGTAGTGGATTCCTCCGTACAGTCTCGACGCGGCGGCTTCTTCTGCAGCGTGCCGGAACGAGGTGAAGGAGCGGGGAGGGAGCCCGTGGTCGTCGTGGGTGTGGTCGGTGAACCGGTAGCCGCCGCCGAACATGGCAGTCATGACCTCGGCCCATGCTCCGGATTGGGTGGAGTGGCCTGAGCTGTATTCGGGGAATGGTGGTGTCGTCACCAACGAGCTCCACTCCGAGTCGATGTTGGCGCGGATAACGGTGATGGGACGAACCAGATTCCATTCGTATTTGGTCCGCCAGCAATGGATGAAGGCATCAGCGACTGCACAACCCACCTGCAGATAGGCCTGCGCTGCGGTCTCGAGGGACGAGTCCTCGGCCTCGAGGGTCTGACGCAGCATCGAAACCGAATGGCCGGGAGGTGTGAGTGTTCCCGGGTCATCGGCCCAGAACAAGGCGATAGCCTGCTGCTCGGGGGTGAGGGTGAGGCTGGTGTCATACACCTCCTGTGCGTGGGCGAAGAACTCGGAGTCCGGTTGGGTCGAATAGGTGGGGGGTGGTGGTACGGCACAGGTCTCGTCGGCGAATGGCCGATTGTCACCCCAGAAGGGTTGAAGGGGGATGGGTAGGAAACCGGGTGGAGTTGGTTCCCACAGACCCGGTCCCGTCGGCGTCTGATAGCTGGCCGGGAAGTTCCGCAGATGCCCTTCGTGGCCACCATCGCCGGCCGCCCAGGCCCGGACTGCCTTGGCGACCGTTGCTCCCCGCTCGATGGAACGAAGACGCAGCGGTGCCGGGATCGAGTGGCCCCGGTCGATTTCGTTGACAAGCGTATCGACGGCGCCCAGTCCGGGACTGCCCGAAGGAAGCAGCGCCGAGACGATGCCGCCGAGAGCGTGGTTGGCGACCGTAGGCCAATGAAGGCCCGAACGTGGAGTTGTCATAACGATCGGAAACCCAGGAAGGAGCCCGTGGAGCGACCGGTAACCCACCATCCCCGGCACCAAAGACTCATAGAGCGCTACCCCAAAATACGCCAGCAACCGTGACGCCACAGGCGGGGTGAAACCGGGGGTCGACTCGATAAGGCGGAAGACCCCTCGAGCGTGAGCGTTGGGCACCGACGCGTCGTAGTGGCGGACCAAACCGCTCACACCTGCGTTGGCCCACGAGGCCGACCATGGAGACGCCACCGCCAACACCGCGCCGCCAGCCGCCGCCTTCAGGAACTCACGACGACCAATGCCAGCCGCACCTCCGTGTGGAAAGGAACCCACTGACAACTCCTTACCGTAGGACCGCACGCTTAGCTCCTCTCGTTTGCCTCACGCTCTCGGGCTGACGAAAACGTAAGGAGGGAGACGAGGGGCCACATCGGGTGAAGTACCTATTTCGGGCCACGTCACGTGTGGGGTGTTCCCGTAGCCGTCCGCCGCCGGACGCTCTATCCTCCTGTCGTTGAGAACCTCTGAATCCCTCGTCGAGAGGGAAAAACATCTGCAAGCTCTCACTGAGGTGTTCGCCGAGCCGTTCCAGTCAGGGAGCGTCGTGCTCTTGTCGGGGGAAGCCGGTTTCGGCAAGACTTCGCTAGTCACCGTCGGCCTTGACACTCTCGACCACAAATGGCGGATTCTCGTGGCGGCTTCCGAACCCCTGGACGTCCCGGCGGCGTTCTCTCCCCTCTACGACCTGATCGCCGAGTTGCCGCCGGACCTACAGCACGACATTCGCTCCGGGTCCGGGCGGATGCCCGTGTACTTGGGAATGCTCGACTTGGTCAAGAACGACAGGGTCGTGCTCGTCCTGGAGGACGTGCACTGGGCAGACGAGGCAACCCTTGGCCTCGTCCGCTACCTCGGCAAGAGGATGGGGGCCACGGAGAGTGTCCTCATCGTCACCTTCCGATCTGAGGAGATCAACGTCAACCCACCGCTGCGCCTGGTCGTCGCTGACCTCGGGCCGTCTGCAGTCCGAATCGAACTGCCTGCACTGAGCGTCTCCGGAGTCGAGGACCTGGCGAAAGGGACCGGGCTCGACCCGGCACATGTGTACCAGGCAACGCTGGGGAATCCGTTCTTCGTCGACGAAGTCCTCAGGCACCCGGACATCGCTCTGCCTCCAACGATTCAGCACGCCGTTTTGGCCAACGCAGTTCAGCTTCCCGCCGATGCCCTCGAGTTCGTCAACACCGTGGCCCTCAGTCCTGACGGGGTGCCCCTCGCAGATATCGCCGAGCTCGGTGACCCCACCGGCAGTCACTGCGACCTGGCGTTCTCGCGGCGCTTGGTGGCATCGGCGAGAGGGCAGATCTCCTGTCGACATGAGCTGATCCGTAAGAGCCTGGTCGAGGCATTGCCTCCGGCGACGAGGAGGCGTCTCCATGAGAGACTGCTCGCACATCTGGAGGCAACGGCTCCGGACTCTCGGGACATGGCCAGACTTGCGTACCACGCTATCGGGGCCGGCGACGTGGAGAAAGCGGCCGAGTATTCACTCATAGCTGGGGAGTATGCGGCGGCAGGTGGCGCCCATCGCCAGGCCGCCTTCCATTTCGCCAACGCGCTCGAGTTCTCAGACGTCATCGACACCAGCACCCTGACTGCCGCTCTGCTCTCCGCCGCCCGCGAGCACAACTACATCAACGCATTCGAGACCGCAGTCGCCTTGAGTCGGCGCCGCCTCGGGCTCGCCGGGTCCCGAGTCGAGGAAGCCAAGGCGCGGGCGTGGGTCGCGTTCTTCGAATACCGACTCAACAACTTTCACGCCGCCGCCGAGGAGGCAGAGGCAGCTCTCGAGGTCCTCAGGGGTACGGATCAGTCGGAAGAGCTCGCTGTGGCGTTGGCCGTCCTCGCCACTGTCACCTTCATCCGGGGCGATATGCGCAATGCGATCATCATCGCCGAGGACGCCCTATCCATGGCCAGGTCGTGTGGGTCGACCGAAATGGAGATCAACGCATCCACCACGATGGGCACAGCCCGCTATTACCTCGGCGAACCAGATGGCCTTGCCCAGGTGGAGGCGGCGGCAAGGCGGGGGATTGAGACACACGCCGGAGAGTTCGGGGCCAAGGCTCTCAACAATCTCGGGGTCCTCGCAAGAAGTGCGTGGCGGCTGGACGATGCCCGGAAGTGGTTCCAGGAGTTGCAGGAGTACTCGACAGCCAACGAGCTCGATGCGTGGTACATCGCCGCCGTCATCACCTCAGCTGTAATCGCAGTCGACATGGCCATGTGGGACGACGCCGACGCCTACCTGGAGATCGTTGCCGGTCAGCGAACCTGTTTCTCGTCCGAGGTGGAGATGCTGCTCGTCTCGGCCACCCTGCGGACTCGACGCGCCGACCCGGGAGCGAAAGAGATGGTCGAGGCGGTGTTCGACAGGCTCGAAGCGTACAACGAAGTATGGACCCAGATCGAGGCGTGTGTGATGGCCATGGAAGCAGCATGGACCGGGATCATCCCCCTCGAGAGAGTCGCCTCGATGTATCAGGACACCATCGAACTCGTCCCTGACGGGGACCATCACGACCGGGCCATGCTGGCGTTCTGGGCTCTCCGACTCGGCTGGGAGCCACCTCACGGCGACATCACCGGACCGACAGGCCTCGAGATCGTCGGTCAGGCGGGTGAGGCAGCAGCGGAATGGGACCGCTGTGGCTATCGAATACAAGCGATCATCTCCCGTGCCTCGACCCCGGAGTCCGATCTCGATGAGGTGTTCTCCGACCTGGCCGCCCTGGGTGCCGACGGTGTGGCCCGGGGTCTTCGTCACGAGATGCAACGCCGCGGTGTGAAGGGGATCCCCAGGGGTGAGCGGACCTCCACCCGGGAGAACCCCGCTCGACTCACAGTCCGTGAGGCCGAGGTCCTTAGCCTGCTCGCTGAGGGGCTCTCCAACTCGGCCATCGCCGAGAAGCTGTTCATCACCAAGAAGACCGCCAGCCACCACGTGTCGTCGGTTTTGGTGAAGCTGAACGTCTCCAGCCGTGGCCAGGCAGCGGCACTCTCTGTTGCCAACGGTTGGAACGAGCCAAAGTAGGGACAATGCCCGATGCCGACCGGAGCGGTGCGCCATAGGTTCGGCGCACCATGGAGGAGCCGCCCTGCCCCGCTACCTAGTCATCCGGACCTTCCCAGACGGGCTCGAGGTGCCGATAGGGCCGGAGGGTGAGAGGAGACTCGGCGGGATCATCGCCTGCAACTCCGACCGTGGCATCACCTGGCTCCGCTCCTACGTCTCATCGGATCGTGGGACGAGCTTCTGCATCTATGACGCCCCCGGCCCCGAGGCGATACGTCTCGCCGCCCACGCCAACTGGCTCCCCGTCGACCGCATCGTTGAGATCTCGGTCCTCGATCCCTACGCCTTCCACCTGATCGGCTGACCCCGATATAGGGATTTCGCCCGATGTGCCCGCACGTGGCGGTCCATACCTTCGTCACGTCACGTCATGTGAGGGACTCGGCCAGCGAAAGGAGAGAGATGCCGCTGTTCATGGACGTTCACACCATCGAAGGTGGGGTGTCGGCCGACGACGTCGCCGGAGCCCACCAGAAGGATCTGGAGACCCAGGGTGCCTACGGCGTGGACTACAAGCGTTATTGGGTCGATGAGGAGGCCGGGAAGATCTTCTGCCTGGTCGAGGCGAAGAGCGCCGAAGACGCGGTCAGAGTGCACCGGGAGGCTCACGGCCTGGTCGCCGACGAGATCTACGCCGTGGGCGAACACAGCTAGGAGGAGACAGAGATGAGAATGAAATCTGTAGTCGCGGTGGTGGTCGCGCTTTTGGTGCTGGGGGTGAGCCCGGCCATGGCGGTGCCCAGGGGTGAGGTAAGCGTGGAGCCCGTCGTGGAGTTCCTGACATTGGACGGAACACCGGTGAGCAACAATCTAGGTAGCTCGGTGCTGGTGAGGGGCGACGATTCGTTGTGGGCCGAGGTCAAGGTCGACGGGTTGCGCCCGGGGGGCCTCTACACCTTTTGGTGGGTGATCATCCCCGACGGCGGTGCGTTCCCCGACGATGCCTTCGTGGCCGGTGACGGCGCCCGCCGGATCGGATCCGGAGGCCATGCGACGGCCGTGTTGAAGGCGAAAGCCGGTGACTCGAGCATCGCCGGCTTCCACGTGCCCTTCAATCCGTTGGACTTCGATTTGAGCTCTGCCGAGGTCCACGTCGAGGTGGCCTATCACGGTCAGGCCGAGGATGCCGGATCGAACATCTCCACCTGGCGGACCGACTTCTGGACGGGTACGGCTTGTCCGAATTCGTTCGGTCTGAACTCCGACTACGTCGGGTTCGGTGGCGATCTCAACGCCGGAGGCCAGCCGCACTGCCCGGTCTACATCGCAGCGATCCACACACCCTGAGACAGGTCGAGGCGGCGTCGGATTCCCCGACGCCGCCTCAGGTCTCAGGTCTGCGGATGAAGTCGAGCCGAGGCGCCGCCCGTAAGACCGAAGAACTCGCAGTTGATTTCACGCCGACGGTGCACTCGAAGGGGAAGGGCAGGCTGGTTACCTATTCGACGCGGCGCTTCGCTGAATCGTCTGACCGCGTTGGTAGTGCCGACGCCACCGCGTTTCCGACGGGGGAGCGCGCAGGCGTGCCGATCTGGTCGGTCTCAGATATGGGCGATTCCGCTCGGGATCGGGCGGTCTAGCCGCCGAAGACGTGTGCCGTCCAGATGAGTCCGGTCGAGTCGACGTATGCGCCGACTCCCACTGACGTGAACCTGGGATCGACCATGTTGTTGTAGTGGCTCGTGCTGGCGACCAGAGCGTTGAACACTGAGGTAACCGACGGTCCGTATCCGATGTTCTCACCGACCGTCGACCAGGGATCAAGAAGCGAGCCGATGTCGCTATGGGAGAAGTTGCCGCTGTCGGCCATCTGCTTGGCCCACCAGCGTGCGTAATTGTTGAGGTCACCATTGGTAGCCAGGCCGGCCACGCCAACCGAGGAGCGGAGGGCGTTGATCTTCGAGATGAACTCGGACTCCGCCGGCGCCGAGAAGCTTCCTGCAGCTGCGGTCGTAATCGGGACCGTCGAAGTTGTGGTGGTCGGGGGGGCTGTTGTCACCACCGGCGTGATCGTTGTGGTGGTAACGGGTGCCGATGTCGTGGTGGTGACAGGCTTGGTCGTGGTTGTAGTGGGCACCGTCGTCGTCGTGGTCGACGAGGCGACTGTGACGGTTGGGAAAACTTGAGTGGTTGTCGTTGTGGCGCTGAATGAACCGGTCGGCACAACGATCAGGGCGGGGTTGGTAGGGGAGAGAGTGAGCTCGAGGGTCTCACCGGCCGTGTTCGGGTCGCTGAATGCAACATCGAGAGGGGCAAGCTCGAAGACAACCGGGGGGGCCATTCCGATACTTGCAACCTGGATCAGGAGGACCCAAGCGGCCGTAGCGGCAGCCAGCGCCATCGCTCGTCGCATAAAGGTTCCTACTCCCATAACCATTGTCCCCGTGGGTCAATCCGCTTGGCCCGGCAATCCTGTGGTGGATTGTCACTCTGAGTGGTTGTATCGGCCAAACGTGTATATTCCTTGAAGGAAAACGGGTGAGAAGTCCGGTTCCGAAAGAACTAGTTATCGAGGCGGGCGTTAACCGGCCAACGCTTCCTGGGTGGACCAGGCGGGGCAGCGGTCCCGGAACGAGCAGTAATCACACAGGCGGCTGGGCCTGGGCGGGAAGTTGTTTTGCTCTATCGCCCGATCGATCGCCTTCCAGAGGGCCCGTAGTTGCCGTTCCATGGCGTCGAGTTGGCTGTCCTCGATGGGGATCCGGTACATCGTCGGGCCGTTGAGGTAGAGGAGACGGACTTCGGCAGGGGTCTCATTGAAACGCCGCCGAATCAGGAGGGCATAGATCTTGAGCGCGAAGAAGGCCGGTAGCGCGTATGTCTCGGGAGGGGCCTTGCCAGTCTTGTAGTCGGTGATGACGAGGCGACCGTCTGGTCGCCGATCGATCCGGTCGAGGATTCCGCGAATGACGATGTCACCCTCGAAAGGTTCCAGCATGTCGAGTTCTCGTTCGAGCGGCTGGACCTGGTCGGGTGTCTCGAGTCGAAAGTAGTTGGCGAGAAGCTCGAGGCTCTCGAGTCCCCAGATCCGTTCGTCATCGATGCTGGCAAACAACCCGACGAATTCCTCGGCGCCGCGCAGCTCACCCCAAGCTCCGCGGAAGAGGTCGTAGAGGGCCTCGGGGGTTCTTTGCTCGGGGGTCAATTCGTACAGTCGCTGAAGAGCGAGATGGGCGGTTGTGCCACGGGCCTGGTAGATCGTGACGGGCTCGGGCAACCGCTCGATGGCACGGAACTGAAAGAGCTGTGGACAGGCTTTGAAGTCGCCGGCCCTGCTGGGCGAAAGAGTCTCCAAGGCCATGACCCGGACTATACGGGGCCTAAATGACAGATTTGTATTTATCCAGTAGGCAGCTGTCAGTAGGCGGCTACCAGCAGGCAGTGCGAAGAGCGTTCCGGCTGCTTACTGCCACTGGAAGCGGCCCACTGGAGAATTAAGAAAACCCCGAGAGAGCTCCGACCGAAGTCGCACCCTCTCGGGGTCATCCGCCATTCAAACTCCGGACCCGGAGGCCCGGTCTTCTCCTAGCAAGCCGTAGCGTCTCTCGACTCTCCGGCGCTTGTTCGGAGTCACCCCCGATCAAGCGAGGGTGAACGTATCCAAGACGACTACCTGCCGTCAAGCTCCGGGCCATCTTTGATTTCGCGAGCAGGGGGTTTGATTTCGCGACTCACGATGGGGAGCAGTTGGGAAACTCTCGCACCAGTTCCTCCTCGCGAAAAGTAACTAACCACTCGCGAAATTTGGGAAGCCAAACTCGACTCGGGTCCCGTTTCATGGTCTACATTGCGCTCGTGCTTGGAGGGAAACCTCGAAGCGCCGCACGGGCGGAGGGAAACTTCCGAACGAGCGTGCGGATCGACTCGCAAGAGAAGAACCGCAGTCTCTCCTGCTGGATCCGAAAGGATCGAGCCGGCCGGGGACCTTCGGGTCGTCGAGCCGAGGGAGAGACAACCCACAGCCTTCGGGCTGAGGGAGTCCCTCGGTGACGGGGGGCGACGGCAAAGATCTTCGGAACAATGCCGGAGTCCGACATAAGTAGGGCCTTCGGGCTCGACTTGGTGGGGCGTGAGGGCCCCGAGAGGGTGGAGATTCGTCGAAGCTCCCTCGGGGTTTCTCTTATTCCCGGGCAAGCTTCTCTCATTCTCGGGCAGAGTTGGCAACTTTGCCTCAAGCCAACTTCGCCTCAAGGGGGCGGGTCCGGTCGACCGTCATCGCCGGATCTCTTCTTGTAGCCTCCGCCCGTGCCATACCCCAAAGAACTCCTCAGTCCCGGAGAAACGGTCGTCGCCGAGTTTCGTCCCCATTGGTCATCGATCCTTCTCCAGTTGGTTCTCACTCTCGGCGCCCTGGTGGCAGTGATACTCCTGGCGGTTTTCGCAACTGATGCCGTGAGACAGTGGGGGCCGTTGGCTGTCGCAGTCATCTGGCTGGTGCTGACCGTGCCCAAATTCATTGCCTGGCTGACCACGCAGCATGTCATCACGAACGAAAGGGTGATCCATCGCCAGGGATTCATCGCCAAGCATGGCAAAGAAATCCCCCACGAAATGATCAACACGGTCTCCTTCAGCCAGAGCGTTTTCGAGCGGATGGTGGGCAGCGGCGACCTCGTGATCGAATCAGCCGGCGAACAGGGACAGACCCGGTACCGCGACATTCCCAAGCCTGAACAACTTCAAACTCTGATCTACAAGGCGCGGGAGGAACGGATGTTCATGATCCAGCGCGGGGGCGATGGCGAACACATCGGCCAAGGGAAGTCCCGGGCCGAACAACTTCAGATCCTCTCCAAGTTGCATGATGAGGGCAAGCTGTTGGACGACGAGTTCAATGCCCAGAAAGCGAAGATTCTGGGCGCCACGTGACAGTCAATTGAATCAATCGACCGACAGCGCCCGTCCGAGAAAGGCCCCGAAATGCCGCACATGATGGACTTTCCTCTACTTCTGTCCACGCTTTATGAGAGGGCCGTCGGTCTCTTCCCGGATCAGGAGATCGTCTCCGTCGAGTCCGACCGGAGCATCACCAGGACCACATACAGCGAGATCGACCCGCGGGTGCGTCGATTGGCTACGGCCCTCGAAACCAAGCTCGGGATCGGCCAGGGTGAAGCGGTCGGGACCTTCGCCTGGAACAACCGCCGCCATCACGAGATCTACTGGGCGACGGCCAACACCGGCCGGATCTGCCACACCCTCAACCTGAGGCTCTTTCCCGAACAGCTGACCTACATCGTCAACCATGCAGCTGACCGGGCAGTCTTTGTCGATCCGGACCTCGTCCCCTTGATCGAGCGCATCGCTCCAACCCTGGAGTCGGTGGTTACCTACGTGATCATGGGCGATGAAGTAGGTGACACTCTGCTGCCGAACGCCATCTCCTATGAGGACCTGATCGACGGGGTTGAGCCCCGGGGGCCATGGCCGATGCTCGACGAGCGGTCTCCGATGATGCTTTGTTACACGTCGGGCACGACCGGCAACCCCAAGGGCGTCGCGTACACCCAGCGGTCAACCTATCTCCATACGATCTCCGCTCTGGCCAATTTCGCCCTCGGAGCCGGTGACAACGTCCTGCCCGTTGTCCCGATGTTCCACGCCTCGGCTTGGGGGTATCCCTGGATCGCCACCACGGTCGGCGCCAAGATCACATACCCTGGCCCCGATCTCACCCCGGCCGGGCTGATCAAACTCTTCGAAACCGAGAAGGTCACGTTTTCGGCTGGAGTGCCGACGGTATGGCTCGGGATCCAGCAGTATCTCGCCCAGCACCCGGAGGCGGACACCTCTTCGCTGCGGGCGTTCCTGTGTGGGGGGTCGGCCGTTCCCCGGTCGATGATCGACTGGTTCTGGAAGAACCGCGGCATTCTCGTGCAGCAAGGATGGGGCATGACCGAGACCAACCCGGTGGCCTCCATGGCGATCCTCAAGCCGGAAATGCAGACATGGGATTTCGAACGCCAGCTTGACATCCTGGAAACGGCAGGCCTTCCGGTCCCGGGATTGCAGGTGAAGATCGTCGACGAAAACGGAGATGAATTGCCGCACGACGGCGAGGCGTTTGGCGAGTTACTGATCCGGGGTCCCTGGATCGCAGCCGAGTACTACAAGGACTCCCGTTCGAGCGAGACATTCCAGGATGGCTGGATGAGGACCGGGGATGTCTGCAAGATCACGCCCGAGGGGTATATTCGCATCACCGACCGGGCTAAGGACGTCATCAAGTCCGGTGGCGAGTGGATCTCGTCGCTCGATCTCGAGAACACGCTGATGGCCCACCCGTCGGTGGCCGAAGCAACGGTGGTCGGGCTCAAGCACCATAAATGGCAGGAGCGGCCGGCCGCCTTCGTGGTTCTCAAGGCTGACGCCACCGCCTCGGAGGAAGAGTTGCTGGCATTCCTGGGCGACAAAGTCGTCAAATGGTGGATCCCCGATCGAGTGATCTTCGTCGACGTGATTCCCAAGACGGGCACCGGGAAGTTCGACAAGAAAGTCGTACGAGATCAGTACGCCGATCTTCTTATGGCCTAGCCGCGGTTGGTTGCAGATTCCAGCCGCAATAGCAATAGGGCTTTCGCAGGAATTCCTGTCTAGGAACCGGCGTCAGGTCCAGGTATTCTGTCAGTGCGAGGTAGGGAAAAAGGGCATGTTCGAAATCCTTCAATTCGTTGAACACCGGCCGGGCGACCAGGCCGTCGAGACGCGTTTGGGGGAGTCGAAGGACTTCGACGATGCGGTCGCTACAGCCCGCACGGCGTGGCAGGAATTCGAGAACCAGGGCAGTGGCGACGCCTACGCCTGGTGGGTAGTGCGCGAACCAGGGGCCCAGCTTGCTAGATGGATCGCTGACAACCACAGCCACAAGGAATTCGTGGTTGACGTGCGCTCCGGCGCCCTCGTCGAAATCCGCTCCTCGGCCGGTTGACCGGCACCGAAGGAATCCTTGTTTAGTCTGGCCGGGTGGGTGATATCCATTCAGTTTGGGGCTGGGTGGCTGTCGGTGTTTGCGGGCTCGCCGGGTTAGTCGGAATCGGCCTGGCAATACTCCATCGACCTCCAGGTCGCATCTTCCAGGCTGCCCTCGCCCTGGCGGTGGGCGCCGTCATCGTCCAGGTGCTTCTCGGCCTCGGCTCGATGAACCTCGAAGACAAGAACCCCGGAAACCAGCACGTGTTCTACGGGGTGGTGGTCTCCTTCACGCTCGGATTCGCCTACATCTACCGAGCCCAGTTCCGCAAACGGCCGGCGCTTTACTACGGCTTGCTGATGGTGTTTTTGATGGGTCTGGGGATCAGGGGGATCATGACGTTCGGCCAAAGCTTCTGAAACCGGCGCCCCTCAAGACGCGCCTCTGAAAGGAGAACAATTGCTGCTCCAAGGTAAGAAACTCCTGGTCACCGGGATAACCACGGACGACTCGATCGCGTTCCACGTCGCCCGGGTTGCTCAGGAGGAGGGCGCCGAGATGGTGGTGACCAACTTCGGACGCGGCCTGCGCCTGACCGAGCGGGCCGTGCAGCGATTACCGGAACCGGTTCCGGTCCTCGAAATGGATATCACCGACGAGGAGCATGTTGCGACCGTGATGAAGGACCTCACCGGGCGATGGGGAAAGATCGACGGTGCCGTCCACGCCATCGCCTTTGCTCCCGGCGACGCTCTCGGTGGAAACTTCCTCAACACACCGGCGTCATCGGCCGAGACTGCGTTTCTCACTTCGGCCTTTTCGTTCAAGACACTTGCGGTCGCCACCCTGCCCTTGATGCAAATGGCGGGCGGCGGATCGCTGGTCGCCCTCGACTTCGACAATCGAATGGCGTGGCCGGCCTACGACTGGATGGGAGTTGCGAAGTCGGCGCTGCAGTCGATCTGCCGCTACCTGGCCCGCGACCTCGGTGAGCACGGGATCCGGGCCAACCTCGTCTCGGCCGGGCCGTTGAAGACGGTGGCGGCCAAGTCGATACCCGGCTTCGAGATCCTCCATGACATCTGGAATGAGCGAGCCCCGTTGCGCTGGGACTCTTCCAACCCCGAACCCGTAGCCCGGATGGTTTGCGTCCTGCTTTCAGATTGGGCCCTGATGACCACGGGAGAGGTCATCCATGTCGACGGAGGCTTCCACGCCATGGCCGCCCCCGGCCGGCCCCGAGTGGATCAATGAGGGGCACCTAGGCGCTGCGGTAGTCGCGGGGGTAGTCGCGGGGATAGCCGGTCGGTGAGACGGTCATCACCTCGGTGCGCGGCAGCGTCACCGAGAACGTCGCGCCCCCTCCGGGGGTCTCCAACAGTTCGACGTTGCCCTTCATGACCTCGGCCAGGCCGCGGACGATGCTGAGGCCGAGGCCCGTGCCGCCCCTGGTCCGGGTGGCCGATCCCTCGATTTGGGTGAAACGCTGGAAGACCCGGTCTCGTTGGTCGGTAGGCACCCCTGACCCGTGATCGATGATCGCCAGATCCACCTTCGATCCGCGGGCCTGAGCCACCACCTCCACCGGGCTGCCGGGGGCGTATTTGGAGGCGTTCTCGAGCACGTTGAGGAGAATACGGTTGAGGTGATCCGGATCGGCCAGCACCGCCAGATCGTCAGGCTGCACGTCGATGGTCAGGTCGGCGATCTGGACAGTCGCGATCACCTCGGTCAGGAAAGCGTGGAGTCGGACCGGTTCCAGCTGGATGGGTACCGCGTTCCGTTCGAGACGGCTGACGATCAAGAGATCTTCGATCAGGCGCTGGAGCCGTCCGGCCTGGCGACGGGCGGTCGAGAGCAGGTTCCGGGCGGCTTCGGTCTCGGGCGTGAGTTCCGGCCTGGCCACAGTGTCGAGCGAACCGATGATCGAGGTGAGAGGTGTTCGCAGCTCGTGGCTCACGACCGAGACGAAGTCGGTCTTCATCTGCGCCACTTCCTCGAGACGCCGGGTCATCTCGGCCACGGCCTCATAACGGCCGAGCTGAGAAAGCACCAGTGCCGCCGGCGCCCCGAGCGAGGTGAGAGCTTCCAGCTGTTCGTTGGCGAACGTGCCCTCGACCGGATCTCCAACCGCGATGACGCCGACCTTGAACTGCTCGACCTTCAATGGTGCCACCATTGCCTCGCTGAGGCCGAGTTCCCCGAGCACTCCGTAACCTTCCGGCTTGTCGGCAATTTTCTGCAGGAGCACTGCCTTGCCAGACTTGAACACCTGCGGAAGGACGCCGCCGGTGCTCACCGAAATCGAGATGTCGCCGGCCTCGAGCGGATAGCCGGTGACCCAGATCGGATTCATCACCTTCAACTCGTGAGTCTCCGGGATGTACAACATGACGACTCCGACCTGGGCGTTGAGATACGTGCAGATGCGGCCGACCAGCTCGGGCAGGACTTCCGACAGGGACTCTGCTCCGGCCAAAGTTGCCGATACCGCGTAGAGGCGTTCGAAGTCGGCCCGCTGGCGTTGAAGGTCGGTGAGGCGGCGGGCGCTCCTCTGCGCTTCGTATTCGAACTCGTGGCCCATCAAGGCCGTGGCCGCGGCGACGACCGCGACCGACAGGATCTGGACCCCGAGCTCGGGGACATCGATGCTCGTGTTTTCCAACCCCGTGAGAATGGCACTCAGAGCCATCGATGCGACGACTGTGATCGTTACGAGCAGATGCTTGAACCGATCGAGCACCAGGCCCGAGAGGGCGACGACTCCGAAGAAGAGGGGCTGGGTAACTGTGCTGAGCTCAGCCTCGGTGGCGATGACTGCAAGGCACAGGACCGTGGCCATGTTCCAGGCGAGGGTCGCCCACGGCCCGTTGCGGGTGGGCATGACCCGGTTCCAGTCGACCAGGGACGCTGCCACCAGCACCGTCCCGAAGACCGCTGCCGGGATCAGGAAAATGGCGCTGCCGAAGACGTTCTCGCGGACGGCCTGGGCCCCGATGATGACGAGGACGACCCACCCCACCGCCACCGATCGGCGAAGCGCCGCCGCCCGGAATCGAAAGAGGGGCTGGAGGTCAACGGTCGATTGCGGCAGGAGAGGCTGTGTCAACTGTCCTATTTCAGTGGCTCGGCGATAGTTTGCGGATTCGCTGTATTTGGCAGGCATGCAGCCATGCCGATCAGGCCGGCTGCCGGAGAGCCGGGTGACTAATCAGTCAACTGTATTCTCGACAGTCGTGCCCCTCGCATTGAGCAGCTCTGAAACTGTTTCAAAATGGCCCTGAGGGCCTACGGCGACGGGTCTCTGTTCGGTGAGGCGTCGGGCGAGGGCCCTCCGCAGGTGCTGGCGCTGCACGGATGGGCCCGGCGGGGCTCGGACTTTGCCACCTCATTGCAGGGTTTCTCGTTCATTGCCCTGGATCTGCCTGGTTTCGGCGCCACTCCGGCGCCGTCCGCTGCCACGGGGGCAGCCGGATACGCCCGCGCCATCGAGCCCGTCCTGAGTGAGTTCTCCGATCGGATGGTTCTCGTCGGACATTCCTTTGGCGGTCGGGTGGCAGTTCATCTGGCTGCGACCCGGCCCGACCGGGTCAAGGGACTGATCCTGACCGGGGTGCCGCTGCTGCGGCGAGAAGGCGGGCGGAAGGTCCCTTCAGTGTTCCGGATGGCGCGGTGGGCCGCACGGTTGGGACTGATTCCGGCCTCGACAATGGAGCGCCTCCGCCGTCGGTATGGCTCCCCGGACTACCTCGCGGCCGAAGGAGTGATGCGCCAGATTCTGGTGACGGCGGTCAACGAGTCCTACGAGCAGCAGTTGGCCCAACTGGCTCTGCCCGTTGAGTTGTTGTGGGGTGCCGACGATGTCGAGGTCCCGGTGGCGGTGGCCGAGCGCGCTGCGGTCCTGCTGACTGCCGCAGGTTCCGAAGTCAAACTTGTTGTCGAGCCCGGCGTCGGACATCTCTTGCCTGTTGCCGCTCCGGCGGCACTACGCCGGGCGGTGGCGGAGATGATCGGTCGGTGAGTTTGGATTTCAGTTCAGCCGCCTTGACCCTTGGCGCCATCGCCGGGGCAATGGTTGGCGGGCTCCGATGGTTGCGGGTCGCCCAGCGCGAGCACTACATGGCGGGGTCCGTTTTCCGTTTCGCCCGGCGTTGGTGGCGGTCGAGCGGTCCCAACTTGATCCTGTTGGCACTGGCGCTGGTCGGCGCGATCGGGGTTTGGTGGTGGCCACCGATCGGATGGCTGTCCCTTGCTGCTCTAATCGTAGGGCCAGTGGGGTTGTCGCTTAACGGAACCAGCTCTCCCCTGAGATGGACCGCCCGCCTGCGACGGGTGGCCGCCGTCACCGGGGGTTTTGTGATCGGGATGGTCGTTGGGGCTATCGCCACCGGCCAGTCTGGTTGGAGCGTGGCCGGGGCTGTGGCGATTCCGCTGGTAATCGATCTATCCCTGGCCCTCGTCGCACCGCTTGAACGGATCACCAGCGAGCGTTGGGTGACACGAGCCGCGTCCAAGCTTGCCTCCTCGGGAGCCACGGTCGTGGCGATCACCGGGAGCTACGGAAAGACCACGACCAAGGGGTATGTGCACCATCTCCTCTCAGGCCGGATGTCGACGGTGACCACGCCGGCGTCGTTCAACAACCGATTGGGCCTCGCTCGGGCGATCAACGAACACCTGATCCCGGGGGCCGAAGTGTTCGTGGCGGAGATGGGCACCTACGGGAGGGGCGAGATCGCCGAGTTGTGCGAATTCGTCGTGCCCGATGTCGCAGTGATCACGTCGATCGGGCCTGTCCACTTGGAGCGCTTCGGCACGGAGGAGTCGATCGTCGCGGCCAAGAGAGAAATTCTTGCCAAAGCCAGCGTCGCAATCCTCAACGTCGATCATCCTCTTTTAGCGGAGGCCGCCGATCAGGAGGAAGGTCGGTTGAAAGTGGTGCGCGTGTCAGGCTCGGATGTGGCTGCCGACGTCTCCGTGGTCGACGGGATCCTGAGAATCGACGGAGTGACGGTTGGAGCCGTCAGTCCCGAAGT
>DATLEZ010000125.1:0-39138 GCA_035525055.1 Acidimicrobiia bacterium | reverse complement strand
CCCTCTGCCGCCACAACCACAACACCAAACACCGCTGCCGCTGGACCTACCAGAAACTCCCCAACGGCGACTACCTCTGGACCAGCCGCCTCGGCCACACCTACACCACCAGCGGCCACCCACCCTGAAAGGTGAGGGCATAAGGGGCTCCCTAACGCGGGGCGGCCTCTCGCCTCGAGTCAGTGTGAAAGCCGCCGCATCGATGGTCAGATGACGTAGACGATTCCGGTTTCGTTGCGTCCCACCCAGAGGCCGATCAGGGGAACAGAAATACGTAGCTGAGCTCGGCACCCTTGTAGGTTGCCGTCACCCTCTAGCAGCCCGACTCACTTGGGTCGATGCCAGCGATCACGAACTACTCGTCCTCGAGGGTGTAGGCGTTGGTGCCGTAGGCGACGGTGATAGGGGGCGCTGGTGCGTCGAGACGACGCCAGGTGACCTCGATGTCGGGCGTATTCTCGATCTCGCCGCCAGGGAAGTTCTGACTCCACCAGACGCTCTTGCGGGGCGAGCAGCTCCCGTCGGTCGAGATCGGTGTCCAGAAATCGTCCGACCCGTACCAGACGAGTCCCTCCATTGACCGTTCTGCGTGGCGAGGGTCCATCGGGACGAACCGAGGCTCGGTCGGGATCGTAACGGGACACGCGAATGCCCGTCCGGCGGCTGCGGTTGTGGCTATGGGTATGAGGGATGCACAGACCACAGTTGCCCCGATCGCAGCCGCTATCGATGGCCTGGTCAGCCAGCGGCCCTTCCGGGTTCGGAAGGCGTAGATGAGCAATGCTGCCGCGACGGCTCCCGCTGCCGCCATCCAAATCGTCGCCGAACTCGTGACGGTTTCGAACAGCATTGCGCCCGGATACAAATTAGGAGCTGGCTCGTATTCCGGGATCGTGGGAAAGGGCACCACAGCCCACCGTCCGGCCTGGTCGAGGTCGATCGTCCCCTGATAGATGCCGGTCCCGACCCGGGCAAGAGAGACGTGGACGGCCTCGGATTGGCCGATCGGCCGGAGTTGTCGGTCGAGGGCCGACTCCGGGTATACCGCAACTAGCCCATCGAGATCGACGGGATCGAAGCCATAACTCTGGTCGAAGGCCGCGGTGATGGTCGCCTTTGTTCCATCGGTGGTGACCTCGATCTCGAAGGGCGGCATCTTCGCCTGGGCCACGTCGCTGGCAACGCCGAACAGCACGAGTATGAAGACGATCGTGGCAATACGCCAGATGCGCCGACGAGCCGCGGCGAATGTGACGACCCTCACTGAGCCTGACCTTCCTCTCCTTTGCAACCGAATACACCGCGCGGGCGATTTGGGTTCCCCGATTGGAACAACCGGAACCATCACTCAGCACCCGGTTAGCAACCGAAGTGGCGAGGACCCGCCCACTCAACCAATGAGGTAAACCTGATTGCGAACTAATGAGACTTGTTGGTGAGAGATGCCTGAAATCGCATCCAGGCCATTGGCCGCAGTAGTTGGACAGAGCCGTGGATTGAGCGCCGGCCTACCATGAGCCATCGCCGTAACGACCTCGTAATGGTCGCGGTGTGAAATGCCAACGACCCTGAGGGCAACGGGAGGATCGTTTATGGGACGTCATCTCGCTTCGATCTGGAATGTTGTTCGGATAGGCAGCGTCGTGCTGATGCTGCTCGTCGGTGCCTGCGATTCGGGTTCTAGCGACGCGATCACAGTCCGGGTCGATTACGACCACGACGAGTTCGCCACCCAGTTCATCAGGTATTTTCCCAACAACATTCAGGTCCATCCGGGCGATACGGTTGTCTTCAGGCAGGATTGGACGGGAGAGGCCCACACCGTCACCTTTGGCACCAGGGTGAACGAGATGCTGGCAATCACCCAGCCCCTGTTTGAGGAGTGGGGAGATCTGCCCTTTGACCAGATCCCCCCGGAGGTGCTCAACGCCTACTTCGCCGCTCAATGCTCGCTGCCAGTCTTATACGGGTGTGAGGAGGAACCGCCCCCGGAGGAGTCCGCCGCTGAGGCTTCACCCGCGGAGGAGCCGACCGAGGTGCCCACCGGTGAGATCGACCAGACCATTGCCCAGCCTTGCCTGGTCGAGGACGGGGCGGTGCCCGAGGATGGAGCGCCGTGCCCAACCCAGGAACTCGGCCCCTTTGACGGAACCGAGGCCTACTACAACAGCGGGTTCATCGGTTTTGAGTTGGACGGAGAGAACATTTTCGAGCTGAAGGTGTCCGACTCGATCGCTCCGGGCACATACAGCTTCTTCTGTTCGGTGCACGGCCCCTTTCACAGTGGAACGATGGAGGTCGTGCCGTCCGACCAAACCATTGCATCTCCCAGCGAGGTCAATCAGCAGACCCGCGATGAATTGAACCAAGTGGTGGAGCCGTTCCGCGAGGTCTTCGAGGGCGCCAATCGAGGTCAGTTCGTCTACGGCGGCGAGGCCTTCTCCGGGAACTTCAGCGGGCTGACCGACGACCGGGTGGACGGTCTTCTCAACGAGTTCATCCCCAAGACGATCGAGGCAGCGGTAGGAGAGCCCGTGACGTGGCTGATGTTCGGACCCCATTCGATCAGTTTCGACGTCCCCGAATACTTCCCTATCTATGAGAAGTTGGAAGATGGCACGGTCCGGGCCAACGAGGAGGTATATCTACCGGCCGGCGGTGCGCCGGAGGTCGAAGAGCAAGACAGTCTGGAACCGATCGTGGTGGATGGTGGCACGTGGGATGGGTCCGGTTTCTGGTCCTCGGGTGTTCTGTTTAGCGAGGCCTACACCAAGTACACGCTGCGCTTCTCCACCCCGGGCACCTATCGGTATGCGTGCCTGATCCATCCTCCCATGGTTGGAACCGTCACCGTGACGGGTTGACGAGATGGCCGATCGGGAGCGCCCTCTTCGAGGGGCCGACCTCGCCTTCCTGATCGGCTTCGGCCTCTACGCTCTGGGTGGCCTGCTCGTACTCGGCCAGGGCCTGTTTGCGGTCGCGGCCTCATCATCGGATGCTCTGCACGAGTCCCTCCACGTCCAGGGACTGGGAAATGGATTGTTCGATCGCGTCGCCCTCCGAGCAGCCGATGCGTCACACGCCGTGCCCTCGGGACCGCAGATCGTCGCCGACTATTTGTTCAGCGTTGTCCATCTAGTTCTGGCAGCGGTGCTCCTAAAACTCCGGCCGCGGGACTGGACGGCGCGCCTGTTGGCCGCGGCACTGGTCGGTGCTGCTGGTGTTTTCAACCTGACCTCGCAAGGGGTGTTGGAGCAATTGCCCTACACACCCGTGGAGACGCTGGCACAGGTGACGGCTCACGTTTTGGCAGGCCTCGCCTACGTCTACGCGCTTCTGCTCTTTCCAGACGGTCGCCCCGTCCCCCGTTGGCGGCCAACCGCGATCGTCCCGCTATATCTGACCGCAACAGCCGCCGCGGTACTGCTGTCAGTCCGCTTGGAGGGGCCTGCCCGGCCCGCCACCCTTTTGCTGTTCTTTGGTCTCCTCGTCCCCGCCGCTGGGGCGGCTGCCCAGGCATACCGCATTGCCCACACTGACGATGCCACTGGTCAGGCGCAAGCCCGCCTTCTCTTCTGGGCCCTCTTGCCGTCCGTCGCTTTTGGCATCGTCTTCTTCGTTCAGCACGGGTTGTCACCGGCTACGAACGTGTTGGTGGGCCGCCACATCCCCGAGCCCCCGGTTGCGCTGTATCGCACCTTTCAGCCCGCGTTTGCCCTCATTCCTCTCGCGCTCTTCACGGGCATCCTTCGCTATCGGTTGTGGGATATCGAACGACTCCTCAATCGCACGACGGTTTATGCCGTCGCGACGGGGCTTCTGGGCGGCGTCTATATCTCGTTCATCGTGTTGGCGCAACTGTTCCTGGGCACGGTGGCCGCCTCGCCCCTGATCGACTCGAAGCCAGCCGTCGCCATCACCACCGTGGTGTTCCTCGCCGCCTTTCGTCCCGTCCGAGACGAGGTCCAGAAGTTCATCGACAGACGATTCAATCGCAGTCGCTACGACGCTCAGGTGACCATGGAGTGGTTAGCCCAGGAGTTGCGCCACCAGGTCGACTTGAACGACATCGTGGGCCGGCTCGACGATGTGCTCACTGAGGTCATCCAGCCCCGCCATGTCTCACTCTGGTTGATCGAATCCGGAGCGCACCGTGTTCGCGAACCGAGCAGACGCGGCTAGTCGCTCTTTCCAGCGATCGGCAGCGACGCCGTCATGACTCGAACCTGTATCCGACCCCCCACACCGTGGTCACCCATCGCGGGTTGTGGGGATCAACTTCAATCTTCTGGCGCAGGCGGCGGATGTGCACCGTCACTGTTGCTGGGTCCTGCCAATCGGTTGAGGACTCCCAAACCTGTTCCAGGAGTTGGCCACGGCTGAACACCTGGCCGGGACTCGAGGCAAGGAACAGAAGAAGATCGAACTCACGGGCCGTCAGCTCCACCGTGGTGCCATCCACCAAGGCTTCGTGCCGGGCGCTATCGATCGTGAGTCCGTCGAAACTGAGCTCCTCGAGAGCGGCCCTGGGTGTTGACCTCCGCAACACCGAGCGCACCCTGGCGGTCAGCTCCCTTGACGAGAATGGTTTGACGACATAGTCGTCGGCTCCGAGTTCGAGACCCGCCAGCCGGTCGCTCTCTTCCGCCCGTGCGGTCAACAGGATCACAGGTAGATCGCCGCGTTGGCGAATCTCCCTGAGAATCTCGAGCCCGGAATCGCCCGGGAGCATGATGTCGAGGACTACCAGGTCGGGCCTGAAATCAGCCAGGGATTGGCGGGCGTCGGGACCATCGACCGCCACCCGAACTTCGTAGCCATCGCGCTGTAGATAGCGGGACACGACATCTCGCACTGTCGGCTCGTCATCAACCACAAGGAGCCGATGGGTCCGAAGGGGGTTGGGCACGTCCGAAATGTTATGGATCACATGCCCTCGTCCCTCGGGGTTCTTCAATGGTTTCGAAGAGGTTCACATTTGCACGTGGAAAAAACGGCGGAGTGGCCGATGGTTCCGACAGGGTTCCTGGGCGCTGGTCAGGCCAGCGCCCAGGAACCGCGAGGGCCAGTGGGTCAGGCCGAGGCCAGTCCTACCGCAGCGGCCGGGAGCCCAACCACCGTTTGGATGAGGGTGAGGGCGCCGTTGCCTTCGATCTGATACACGCTCACCGTGTCGGACCCGGAATCAAGCGCATACAGGAACCCGCTTCCGTCCGACAGGGCCATATCGGTTGGAGCGTCGCCAGTGACGGCCGTTACACCGTCTTCGTTGAGGATGCTCAACGATCCGTCAGACCCCAGGGCATAACCGGTGATGCTGTCGCTGCCGGTGTTGGTGGTGTAGGCGTATTGCCCGTTGTCGGTTACCACTATCCAGCAGGCCGCCGTCTCGGTTGTGGCTACCGGACCGTCGATGAGCACAGCTCGGCGGTCGGTTCCGAGGGCATAGGACGAGACCGCGCTCGCATCGGGTTCGCCACCGAACGCCTCCGACACAATCAGCCGGCCGGCCGGGTCGAACTCAAATCCGAACGGAGTGAGCCCGGCTGAATCGCTTACACGGGCATGGCTGGCGACACCGGACGGTGCGACCCGATAGGCCACAATCCGGTTGGTGTTCTTCTCGGTGACCACCAAGCTCCGTCCGTCGGGGCTGAACTCGACTTGGGCTGGAGCAGATTCCGGTGTGCTGAGGGAACGCACTGCTCCCCTGATGGGTGTGAGCTCCCCGTTCAGATTGAGCCGAAACCCAGCGATGTTGGGCGAGCCAGCGTTGAGCACGTAGACGAAACGGCCGGCAATATCGACGCTGATGGGTGAGTCGCCACCCGACCCCACAGTGTCGGTCAACTCGAGAGCAGTACCGTTGACACGGAAGACGGAAACTTCGTCGCTCCCGGCGTTCACCGCCAGCAACCACTTGCCGTCACCGCTAAGTCGCACCGCTCCCTGGGATCCGAGGCCTCCCCCAGAGCCGGCGCCACCGGTTGCATAATCCGCGACGTGGCTGAGTGTCCCGTCGGCCGCCCGGGCAAACACAACCACCTCGTTGCCGCCGGAAGCATTAGACATCGTGAACACGGCACCCGCCTCAGCAGCACCTGCAGGCGCGGCCACCAGGCCCAACGAGGCCATCACCAACGCAACCAGTACCGTGGCGCGCATGGCCCGCGATCGCATTCTTCGCATTCGATCCTCCTTTGAATCCTGACGCTCCGTCAGAGCGACACGGGCTCGCGGTTTACGAACCCTCGGATCAGAATGCGAGACAGAAAGAACGTGGGACTTGCCGAACGCGAAACAAGTACGAAACCCGGGCAGCCCAGACCGACTAGGTGTTGTCCCTGTAACGGAAGCACCCTGGATCGACGGACTCCGGGTGTCACCGGATCCCGGTGTCATACATCAAGACGCCCACGTCGATGGATCCAGAAGCCGCCTCGACTTCGACAGGTTCGGGAGTTCCCATCAGGCCCTCGAACGGTTGAGCAACGATCTGATAGCGGCCCGCGGCGACGTCGAACGAGAACCGTCCATCAGGCCCGGTCGTCACCTCGACCCGATCGCCCGACTCCGAGACAGCGAGCACCATCGCGCCAACAACAGGGCGTGGGGCACACGCCGGATCGGGCGGGTTGGTTTCAACCGGACAGACCGGACCTGCCAGAGCCATGCCGGATATCACGATGCCGGCTTCGGGCCCTCGCCCGCACGCCATCGACAGAACGAAGAACAACACCGCAACTGCGACTATCCGACCCGACCGTGGCCCCTTCAAGTCAGAGTCGAGCGCAGGGTGACGGTGAGGTAGTACCCGTCGGGATCGCGCAGCACCAGCTCGCGGCCAACGTCGCACCAGGTCGGCATCTCCTCGGGATGTGAACCTCGGCGCCAGCATCGCTACCTCCTCGAATGCGGACTCGCACTGACGATAGGTGGGATCCGCGAGCGCGCGTGCGCCGTCGACGTGCGTCCGATAACCCCTCCACTTGAGACCGTTAGCGTTTCCGCATGGACGAGATAGCCGGACGGATCGCCGCTGCATTTGGCCTCAGCGACGCCGTCGCCGACCTCGTTCCTGCCGCCCGCGGTGAGCAGGGTCAGATCTGGAGGCTCGATACCGAGAGCGGTTCATACGCGATCAAAGAGAGCTTCGAGCCACAGAGCGAAGCGGAAGCGGCGGCCGATGTCGCATTCCAGGAAGCTGTGCTGGCCGGGTCAAAGATCTCGATGCCGCGGCCGATTAGAACGACTTCCGGGTCGGTTTTGGCGACGGTCGCCGATCGCCGGGTCAGGGTCTACGAATGGATCGATCTTCTGCCAACCGACTACAGCTTCGATGTCGCAGTTGTCGGCGAGACAATCGCAGCCATTCACCGTGTGCGACATGAGCCTGCCCGACCGATTCACCCGTGGTACACCGAGCCTGTCGGGGTAGCGGCCTGGCACGACCTCAGCCGCCGGGTGACATCCTCGAAAGCTCATTTCGCCGACGCCTTTGCGGCCCACATTCCGACGCTTACCGCTCTTGAAGCGCTTCTCGAGCCTCGACAGAACCTCCAGAACTGTCATCGTGATCTTTTCGCCGACAACATCCTTCCGATGGCCCAGGGTGGCCTTTGCGTCATCGACTGGGAGAACTGCGGACTCGAGGATCCAGTTCAGGAACTCGGCGTCGTCGTGTTCGACTTCACAATGGGCAACCCTGAAGGATCGCGACGGCTTCACGATGCCTACGTCGACGCCGGAGGGCCAGGACGGTTGTCCGGCCGCGGCGATTTCTCGATGCTGATCGCTCAGTTTGGGCATTTTTTCGAGTCGGCCGCGAAGGAGTGGCTCAACCCGGAATCGTCAGAGGAGGACCGGGAACACGCCCTCGGCCGTTTCAACGAACTGTTCGCCACACCGCTGACGCTCGACCGCATCGACGAGTTCCTCGACGCCGTCTCCGGCTAGGCCAACAGTCCTAAGCGACTAGGGCGTCAAGGACGATGCCGATCATCGCCTCCCCGGCCTCGGGACCCTGGTCGCACCGGCACTCGCCCGCCGGCGCTTCCAGCGTATTCTCGACCTCACCGCAGTATGACCCGGTCACAGACCGCCGATCCTTTCGAGAAAGCAGGCGAAGCAGCACGCGCCTTGGCCGCAGCCACGTCGGCGAGCGGGCACGACATCTATGTTGCCCTGGGCTCGGGTTGGGCCGCCGCCGCCGATCTCCTCCCGAGCGGAGTCGAGGTGCCGATGGATTCGCTGCCGGGCTTCGCAACGCCGAGCGCTCTGGGCCACCGCAACGTTCTCCGGTCTTTGCCGATGGGCAATCAGCGGGTGCTCCTGGGCCTGGGGCGAGTTCACCTCTACGAGGGCCACGGACTCGACGCGGTGGTGCACGCGGTCCGGACTGCGATCGCGGCTGGTTGTCGGACGGTGGTGCTCACCAGCGCCTGTGGATCGATGAGGCCGGAGTGGCCCGTCGGCGGCGCGGTCGTTCTGGCGGACCAGATCAACTTCACGGGCGTCTCCCCGATGCCCGGATCTCCACCGCCGGCTCCCTGGTCGGGGCGATTCGTGCCTCTGGGCGACCTCTACAGCTCGCGCCTGCGAGAGATCGTGCGAGAGGTCGAGCCGGGCATCCCCGAAGGGATCTACGTGGGATTTCACGGCCCTGAGTTCGAGACACCGGCCGAGATCCGGATGGCCAAGGGATGGGGTGGTGATCTGGTTGGGATGTCAACCGTTCTCGAAGCCATTGCCGCCCGCCACATGGGCGCGGAGATCCTGGGCCTGAGCCTCGTTACCAACCTCGCAGCAGGCATGAGCGAAACCCCCCTCGACGGTGAGCATGTGATTGCGGTTGCCAGTGAGGCCGCCCCCCGCGTAGCTGACCTCCTCCACCGCGTGCTGAAACGGCTCTGAATCCCCTATTTTTGCGAAAACAAGTGATTCTTAGGCCACCGTGGCCGGATCAACGTTGGCACCGCACACGAGCGCAACCACCGTCTCGTCAGGTGCCGGGACATAGGCACCGCAGAGGAGAGCCGCGACGGTTGTGGCGGCTCCCGGTTCGACGACGAGTCGGCACTTCTCCCACAGAAACCGCTGGGCCTCCCTGACCGCCTCATCACTCACCAAGAGTGAGTCGGTCACCCACTGCCGGGCTGCCTCCCAGGCGATTTCCCCCAAACGGCTAGATCCGAGCGAGCTGAGAGCAAGTCCTCCCACCTCGACTTCGACCGGATGACCGGCCGCCCGGGCCGCATGAAGCGTCGGGGTGTTTTCGGTCTCGACACCGATGATCGTGGCCTGGGTCCGAACAGCCGAAGCGATCCCGCCGATCAGACCTCCCCCGCCTACCGCGACCAGGATGGAATCGACCCCCGGCACCTGGTTGAGGATCTCTGGGCCACAGGTTCCGGCGCCTGCCACAACCTCGGGAAGGTCGTACGCATGCGCCAGAAGACCCCCGACTGTGGCAGCGAACGCCTGACTCATCGCAAGGGCGTCTTTGTACACGCCAGCGACGATGGTCACTTCGGCGCTCGAGCCCTGCAGCCGTCGTATTTTCTCTGGCGGCGAAGAATCCGGAACGAAGAGATGGGCGCGGATTCCGAGAACGTGGGCCGCATGGGCGATGGCCAACGCAAAGTTGCCGCCGGAGGCGGCAACAACCAGTTCAGGCTTGTGGGAGAGCAGCAAGTTGACGGCGCCGCGGATCTTGAAGGTCCCGGTCGGCTGGAGGAGATCGAGCTTGAGGACTATGCGGCCCGGCACATCAACCGCCCCGGCCTCGAGTTCGAGGATCGGCGTGTAGCGAACATAGGGGGCGATGCGGTTCGCCGCCTCCCCGATGGCGGCTGTCGTTATCTCCATTGCCCTAGTTTGGGACAATGAGCAACCCTTTTGATGACGCCGTGCGAATTCTGTCGGAGTCATCACAGATTCTGGCCTTTACCGGAGCTGGAATCTCCACCGAGTCCGGAATCCCCGACTTCCGAGGCCCGGACGGACTTTGGACAAAGGTCGACCCCGAGGACTTCACGATCACCCGCTACCTGGCGAACCCCGATCTCCGTCGCCGGGGATGGCGCATGCACCTGGAAGGGAGCCTTTGGGGAGCACGGGCCCAGATCGACTCCAATCCCGGCCACCACGCTCTGGTCGATCTTTGGCAGGCCGGGCGCCTGGCCGGATGCGTCACACAGAACATCGACGGGCTCCATCTCAAAGCAGGTTTGCCCGAAGCCGCGGTGGCCGAACTGCATGGAAATGTAAGAGAGGTTCGATGTCTCGACTGCGACCGCCGCTGGCCAACCGAAGAGGTCTTGCAGAGGGTGGAGGCAGGCGAGGAAGAACCACGGTGCGGAGCCTGCGGGGGGATCGTCAAAACAATGACTGTGATGTTCGGTGAGGAGCTACCCAGGGGAGTGTTGGAGCGAGCTTGGGAGATGGCGGCCACGGCCGACGCTGTCCTTGCGATCGGCTCGACTCTCGGAGTCTGGCCCGCCGCGGAGATCCCTTTCAGCGCAGCCCAACGGGGTTGTCCTCTGGTGATCGTCAATCAGGGTGCGACAGAGATGGATCGGCTCGCCTCTGTCCTGATCGAAGGACCAGCAGGCGTCGTGTTGCCGGCGTTGGTCCGGGAAATTCTCGGAAACGACTAGCCCTTCCGCCCCTACCGTTCGAGCATGACTTTCGAGATACGACCCGCCTCAACGGAGGACATCCCGGCCATCTTCGCATTGAACCGCCGCATCGAAATCGACGACAGCATCCCTCTCGTCACGCCGATCGAGGAGATAGAAGAGTGGGCGGACGACCCTCACTTCTCGTTTCCGGAGGACTCACGCCTGGCCTTGAGAGAAGGTGAGTTGGTTGGCTTCGCCCGTCTCTGGCACCGGCCCAGTGACCAGATCCAATCCCGGGTGTTCATGGTTGGCGGCGTCGATGCGTCCCATCGGCGGCAAGGAATCGGATCGTCACTGATCGCCTGGCAAATGAAACGGGGCCGGGAGATCCTCGCTGCCGCCCCGCCCGAGCTGCCCCGATTTCTGAGAACCGTGGCCTATGACTTCGAGAAGGACGCGATTGCTCTCTACGAAAAGCACGGGCTGGTACCGGTCCGCTACTCCTACGAGCTCATCCGCCCGCTCGCCGTTGTCCCACCGGTGCCAGCGACACCGGGCGTCGACATCGTGGCCTGGGATCCGCGCCGAGACGAAGAGTTGCGGCAGGTGACCAACGCTGCCTTTGCCGATCACTGGGGCTCGACCCCGGTCGACCAGGATGCGTGGAAACACCGCATCGAGTCGTTCGGAGTGAGACTCGACCTCAGTTTTATGGCCCTCGACAGCGACCAGGTTGTCGGGATCCTGCTCACCAACCACTTCCCGGGTGACGAGGAGCTCACCGGGCGGTTGGACGGGTGGATCATGTCTCTCGGGACTCTGCGAAGCCACCGCAAACGGGGCATCGCTTCCGCTCTGGTCACTACCGCCTGCCATGCCTACCAGGGCGCGGGCTTCAATCACGCCGCGCTCGGGGTAGACAGCGAGAGCCCCACCGGCGCTTACCGCCTCTATCAGCAGCTCGGATTCACGGAACTGAACAAGTCAGTCCAGCATGAGCAGGAAGTCTGAGGAGTGGTGGGTGGTGGGTGGTGAGTGGTGAGTTCAAGAAAAATCTTGCTCCGTCGGCGGAGTCTGGAACGCACCACCCATTTACGCACCACTCACCACTCTTGGGTTTGAAACTCACCACCCAGCACTCGTTGAGCGGAAAGGGGCCCGCTGGATGGATGGGCGGGCCCCCTTCGCCTCCTCTAGCCGGTTACGGCGTTGCCGGCGGTGTCGACCACCCACCAAATGTCGTTGAGGGCTTGGCCGTTCGTGTCACCGGGTGCCACATCCCCAGAGAAGTAGTACAGCGGCCAACCGTTGTATGTCACCTGCACTGCGCCATCCGTTCTGGTGGTCGTGCCCAGAAGTGAGGCGTCCACTCCTTCGCCGGCGGACCCTTCCTCCACAAATGCCGGCCACGCATCGGCGCAGTCGTCGTAGCAAGTCGAGTCCCCTTGGGCGTCGGGATTGAACAGATAGAGGGTACGTCCTTCACTGTCCTGAAGAATGTCCCCTAGATCAGTCGAAGCGAGCATGACCGAACCGGCGGCAGCCGTAGCTTCGGTGGTGGTTGTGGCCTCCACCGCCGTTGTGGTGGCACCGGCGGTCGTAGTCGTGGCAGCGTCGTCGGCTGCACAGGCACCCAGCGCCAGAGCCAGCAATAACGCAGTAACAGCGGTCCTTTTCATGTTTCTTCCCTTTGGTAATCGTGTCCGGTCGTCCGGACCCTTCCGGAGACCAATACGGGTGGGGCCTCTGGAATGGTTCGCAGGGACCCTTTGGGGGTAACCAAGGCCGGTATCGCGGTTAGCCTCCCGCACGAAGGAGCCGCCATGACCTCGTATCAGGCCCCATTGGCCGACATCGACTTCACCCTCAATCACGTTGTCGACCTGGCGTCGATCGCCAAGCTCGACGGTTTCCAACACGCCGACCCGGCGACTGTGCGAGAACTCCTGGAAGAGGCAAGCCGCTTTTTCGCCGAGGTGATCGCCCCCCTCAATGCCATCGGCGACCGCCAGGGAAGCCGGCTCCAGCCGGATGGCTCCGTGCGCACGCCGGACGGTTTCAAAGAGGCCTATTCCAAATTCGTCGAGGCGGGTTGGGGAGGGGCGCATGTCTCCGAGGAATGGGGAGGGGGTGGACTTCCCTACACCGTCGGTGTTGTGATCCAGGAGATGTTCAAGAGCGCCAACATGGCGTTTTCCCTGTGTCCGCTGCTGACCCAGGCCGGTATCGAGGCACTCAGCCGGCACGGATCGCCCGAACAGCAGGCCACCTACCTCCACAAACTTGTCTCCGGTATCTGGAGCGGGACGATGTGCCTGACCGAACCCCACGCCGGGTCGGATGTAGGCGCCCTCAGCACCCGGGCGGAGCCGCGCGACGACGGCTCCTACCGGATTTTTGGGCAGAAGATCTTCATCACCTGGGGTGAGCACGACCTCACCGAGAACATCATCCACCTGGTTCTCGCTCGCACGCCGGGATCACCTCCGGGCACCAAGGGAATCTCCCTCTTCATCGTTCCCAAGTTCCTCCCCGATCAGGCCGGAAATCCCGGAGTCCGCAACGATCTCAAGGTCGTCTCACTCGAGCACAAGTTGGGGATTCATGCCTCACCAACATGCGTGATGTCCTTCGGGGACGGAGGTGAAGGTGCCACCGGCTACCTGATCGGCGACGAGCAGGCGGGGATGCGCTACATGTTCACGATGATGAACAATGCCCGACTCGGGGTGGCCATCGAGGGCCTCGCCATCAGTGAGCGGGTCTACCAGCAAGCCCTGGACTTCGCCGGAGTCCGCCAGCAAGGAAGGGCCGTTGGGGCTTCGGGGGAATCACCGATCATTGCCCATCCCGATGTTCGCCGGATGCTTCTTACGATCAAGGCGTACGTCGAAGCAATGCGCGGCCTTTTGTACACGTGTGCCGAGGCCTCCGACCGCGAGCGGTATGCCGAGGATCCGGAAGAGCGGGCCGCAGCATGTGATCTGGTCGCTCTGCTCACTCCCATCAGCAAAGCCTGGAGCACCGACCTCGGGGTCGAGCTTTCGTCGCTGGGTATCCAGATCCACGGCGGCATGGGATACGTCGAGGAGACCGGCGTCGCCCAGTTCTATCGAGACTCCCGGATCGCTCCGATCTACGAAGGAACCAACGGCATCCAGGCGATCGATCTGGTGTTGAGGAAGCTCCCCTTGCGCCAGGGTGCAGTGACTGCTGACCTGTTCGATCGGATCTCGGCGACAGTTGCTTCTGCGCCGGCGGAGCTGTCCGATCTGGCAACCGCTCTCGAGAGCGCGCTGGAATCCCTTCGCACCGCCACCGATCACTTGCTTACGTCGCTTCCCGTGGATCCGAATCAGGTGCTGGCCGGGGCTACTCCATACCTTCGAATGTTCGGCACCGTTCTGGGAGGCTGGTTCCACCTCCGTTCGGCCGTGGCCGCTTCCGCGCTTCTCCTGGCGGGCGAGGGTGACGCCGGGTTCCTGGATGGGAGAATCGGAACGGCCCGCTTCTATTGCCGCCAGCTTCTTCCCCAGGCCTCTGGTCTGCTTCCCGCGGTCCTCGCCCCCGAGACCGACCTGGCGGTTGCCGGGCTTTTCCCGGTCGCCGATTGATGGAGCACTGGCAAGGAACGGTTTTCGAAGGCCTGAGCCGGCTGCCGGGACCGGACCAGGAGCGCTTCGTCGAATTGTTCCGCAAAGACCGCGCGTCTATCGAGATCTACGCACCGCGCGGCACCGATCCCCAACAGCCCCACGATCAAGACGAGATATATGTGGTGATATCCGGAACGGGTTCATTCGTCGCCGGTGAGTCCCGCCGACCGTTCGGGCCGGGCGACGCCATCTTCGTTGCCGCGGGAGTCGTTCATCGATTCGAGGACTTCACCGACGACCTCGTCGTGTGGGTTGTCTTCGTCTAGCCGGCGACACCATGCGAGTTGCCGGAAAAGTCGTAGTCGTCACCGGTGCGGGAAATGGGATAGGGGCCGCTCTGGCAAGCAGGTTCTCGCGTGAGGGAGCCAGCGCGGTGATCGCGGCCGACATCGATCTGGATGCAGCCACGGTGGTAGCAGAGGGGATCGACGGCCATGCTTTCAGGGTCGACGTCGCGGATGAGGACTCCAACCGCCGATTGATCGAAGAGGTCGAGTCGAACTTCGGTCCGATTGAGCTCTTCTGCGCCAATGCCGGCATCGCCTTCGAAGGTGACGAACAGAGCCCCGACGCCGACTGGGACCGCATGTTCGGCGTCAACTTCAAGGCCCACGTCTACGCCGCCCGTCATCTGATCCCGCTCTGGACCGGGCGGGGAAGGGGCTATCTGCTGGTCACGGCTTCGGCTGCGGGCTTGCTTAGCAACATTGGTGCCGCTCAGTACACCGTCACGAAGCATGCCGCCGTCGCCTTCGCCGAATGGATCTCCATCACCTACGGCGACAGAGGGGTCAAGGTGTCGTGCTTGTGCCCGCAAGGAGTCCGCACCCGGATGCTGGAACAAGGCGGCGTGGTCGCCGACCTCCTGGCCGGGAACGCCCTGACCCCGGAGGAAGTGGCATCGGTTGTGGTCGACGAGCTTGACGCCGAGCGATTCCTGATCCTTCCCCATCCTGAAGTCGCCGAGTTCCTGGTGCGAAAGGCCGGTGACCGTGACGGCTGGATCGCCGCCATGCAAAGGCTCCAGGCCCGGCTCGGCCTTTCAAAGTAGACCCACGGTCAGGCAGAATGGGGGTGATGTCAGACAACGAGGGCAAGAAGCGGCGGGTGGTCGTCACCGGAGTGGGCGTGATCGCCGCCACCGGCATCGGCGCCGAGAGCTTCTGGAAGGGCCTTCTCACCGAACCTGCCGTTGGTCCCCGTGAGGTCCGGGGTTGGGATCCGGAGCCGTTGATCCCCCGCAAGGAGAGCCGGCGCCTCGACCGCTTCTCGCAGTTCGCCCTCGGTGCCGCGGCCGAGGCTCTCGATCAGGCTGGCGACCTCACCGCCGACCCCGACCGTGTCGCCGTGTCGATCGCCACGGGCATCGGTGGCCTGGCTTCGCTCGAAGAGTTGATCCAGGGCTCGTACGAAGAAGGAACGAGGGTGTCACCGCTCTTGATTCCGATGATGATGTGCAACGCTGCTGCCGCCGCTATTTCCATCAAATACGGATTCGGCGGACCGGCCACGACCCAGGTGGTGGCCTGTGCCGCTGGCGCCCAGGCCATCTCCGACGCCCTGCGGGCGATCCAGTGGGGTTATGCCGACGCCGCCGTTGCCGGTGGCGCCGAAGGGGCAGTGAGACGTCCGACGGAAGCGGGATTCGCGGCCGCCAAAGCGTTGTCTCCGACTGGGATCGCCCGGCCATTCTCCGTCGATCGTGATGGTTTCGTGCTCGGAGAAGGGGCAGGTTTGCTGGTCCTCGAAGAACTGGACCGGGCCCGAACTCGGGGGGCCAGGATCCTCGCCGAGATCGGCGGCGCCGCCTCCACCGCCGACGCCCACCACATCACGGCACCTCACCCCAAGGGCAACGGAGCCGAGCGAGCCATTCAACTCGCCTTGAAGGACGCAGGGTTGCGGCCTTCGGATGTCGCCTACATCAATGCCCACGGGACCGGAACCGGCCTCAACGACCTGACCGAAGGGATGGTCATCGCCCGGGTCTTTGGCGAAAACCAGCCTCCGGTTTCATCGATTAAGGGAACGACGGGTCATGCCCTCGGAGCCAGCGGGGCCATCGAAGCCGCCACTGCGGTCCTGGCGATCGAGCGCCGCCAGCTGCCGCCAAACATTGGACTCACGGACCAGGACCCCGAGATTCCCCTGACCGGGATCGTCCGCGAGCCAGTCGACTGGATCCCCGGTCCGGTCGTCTCTAACTCGTTCGGCTTCGGCGGGCACAACGCGGTCCTGGTCATCACGCCCTACGTAGAGGGATAGCAGTTTGCTCTGTCTGTGCAGGTCTACCCACCGCGACGGCGTAGAAACCTTCACGGAGTCCCCTAAAGTGGCCTTCTAACACACGGGAGCCCGGCGGACCGGGCTGAGAGGGAGGATGCCTTTTGAGGGCTATGCCTCCGACCGTAGGAACCTGATCCGGGTTATGCCGGCGAAGGGAGTGCCCACGGCCGCTCAAGGCTCCACTAACGAAGGACCTGCGTACCGTGCGACGTTTCATGACCATCGTCCTCTTGACTGCAATCGCCATTGCCTGTGCGGGCGAGGACAACGACATCGGCCCTGTGACGATCACGTTGATGGCGCATGACTCTTTCGCCGACGGCGTGACCGAAGACACGTTCGCCGCGTTCACCGCCGAGACCGGACACTCGGTCGAGATCCTGGCGGCCGGTGATGCAGGCGCCATGGTTAATCAGGCGATTCTGACCGTGGACAACCCCCTTGCCGACGTCATGTTCGGAGTCGACGACACGTTCCTGACGAGGGCAGTCGAAGCGGGCATCTTCGAACCCTTCACATCGACGGGGCTCGATTCGGTTCCCGCCACCCTTCGCGCGACCGGTGACGCGGTGACCCCTATCGACTACGGAGACGTGTGCCTCAACTACGACAAGGGCGCCTTCTCCGATCAATTGCCGCCCCCATCTGGCCTCGACGATCTCATCGACCCGGCCTACGGAGGGATGCTCGTCGTCGAGGACCCCACGATCTCTTCGCCTGGCCTCGCCTTCCTTCTGGCGACCATCGCCCGCTTCGGTGAAGGAGGCTGGCAGGAGTACTGGATCGGCCTCGAACAGAACGGCGCCCTGGTTGCGCCGGGATGGACGGAGGCTTATTACGGCGAATTCTCGGGAGGAGCGGGCGAGGGTGACAGGCCCCTCGTCGTCTCGTACGCCTCATCGCCTCCCGCCGAGGTCATCTTCTCCGAGACCCCGCTCGATGAGGCCCCCACCGGTGTAATCACCGACGGTTGTTACCGCCAGGTCGAATTCGCCGGGATCCTGGCCGGGACCGTCAACCCCGGAGCAGCGGGCCAGCTGATCGATTTCATGCTCTCGACGCCGTTTCAGGAGTCGATCCCGTTGACCTGGTTCGTCTTTCCGGCCAATGCCGAAGCGGCCCTGCCGCCGGAATTCGTCGAGCACACTGTCATACCCCCGAACCCGGTCCAGATGGACCCAGCGATGATCGAGGCCAACCGGCAATCCTGGCTGGAGCAATGGTCCGACATCTTCCGATGAAATCTCGTCCGCGCCTTACCGCGCTGACGCTCGGACTTCCGGTTCTCTTCCTCGGCTACTTCTTTCTCTACCCCCTCGTCCGGATCTTGTGGCTTTCGTTGAGCGGTGAAGGGTGGACCGATGCGTTTACGCGGCCGCGGTTCATCGAGGCGGCCTGGTTCACCCTGTGGCAGGCGTCACTGTCGACGATCCTCACAGTGGTGGCGGCGTTGCCGCTGACGTGGGTGGTTTCCCGGTTCAACTTCCGGGGTAAAGCCCTGGTCAGGGCGTTCGTGACGATTCCTTTCGTCCTCCCGACGGTGGTCGTAGGAGCCGCGTTTCTCTCGGTCTTCGACGCCGGGCTTGGGGCACTGATCGCCGCCCACGTCTTTTACAACATCGCCGTGGTGGTACGGACCGTCGGTGGAGTCTGGAGCCGGATCGATCCAACCATCGAGGAAGCCGCCTCAGTCCTCGGAGCGTCACCACTCAGGCGATTCCGCACGGTGGTCTTTCCGTTGATCCGGCCGGCGCTGGCATCGGCCTCGGCGATCGTGTTTCTCTTCTGCTTCACCTCCTTCGGCACGGTGCTCGTCCTCGGACAGGGTCGACTCCGCACGCTCGAGGTGGAGATCTATCAGCAGGCAGTCAACTTCCTCGATCTCCCGGTGGCCGCGGCCCTCTCGTTGATCCAACTCGCAACTGTGACCGTGATGCTCTTCGTCTCCGCCCGAACCCAAAAGCGCGCCTCGGCCCTGACCCTTGCCTCCGAGGCCCGGCTGCCGGTTCCCCGGCCCGGAGGTCAACGAAGAATCGTGTGGGCGATCCTCACGGTTTCGCTTGGCCTGCTGGCCATACCGCTGGTCGGATTGGTCGGAGCTTCGCTGGCCGGAACCGGGATCGGATGGAGGTCCCTCGTGTCGGACACTCCCTCCGCAGTGGACCCGCTGCCCGCCATCGGCAACTCACTCGGATACGCCGTCGTCGCCGCTTTGATAGCGGTCGTGGTGGGAGGTCTGGCCGCTTCTTGGCTGTCCGACCGCGGAACGGGCGGCTGGTTCGACCTTCTTCTCATGCTTCCGCTCGGCACGTCGGCGGTGACCATCGGGTTCGGGTTCCTGCTCGCACTGGACCGCCCGATCGACTTGAGAGGCACCGCCGCCCTGGTCCCGCTCGCCCACGCCCTGGTTGCTATCCCGTTCGTCGTTCGGGCGACCCTTCCTCTGCTGCGCTCGATCAAACGCGAACTTCGAGAAGCAGCCGCGGTGTTGGGTGCCTCCCCGACCCGGGTGTGGCGTGAGATCGACCTCCCGATCGTCGCACGCGCCCTGGCCGTCGGCGCCGGCTTTGCCGCGGTTGTCTCCCTCGGAGAGTTCGGAGCGACGTCCTTCGTGGTCCGCCCGGCCAGTACGACTGTTCCGACCCTGATCTTCCGCTACCTCGCTCGACCCGGCTCATCGAGTTTCGCAACGGCAATGGCCCTGGCGGTAGTGCTGGCCGCAATGACGGCGGCCCTCGTCCTGTTGATCGATCGGATACGCGGTGCCGAGACAGGGATGTTCTGATGCTCGTGGTCGACGACGTCACGGTGCGTTTTGGCGAAAAGGCCGCTCTCGATGGAGCCTCCCTCCAGGTCGGGGCGGGGGAAGTGGTGGCTCTGCTGGGGCCGTCGGGATCGGGCAAGTCGACCCTGCTGCGCGCCATCGCCGGGCTTGAGACGATCGAGTCAGGGCGAGTCCTCTTCGACGGCCAGGACCTGGCCGGGGTGCCGGTGCATGAGCGCGGCTTCGGGCTGATGTTTCAGAGCTACGCGCTCTTCCCCCATCTCTCGGTCGCCGACAACGTCGCCTTCGGCCTTCGTATGAAGAACGTGGCCGACGATGACGTCCGTGCGCGAGTCGCCGAAGTGTTGGGATGGGTCGGGCTGGAGCAGTTCGCCCTGCGCCGGGTCGATCGTCTCTCGGGCGGCGAGCAGCAGCGGGTAGCCCTAGCCCGAACGCTGGCGCCCCGCCCGCGGCTGGTCATGCTCGACGAACCCGTGGGCGCCCTTGACCGCATGTTGAGGGAGCGTCTCGTCGAAGACATCGGAGGCCTGCTCGACCGCGAGGGAGCGGCGGCCATCTATGTGACCCACGACCACGAAGAGGCAAAGTCCATCTCGGATCGCGTGGCGATCATGCGCGACGGCAAAGTGGTCCAATCCGGCCCTTACCAATGCCTTGCCACCGCCCCCGCCACCCCCTGGGTCGCCGAGTTCCTAGGCGTAAAACCGCGAACCTAAGGTTATAGGCCGCGGAAACTGCGGCCAATCGCCTTCAGATTCGTCGGACTCATCCGGTCACCGCCTCAACCGGCGCGATGGCGCGCCAAACCGCCGAGTCAATGTCGGTCAGTACCTCGACAAAGAGCTACAACCTGTCATCGACGACGCGGCACGGCACGGCAATCTCAAGGCAATTAGCGGCGGTTTCCGCGGCGCAGAACCTTTAGGTTTCGAGTTCTTAGACGAAGGAGGACGGTATGGCCAACGTGGTCCGTGCTGCCATTGTCCAGACGGAGTGGACCGGCGACAAAGAATCGATGATCAAAAAGCACGAGGACTACGCCCGTCAGGCCGCCAAGCAGGGCGCCCAGGTCATGTGCTTCCAGGAGATTTTCTACGGGCCCTACTTCTGCCAGGTCCAGGAGAACGAGCATTTCGACTACGCCGAAGCCGTCCCCGACGGGCCGACCGTCAAAGCGATGCAAGCCCTCGCCAAAGAGACCGGGATGGTCCTGGTCGTACCGATGTTCGAGAAGGAACAGGACGGCTTCTACTACAACACAGCCGCGGTGATCGACGCCGACGGCAGCTACCTGGGGAAATACCGCAAGACCCACATCCCCCACGTCAAGGGCTTCTGGGAGAAGTTCTATTTCCGTCCCGGCAACACCGGCTATCCGACCTTCGACACGGCCGTCGGACGGATCGGTGTCTACATCTGTTACGACCGCCACTTTCCCGAGGGATGGCGCGCCCTCGGCCTGCGCGGGGCCAAGATCGTCTTCAACCCTTCCGCCACCAGCCGCGGCCTCTCTATGTACCTCTGGAATCTCGAACAACCGGCCGCCGCCGTAGCCAATGAGTACTTCGTCGGAGCCATCAACCGGGTGGGCCAGGAGCCGCTCGGGGACAACGACTTCTACGGTTCGTCGTACTTCGTCGATCCCCGCGGCCAGATCATTGGCGGAGCGGCGTCCGACACCGAAGAGGAACTAGTGGTACGCGACCTTGATCTCGATCTGGTCGAAGAGGTTCGCAAGACCTGGGCCTTCTACCGGGACCGCCGCCCCGATGCCTACGGAGACCTCGTCGCCCCCTGAGGCGCAAACCGTGTGAAGATTGGGCCTTCTGAGGATTAGGCCTTCCGTCCGATCAATCCAAGGTGGGTGTGGGTGAAGCCCTCTTCCAGCTTGAGCCCGTAGCCCAGTGCCCGGTCCATGCCGATGTGGGCCAGCCAGATCGAACCTGCGCCGATCAAAGCCGAACGACCCTCAGGGATTCCGACGGTGAGAAGCAACGCCGGCCACAGCAGCCAGTGCCCGAGGTTGTAGAAAGCGGCCCCGACGCGTGCGTCCTTCAAGTACCCGATCATCATGAGATCGGGGGCCAGTAGAAGAAGGCCGAACCACCACCAACTCAGGTCGGACCAGGCGAAGAGAACGACGGCGAGGACCAGGAAGGCCAATCCTTCCAGGCGTTGCAGGGGGATGGGCCCGAACATCGGCGAAGGATAAGCGCATCGATCGATGGGGAGGCGGTCAGGGCGCCGCGAACCACCAGTTGACCCGTTTGCCATCGACGAACCCGACGGCGTGCGCTTGGCCCAGTGGATGCCAGTCGTTCCAACTGATCGTCAGCGACCCCGCGACTGCTCCCGTCATGGTGACTTCACCAATGATGGCCCCGGTGGCGCGAGCCCAACGAACCGTCCCGTTCACTTCGAGGTCGTCGACCCATTTGAGGGCACTCATCTTGAAGCCGACATTGGTCAGTCCGGTTGTGTGGAACGTTCCCCGCGGAGACCCACCACGTCCTCGCCGTACATGGAATACCAGCGGGACATCATGTCGGCCATCGTGTTTGCGGCTGCGATCACAGCTTGGCCCCGAGCCCCGGTCCCAACATCGGGCAGCGCCTCAACAGCATCCAGCGTCGCTGGGAAGTGCTCGACCACCCTGATCTCGTTGTAACCGGTGGCACAGCTGACATCGCCCGCATCGCCACCGGTCCGAACAAATCGCACAACCAGGTCGGAGGCACAGCGCGAGTAGTCAACCAGGGCCGTTACGTGGGCGACGTTGGCTACTTCGACGAAGGTTGAGTTGGGAAGGAAGCTGGCAGCCTTCTCGGCACCTTCGGGAGAGGTGATCGAGTCGAGATCTCCCACCAGAACCACGATCGGCGTGTCGGGATAGACGTGGTTGGCCGGATAAGGAGGAACCTAGTTGGAAAGCGCCGGCCAGCCCATGCAGGACTCGAACTCGGTCCAGGGCGAGGCGAGCCACTGGTCGATCGTGTACGGAGCAAAAGCCTCGGGTTCCTGGGCAATCAGGTCGAGTCAGGCCGCCTCAAATTGGGGCGGGCCGATCCGCCAGTGGAGAGTTGATGTCCCAAAGCTGGGGGTAGTCGTTGCAGATGGTGGCGATGCAGAAGCCCTCCCAGAACTCCTCCATCAGACCGGCGTCGCCGTAGTAGTTCTGTTCGGCAGCGATCCGCAGGAGAGGCAGCGGGTCATTGAGGTCGAGATAAGCCCGGGCGGCGGCATCGAGTTCTCGATAGACGGGTACGCCGTAGGTTGCGACTCCGGTCAAATAGGAAAGCATCGGGGCGTCGAGGAAGACATCCCGCATCACTCCGTCGGCATCGGGAACGGATCCCGTGAGCGGTTCCGGTTTGAGGGCGTCGGCCAGCTTCCGAATGGTCTCGATCGGATCGTTGCCCAGTGCCGCGCAGCCGGGGTCCCGCTCGCAAACCTTCCCGAAAGCATCGACGACGGCCCGGTTGATCTCGCGATACCAGGGGTCCTGATCCTCGACCGGATAGGCGGCGTCGAGTACGACAGTCCGGACCCGGTCGGGATGACGAACTGCAAAGGTCTGAGCGAAGAACGTGCCGTACGAGTCTCCGTAGAGATCGACGTGCGAGATGGCGAGCGCGTCGAGAACGGCTGCCATGTCGTCGGCGGCCAGGGCCGAACCATAGAGATCGGACGTGTCACCGAGCTGCTCGCCGCAGAGCTGGACATTGGCGAGATAGTCGCCCTCGTAGGACTGAAGCTCGGGACAGTCGATCGCTCCCGAGTAGCCGGTGCCGCGGTTGTCGACCAAAAGAAGCTGGCGCTGGGAAAGAAGAGGGTCGAATAGCTCGAGGTAGTAGTCGCGGCTTGCAGTGCTCGCGTATCCGGGTCCTCCCTCGACCGCCACGATGGTGCCGAGCAGAGGTTGCCTATGGTTTCGGGCGGGATAAAGCTCGAAGTTGATGTCGATCGTCTCGCCGGATGGGTCCTCCGGATCGAGTCGTCTCGAGATAGTGCCGCAGAAGACGACCGTGAGATGGCCGCCGGACTCCAGTCCCGACAGGTCGGGCTGATCGGACTGCCCGGCCTTGGCCACGCCGGTCACCCGGCGACCCGACCGGTCCCAGCAAAAAGCCAGCCAGAGACGCCACGACGAAGAGAGTTGCCGACACCGCCCTACGCATCGCGCAGGCTAAACCATGCAATCGCGTTGTGAAGCCCCGGTTCGCTCGCCACCGGTTGGCTAGCCTGGCTCGCTCAATCACGACAGGAGTCGATCGTTCCCATGGGTGCCCATGAAGACCTTCTCGCCCGCCACCGCCGGGTGCTCCCATCATGGATGGTGCTGTACTACCAGGAGCCGATTGCATTGGTCGACGGCGACGGGAGGCGGGTGACAGACGCCGAAGGGAACGAGTATCTCGACTTCTTTGCGGGCATCCTCACCACGATGACCGGCTACAAGGTGCCAGAAGTCGTTTCAGCCATAAAGGCCCAGGCCGACAAGATGCTCCACACGTCCACGCTCTACTTGATCGAGAATCAGATCGACCTAGCCGAAAAGATCGCTGGCCTGTCTGGCATACCGGACGCCAAGGTCTTCTTCACCAATTCAGGCACGGAGGCGAACGATGCCGCCCTGATGCTCGCTACCCAGTACCGAAAGTCGAATCAAGTCCTGGCCATACGGGGGAGTTATCACGGCAAGAGCCACTCGACTGTGGCAATCACCGGCCAGCGCAACTGGTCATCGACCAGCCTCTACCCGTTCAACGTCATCTACGTTCATGGCGGTTACAAGCTCCGCAGCCCCTTCGGCCATCTGCCCGACAACGAGTTCATCGCCGCTTGCAAGGCTGATCTCGAGAACATGCTCGACGTGGCATCGGCCGGCGATGTTGCCTGCATGATCGCCGAGCCGATCCAGGGAGTCGGTGGCTTCGCCACGCCGCCCGACGGTTTCTTCGGCGCCTTCAAGGAGGTCCTCGACCGCACCGGGATTCTCTTCATTTCCGACGAGGTCCAGACCGGCTGGGGTCGGACCGGCGAGCATTTCTGGGGTTACCAGTCGCACGGGATCACACCCGACATCCTCACTTTCGCCAAGGGCCTGGGCAACGGCATGGCACTGGCCGGGGTGGTGGCGACTGCCTCGCTCATGGACTCCCTGCCGGCCAACTCGATATCGACATTCGGTGGCAATCCGATGTCCACCGCCGCCGGCCTGGCCAACCTGGAATATCTGCTGGAACACGACCTCCAGACGAACGCCTACAAAGTCGGCAATCGCCTTAAGTCGAACCTCGACGAGTTGGCCGACCGCACCGAGATCATCGCCGAAGTGCGGGGCAAGGGCTTGATGCTTGGAGTGGAGCTCGTCAAGCCGGGCGGGCTCGACCCCGATCCCGCCGCCGCCGCCGCGGTAATGGAAGAGGCCAGGAAGGAAGGTCTCCTTATCGGTAAGGGCGGCCTCTATGGCAACACCCTCCGCATCGCCCCCGCCCTATCGCTCACCGAAGCCGAAGCCGACGAAGGCTTCGAGAAGCTAGCCCGCGCTGTCGAGCGAGTGGCGGGCTAACCCAAACGAGCGAGTCGCGGGCTAGCTCAACAACGGGGATCAAGGGCCCGGACCTCAGGGAAGCGGCTCGTCGAGGAGCTGCTCGGTGTCGGTCACGAGATCTTCGATCTCATCGAGGACCGACTCGAACTCGGACACTTCTGCATCGGTGATCCCGGTGTCGACGGTCACCTCAGAGACAGACGGCACCGTCACCGACAGAGAAGATGTCGTCGTCGTAATGACAGGAGCGGGCGGGGTGCCCGACACCCTACCCGTCCCCCACAGGCCGCCAGCACGATCGCCAGCACCGGCAGCCACCGTCTCATTACCTGGCGTCGCAAGCTGCGGCCGCCTCGGCCAGATTGTCGAGCCGGACCACGAGAACGTCGATGCGCTCGGTCCTGAAGGCAATCCGGTTCTCGATCAACTCAGCCAACCCGTCGCGCCCGTTGGCGCGAGCCTCGTCCGCCCTGTTTTCGAGCCACGCGATCGATCCGACCGTATCGGCATCTCCCTGGATGCGGACCAGGACGCTTTCGACCCTGGCGGTCAAGTTCGGCACCCGGGCGCAAGCCCGGTCGAGCCTTTCCTGACGTTGCTCCGGCGTTGCGGTTGTCGCCATCGCCGGGGTGGCGCTAAAGACCAACAGGGCCGCGAGCCCCGTGCTAATCACAATCCGCTTGACTGACATTCAATACCTCCGGGTTGGGGTTCTGTCAGGATCATCCTCGGCCGGGTCTCTGTGAGAACTCTGTGGCGATCGTGTGAAGGCGATGAGGCTTAGGGGAGGCTGAGGGTGACGGCCGCGCCGCCCCCGGCAGCATCGCCGATCGTCAGCGAGCCGCCGTGAATCCGGGCCTGTTGCGCGACCAGAGCCAATCCCAGCCCGCTACCGGGCCCCGCCCCGGTGTTGCCCCGGACGAACCTTTCGAGCACCTTCTGACGGTCCCCCACCGGGATACCGGGACCGCGGTCGGACACCACCACGTCGGTCCCCCCGTCCGCCGGGGTCACTGCCACGAGGACACGGGCAATCCCGTCGGCGCTCTTGCCATGTCGAATCGCGTTGACAATGAGGTTGTCGACCGACATCCGCAGTCCCTCCCCCCACCCACGAACCGGAACCGGGCCGGAAGGGCCGCCGAGAGAAACCTCAGCCTCGGGAAAGCGGCGGCGCGCTCCGGCCACTAGCTGCTCGACCAGATCACCCAGGTCAAGATCCTCGAAAGCCTCTGGCCCCGTCAGGTCGCCGCGCGAGAGGAGCCGCAGCGCTTCGAGGAGCTCGACCAGCCGGCGATGCTCGGCAACCAGGTCCGTCATCAGTGCCTCGCGGTCCCCGACGTCGGGATGGGCGGAAAGGATCTCGAGGTTTGCTCCCAGGCTGGTCAGCGGAGTTCGCAGCTCATGGGCAGCCGCGGCTGCAAATATCCGGGCAGACTCGAGGGCCTCCTGACGACTCCGGTCGGCTCCCTCCAGACGTTCCAGCATCGCATCGAACGACGACGCCAGCTTCTTCACCTCGGTCGGGCCGGGGTCGCCGCCCACCCGGGTGCCGAGGTCGGTCGTCACCGCCACCTGCTCGGTGGTCCGCCGCAGACGCTCAAGCGGAGCCAGGGCGGCGGCGGCCGACAACCATCCAGCCACCCCGAAAAGGCCCACCCCCAGCACGACCAGGCGGCGGAGTCGCGACCGCAAGCGATCGTAAATGTCATCCATGTCGACGAGGGAGATCGCCACCTCGACGTCGACCGACGAGCCCAGCGCCAGCCTCGCCTCCACCGTGTCGCTGAACACCCGATACCGGGCGCCACCTCCCTGGAGAGTGCTGTAACCGGCACCCGCGGCGGGCAACTCAGCGAGATCCTCGGCTCCCTGTTCCAGCAGCAGTTCGTCTCCCTCCCATACCCGGATGACGGGCGGGGCCAGCAGCAGCTCGAAAGCCAATTTTTCGAGCCGGGGCCGGTTCAGTCGGGCGGCGGTGGCCGCAGGCTGGGCAAGCACCTGGTACTGCCCGGTGAGGAGCGTGTCGACCGAAGCGATCTGATCCGAACGAACTGCCGCCAGCACCGCCAGCGACCCCACCACCAGCAGAACACTGGCTCCGGCAGCCGTAAAAAGGGCGACCCGCAATCGCAAGCTCATGGACGGAGCACGAACCCGATGCCGCGGACGGTGTGGATCAAGCGGGATTTTCCGTCATCTTCAAGCTTGCGTCGCAGATAACCCACGAAGACGTCGACCACATTGGTGTTGACCTCGAAGTCGTATCCCCACACCAGTTCGAGCAGCCGCTCCCTGCTCAAGACGATCCCTTGATTTCGGATCAGGATCTCGAGGAGGTGGAACTCCCGCTTGGTGAGCTCGATCTCTCGGCTCCCCCGCTGCACCCGGCGCCGGGCCCCGTCGATCCGGAGGTCGCCAGCCATCAGAACCGGAACATCGGTCTCGGGCCGGCGCCGAAGGAGGGCATTGAGCCTCGCCACCAGCTCTTCGAGGACGAATGGCTTGACCAGATAGTCGTCGGCTCCGGCCTCGAGCCCAACAACCCGATCGCCCACCTCGACCCGGGCCGACAGGATGCAGATCGGGACATCGTTGCCGTCGGCCCGAATGCGGCGAACAACCTCCACCCCGTCGATTCCAGCAAGGCCAACGTCGAGAACGACAACGTCGGCGTCGTCGGAATCGGCCACCGCCAGGGCTTCCTCGCCGGATGCCACGGCAGTCACGTCGAATCCTTCCAGCCGCAACCCGCGCTTGAGGGCGTCGCGGATCGATCGATCGTCGTCGACCACGAGAACCCTGGGCATCACCGATCATTCTGGCCGGACCGACGGTCCTCAATCGTGTGGGTTCTGTGAGAACCGCCCTCCCACCCGGTTTTGGCGCGGGTAATCGACACCAGGGAAGCAGGACCCAAGTCATTGGTTGGGCCAAAACGGGGGTTGGAGGTCGTCTAGCTGAGGCCGTTGTGAGTGATCACGTCGCGATACCACTCGAAGCTGGCTTTGGGGGTCCGGACCAGGGTTTCGTGGTCGACGTGGAGCAATCCAAATCGTTGCGAGAAACCAGAGATCCATTCAAGGTTGTCGAGGAGGCTCCAGTGGAAGTACCCGTCGACCGGAATTCCCTCATCGATCGCCGCCTCGATGGCAGCCAGGTGACCGCGAACGTATCCGATGCGGCGAACGTCGTGAATCGTCCCGTCCGCTCCGGGACCGTCTGAATAGGACGCCCCGTTCTCGGTTATGAAGATCGGCCCTTCCCAGTACTCCTTGTGGATGCGCCCGAGAACTTCGGTCAGCGCCTCGGGAGTCACCGGCCAGCCAGACTCGGTGAAACCAGGCGGGGGGTTAGGCCCGGCTTGAACCCCGGTGTGCTCGCCCTCCTCTTGCCCTTCCTTGATGACCAGGCTCGTGTAGTAGTTGAGCCCGAGGAAATCGACCGGTGATGAAATCACCTCGAGGTCCCCGGCCCGGATCCATTCGGTGTCTCTGATTCGGCCCATCCCGATGTAGCTGGCGATCATGTCTTCGGGATAGCCGTGCCCGAAGACGGGGTCGAAAAACCATCGGTTGCGATAGCCGTCGAAGTGCATCCAGGCGTCTACGTCCTCGGCCCGCTGACTGGCAGGCCGGCAGGGCCGACAGTCGAGTGCAATGCCAACCTTGGCGTCCGCCGAGTGTGATCGAATCGCCGCCATGCTTTCACCGTGCGATAAGAGAAGGTGATGCCCTGCCAGGATCCCCGCTTCCCAATCGCGCACGCCCGGGGCAAACACACCCTCTGCATAGCCGAGCGTCGCCGCCACCCACGGCTCGTTCTGCGTGAGCCAATGGCTCACCCGGTCACCAAGCGCCTGGACAACAACCTCAGCGTAATTCACAAACGCGCCGACGGTGTCCCGAGCAGCCCATCCGCCCTGGTTCTGCAGCGCCTGGGGAAGGTCCCAATGGTGCAGCGTCACCCAGGGAGTGATCCCCGCCTCGATGACGGCGTCGATCAGCTTCTTGTAGAAGTCGAGGCCCATCTGGTTAACGGCTCCCGTCCCCTCAGGAAGAACCCGAGTCCAGGCAATCGACATTCGATAGGCATCCAGACCGAGGTCGGCCATCAGAGCGACATCCTCGGGCCAGCGGTGATAGTGATCACAAGCGAAGTCGGCTCGGTTGCGCAACCGGCCCTGATCCGAGAACGTGTCCCAGATCGATTGGCCTTTGCCGTCGGTGCGGCCTCCTTCGATCTGAAACGCGGAGGTCCCGGCGCCCCAAACAAATCCTGGTGGAAATGCCATCGGTTTGATCTTATTGGGCGAACACCGCCGCCCTGAACGGATTCGCCGGAGCTGCTGAGATCAGGAAGCAGCAGCCGGCATGACCCAGCAGGCGTGGGCGGGGAAGGACATAGTGACCTGGTCACCGACTTCGGGCAGCTTCAAGAGCCGCTCGTTGAAAAGGTCGGCTGTGAGCTGACCGGTAGGCGTGTCAAGCCGCACCCGCACGATCGCTCCCAGGAAGTTGATTGACTCAACCACGCCTTGGACTTGGTTTTCCTCCGACTCTCCGAGCTCTAACTCCTCGGGTCTGACCATCAGGGTCACTGCCGCACCCGACGGAGCCTGAAACTCCGAAGTTGTGCGCAGTGAGATTTCACCACTACGAACGGTCCCCAGGGCGGAATCGACGACGTTTCCGTCGATGCGGTTGAGCTTGCCGACGAACGATGCAACGAACGCGGTTTCGGGGAAGTTGTAGATCTGGAACGGTGGACCGACCTGCTCCACCACACCCTTGCTCATGACGACCACCCGGTCCGACAGCGCCATCGCCTCCTCCTGGTCGTGAGTGACATAGATAGTGGTGATGCTCAGCTGACGCTGAATTCTCTTGATCTCGTTCCGGAGCTCGTCGCGAATCTTGGCGTCGAGGGCGGAGAGCGGTTCGTCCAGCAGAAGGACCTGAGGGCTAATCGCCAGAGCCCGGGCCAAGGCGACTCGCTGCTGCTGGCCGCCCGACAGCTCGTGTGGATAGTTCTGGCCCTTGTCGGCCATGTGAATCAACTCGAGCAGTTCCTCCACCTTGGAGCGGATTGCGCTTTTGTCGACCTTCTTCAACTTGAGACCGAAGCCCACGTTCTGAGCCACAGTCATGTTCGGAAAAAGCGCGTATGACTGGAAGACCATGCCAACGTTGCGCTGGTTGGGCCGGGCATAAGTGATGTCGGCACCGTTGAGCATGATCTGGCCGGACGTCGGCTGCTCAAAGCCGGCGATCATTCTCAGGGTTGTCGTCTTGCCACAACCCGACGGACCCAGGAACGACACAAACTCGCCTGCCTCGACCGAGAGGTTGAAGTCCTCGACGGCGGCATTGCCGCCGAACTCCTTGCGTACATGCTCGAGAACCAGAAAAGACATCAGAGCGCTCCCGCCACTCGTCGTCGAAGCCTTCTTCGACCGGGTTTTCTCCTGGTCAGGTACGAAATTATTCCCATCGCACCCCAGGTCAGGCCAAAACTGAGAATCGTGAGAGCGGCCGGCTCCGCAACGAAGTTCCGAACGAGGTTGGCCATGTAGGGACCAAAAGTCTGCTGGGCAAGATAGAGCGCCACGGTGAGTTCCCCAATCACGATCGCGAACGTCAGCAGTGCCCCTGATAGCAAAGCCACCCTCAGGTTTGGAAAGATCACGCGCCAGAGGATGGTCATCCACGAGGCCCCCAGGCTCTGGGCTGCCTCGGTCAGAGTTCGCACGTTGATCGATCGCAACCCGTTGTCGACCGACCGGTACATGTAGGGAAACGAGAGCGCCGCGTAGGCACAGATGAGGACCACCCTGGTGGACTCTCGACTCGACAGGATGGCCAGAGGGGGCCGGCTGTACATCCGGATCAGACCGAACACGAGGACCACTGCCGGGATCACGAAGGGGAGAAGAGTGATGAACTCCACCAGAGATCGCAGCTTCGGGACTTTGAGAGTCACCCAATAGGCCGTGGGGACGATCACCAGGAGCGACACCACGATCGTCGCCACGGCATTGATCACCGAGGCGCCGAAGGTGCGGACGAACTCCGGATCGGTGAGGATCCGCCGGAATGCCTCGAAGCTGAACACTCCCCCGATGGCACGAAAGGCGCGTTCTCCGGTCGCCACCAGCGGTGTGAAGAAATACAGCATGCCGGCGATGATGATCAGCCAGGCGAAAATCTTGGTACCCCGCCCTGCCTTGATCTCAGAGTCAGGGTGGGCGGCGGGAGCTTCGAGCACGACCGGTGGGGCGGCGACAGTCATCCCAGCCACCTCTCCGCTCGACGCTGCAGCACGGTGTAGACGGCGATCGAAAAGCCCATGATCACAACCATTCCCATCGCCACCGCGTATCCGAGACCCTGGTTCTGGAGGACGTCACCAGATATCTGGGCGCCGATCAGGATGGTCGCAAGACGGAGGGTCCCTCCGGTCAGGGCGTAGGCGGTGGCATGGGCGCCGAAGGCGTTGCCGAACAAGAGGATGATGGTTCCCAGCACCGACGGCATCAGAACCGGCAATGCGATGTAGCGCCAGTACTCCCACGAGGATGCCCCGAGGTTCTCCGAAGCTTCCCGCCACTCCTTTTTCAGGCCCTCGAGAGCCGGCGTGATCGTCAGCACCATGAGCGGAAATTGGAAGAACATGTAGACGACCGTGAGTCCCCAGAAGTTGTAGAGGGAGAAGTCCGTTTGATAGAGCTCCAACCCGAAGAAACCGAACAGGGCCGTGACAAGGCCGATTCTGCCCAGGGTGAAGATGAACGCCGCGGCGAGGGGAACACCGGCGAAGTTGGAAGCCACCCCCGAGAAGGTGGTCAACAGTGAGCGGAAGAACCTGGGGAGGCCGCCGAAGATCACCGCCCACGCCAGCAGGAAACCGAAGACCCCACCAACCACAGCGGTGACCAGGCTGATCCGAACCGACAGGCCGTACGACTGGAGTACCTGGGGGTCGGTCAGTTGCTGATAGTTGGCAAAGGTGAAACCACCTTCGTTGCCCCGAAAGCTCCGATAAAACAAGATGGCGGCAGGGCCCAGCAGGAAAGCCGTCGAGAACAGCAAAAACGGAAGAATCCCTATCCAGCCGAAATAGCTGCCACGGGGTCGAAGTCGTGGGGGGCGTCCGACGCCCCCCACACTCTTCGAATTGGCGGAGGTGGCGGTCACTCAGCCTCCGACATTCACCCCGACAACGGCATCCCACTGGGTGGTGATCACCTCACTGGCTGCACCGATCTGTTCGAGGGACGGGAATACCGCCCCCTCGACATCGGGCAACCTGTCGAGCTTGTCCTGTGGCACAGCATTGTTTGCTACCAGATCCTCGTAGCGGATGGGGTGGCAGTAGCCATCCAGCCAGAGATTCTGACCCTCGTCTGAATAGAGGAACTCCATCCAGAGCTTGGCAGCGTTCGGCTGTGGCGCGTAGGCACTGATGCCCTGCACGTAAACACCGGCGTAGCGTCCACTGGCAGGAACCACCACTTCGATCGCGGCGATCTCGGCGTTGGCATCGCGATTGGCAAGTCCGTTGTAGGTCCAGCGGATTGAGATCGGAGTCTCACCGGATGCGACTGTCCCGGACTCGGCGATGACGGGGACCAGGTTGCCTGCCGCGGCAACTTCGGCCCAGAATTCGAGCCCAGCCTGCGCCGCGGCTTCGGGGTCATCGAGGGAACCGCCATTCGCGAGACCGGCCGCGAACACGGCCGAGATTGCCTGAGCGGAGACCCGGGGGTCACCGGCCAGCGCTATCTGCCCGTTGTAATCGGGGCTGAGCAGGTCGGACCAATCCTGGGGCACGCTCTCCACCACGTCGGCGTTGACCTCGAAGGCCAACACGCCGTAGTAGTCGCCATACCAGTGGGCCTCGGCGTCCTTGGCATCATCGGGGATCGAGTCCCACGTCGAAACCATGTAGGGCTGGAGGAGACCCTCGTCCTTGGCGACCGGCCCGAAGGCGAGGCCGATGTCCACTACATCCGGGGCTTGCGGACCCGAGCTGCCTTGATTAGCCCGAACTGCCTCAAGCTCGTCCGCCGAACCGGCGTCGGGCGCCAATCCGTTGTATTCGAGCCCGTACTTCTCTGTGAAGGTGTCGATCACACCCCCGTAGTTGCACCAGTCACGCGGCAGCGCGATGGTGGTGATCAGTCCTTCGGCCTGTGCGGCCGCGATCAGGGCATCCATCTCGCCGCCTGCGGCGGCGGTCGTGGTCGTATCTCCACCACTAGCGGCGGTGGTCGTTGTCGTTGCGTCACCGCCACACGCCGCAATGAGCAGCGCGAGGACGGCCAGCAGGGTCATAGTTCGTTTCAAGTCGGTGCCTCCTTTAAGAGCACTCGTGCAGATGGCAAGTTAACGGCCCCGCCGTGCCCGTGCGGTTTCGCCGAGGTTTCCAGCAACCGTCCGGCAAGGGGCCGGATGACCGCGATATCCGTCCTGCCCTGCTAGACCTTGTCCATAGCTGAGTTCACCCACTGGCGACCACATCCCTGGCACGGCCTGGCGGCCGGGCCCGATCCGCCCTCGGTCGTGACGGCTTATATCGAGATCACACCCTTCGACCTGATCAAGTACGAACTGGACAAGCCGACCGGCTATATCAAGGTCGATCGGCCCCAGCAGACCTCCTCTTCCCCGCCGACCCTCTACGGGTTCATCCCGAGAACCTATTGCGCCGAACGGGTGGCAGATCTCTGCCCGTCAGCGGTCCGGGGCGACGGGGATCCGCTCGACATCTGCGTCATCTCCGAGCGAGCCATCGACCGGGCCGACATCACCCTGACCGCCACCGTTGTTGGTGGCCTGCAGATGCTCGACGGCGATGAAGCCGACGACAAGATCATCGGCGTTCTGGCCAGGGACCCGGTGTGGGGCGGGATCATCGACGTCGACGAGCTGCCGTTGGCTTTGGTTGATCGCCTGGCGCACTACTTCGAGACTTACAAACTCCGACCGAACGAACCCGCCGAGACCCGGATCATCGAGCGTTACGGGGCCGAGCAGGCCCGGGTCGTGGTGAACGCCGCTCTCGACGACTATCAGGAACATTTCGGGTCCGAGACCAACCCAGCGGGTGCCGGAGACAGCTAGGTTCCGGGCCAACGGAGCCCCGCAGTCTTAGGGGAGTCCTCGGACCGGGTCCCCGAGCAGTCAATGGAGGCGAGATGTCGGTCCTCATCAAGAATGGTCTCGTTATCACCCACGCCGGAAGCTTCGAGGCGGACGTCCTCATTGAAGGGGACAAGATCACTGCCCTGGGAGCACGGGGAACCGATTGGCCAGCCGACGAGGTGATTGACGCCGCCGGCAAATATGTGGTCCCCGGCGGAATCGACGTTCACACCCACATGGAGCTTCCTTTCGGAGGGACCTTCGCTTCAGACAGCTTCGAGACCGGTACCCGGGCCGCGGCCTGGGGCGGCACCACCACCATCATCGACTTCGCAGTCCAGTCAAAGGGCAGTGGCTTGATGGAGGGATGGGAAGCCTGGATGGCCAAGGCCGAAGGCAACTGTGCCATCGACTACGGATTCCATTGCATTCTCTCTGACGTCAACGACCAGTCCCTCAAGGAAATGGACATCGCCATCGGTGAAGGGGTGAGTTCGTTCAAGATGTTCATGGCCTACCCGGGCGTCTTCTATTCGACCGACGGCGAGATCTTCCGGGCGATGCAGAAAGCGGCTGAGAACGGCGCCACCATCATGATGCACGCCGAGAACGGCATCGCCATCGATGTCCTGATTGCACAGGCTCTCGAGCGGGGCGAGACAGATCCGCTCTATCACGGCATCGTCCGCAAGTCGATCCTGGAAGGAGAGGCAACCCACCGGGCGATCAAGCTGGCCGAACTGGCCGGTTCGCCCCTCTACGTCGTCCACTTGTCGGCGCTGGAGGCCCTGGCCGAAGTCACCAATTCCCGCGACGAGGGTCTCAACGTGTTCGCGGAAACTTGCCCGCAGTATCTCTTCCTTGATCTCGACGACCTCGGCAACGGTTTCGAAGGCGCCAAGTTCGTGTGCTCGCCCCCGTTGCGGGACCGCGCCGAGGGCCACCAGGAAGCTCTGTGGTCAGGTTTGGCAACCAACGACCTCCAGGTTGTTTCGACCGACCACTGTCCGTTCTGCTTCGAGGATCATCCCGAGTTGGGTCGTCAGAAGCGACTCGGGGAAGGCGACTTCTCGAAGATTCCCAACGGGCTCCCGGGCGTAGAGCATCGGGTGGAGTTGATCTATCACGGAGCGGCAGCCGAGGAGCGACTGAGCCTGGAGCGCTGGGTCGAGGTTTGCTCGACGACCCCTGCCCGGATGTTCGGCCTGTTCCCCCGGAAAGGGACGATTGCCATCGGCTCCGACGCCGACATCGTCATCTTCGACCCCAAGCGGAAGCACGTTCTCTCGGCCACCACCCACCATATGAGGACCGACTACTCCTGCTACGAAGGCATGCAGCTGGCCGGGGGGGTCGACACCGTCTTGTCTCGCGGCAGGGTGATCATCGGCGGCAACGAGTACCGCGGGCACAAAGGTGACGGCAAATACCTGAAGCGCGAACTCAACCAGTACCTGGTTTGAGAACGCGTAGCATTCTGTCCCCCCAGCGGAAGCCGGGGGGACAGTGGTGCCGGATCCTTCCGGCACCCTGGACCCAGCTCACAGAGGGGACTCTCACTTGAAGCAAATCCGATTGATCCTGCTGCTTGCACTGTTCGTGGCGGCCTGCGGAGGCAACGTTTTCACCCTCGAGGTAGGAACCTGCTTCGACGACACCAACGAGACCGAGGTCTCGAGCGTTCCCGAAGTGGATTGCTCGGAACCTCACGACAACGAGGTGTTCGCCGTTTTCGACTACACCGAATCCGACATCTTCCCCGGCAGCACGGCAATGAACGATGCAGCCCAGGAGCTGTGCGTCGGCGAGTTCGAGGCCTATGTCGGTCTCTCGTACGAGGAATCAGCCCTGGAAGTCTTGGCGATCACCCCCACTCAGGGAAGTTGGGATAGCGGCGATCGCGAGATCCTCTGCGCCCTCTACAACCTCGACTTCAGCAAGCTTACCGGGTCGATGCAGGGGGCAGCGAGGTAGGAGTCCCGCTAGTCCGCTATCCGCGATCCGTCGTTCGGATCGCGGATGGCGTTCGGGCGGATAGTGATTCCGGCCTAAACCTCCCCGGAAACATAGAAGCTCGCCAGGATCCGATCGAGCGCATCGAAGTCGCGATCCTCGTTGGCCTGAACCTGAACGACGATGAGGAAGTTCCCTTCCGGTGGCCGCGCGGCCACGATCACATAGGTCGCCAGGGTGTCCCCACACTCGTAGAAGAGGTCATAAGAACCGGTGTAGGCGGGGTCCTCGTATGCGTAGCGGCCGTCGTACACGCACTGGTCCTGCAGCGACGACAGATAGATGTCAAGCAGTTCCTCTTCCGACGTGGTCGCGGCCCAGTCCGAGGAGGCGCTGAAGATCATCCCCGGCGTTCCCCAGGTCTCCTGGAAGCCAGCGAGATCGGACGCGGCCCGGACATCGGTGATGTCTCGACCTTCGTCATCGGTGTATGGCGCTCCGTCGACATCGGCCCATTCGATCGGGATCTCGACTTGCATCGAACCGGTGTCGTCTTCGATCACCATGTACTCGGTGTAGGTGTCGGTGGTCTGCTCGACGGTGGCATCGTCCTCGAGCGCCTCGGCGAAGGAGAAGGCCTGCGAGAGCGCCTCACCGTTGAACTGTCCCCGCAGCACCTCAGAGGTGGCGAATCGAAGAACCTCGACCGGCATTACCCCCGTGTTGCCCTGGGTGCGGATCACATCACAGAACTCGGACATGGTGCCATCGAAGCCGAGAGAGACACCGGACATGCGAGTGACGATGTCGCCGCCGGTGACGCCGGCGGCATCGGCCGGGGAGCCTGGTTGGACGGTCTCGACCCAGATCCCGGTGGTGCCGTCATCGACAAGAACGGCGTAGCCGTTGATGCCGACGGAATCGACATCGACTCCGGAGCTGAGCTGTTCGACGATGCCGGAGGCCTCACTGACGCTAATCGCATAGTTCTGGTCGGTGTCGTCACGGCCCGCGTAGTTCACTCCGACAACCTGCATGGCATCGTTGACCAGGGGTCCACCGGAGTTGCCAGGTCGAATACGGGCGTCGTGCTCGAGGATGGCATCGACGGAGGCCCACTCGGTTTCACCCGGGAAGTCGGTCTTCGAGATGATCCCGGCGGTCACGGTGAACTGGGGATCTCCAAGGGGATAGCCGGCGGCAATCACATCCATGCCGGCCGTGAGCGAACCATCGAACCACTCGAGGTAGTTGTAGCCGTCACCGGCCAGGTCGATCACGGCGAGGTCGTTGCACTCCGACACGCCCAGGATCTGAGCGTTGACAGGTGCGGGATCGCCGCCGATGAACACTTCGATCAGCCCGGCTCCGCTGACAACATGGCTGTTGGTCACGGCAATGCCACTCGGATCGATGATGAAACCGGAGCCGCTGCCGCCGCCTTCGAACTCACCGAAGTCGGGAGTGACGAAGCTCCCTGTCGAGACGATCTGGATGGTCGCCGAAGGAAGATCTTCGACTGTCGTCACCAACCCTTCAGGGACAGCCTCGGTCGTGGTGGTCGCCTCGGTCGTAGTCGTCTCGGCCGGAGCGGTAGTGGTGGTCTCGGCGGTGCCGCCGCAGGCCCCTAAAACAAGAGCGGCCAAGACAACCAAGACCGCGTATTTCCTTTTCATGTTTCCTTTACCTCGTTGCCTGAATGTGTCGGCTGGAGAGAGCGGGCTATGAAGTCGAAAGGTAGCCGACCCGACTCGGGCCACCGACTAATCGGGGCGTACAATCGAATCAAAAGGAAGGCAGATGGCCCAAATAACTCATTGGATCAACGGAAAGCCCTGGGAAGAGGCCCCGACCCGGACCGGAAAGGTCTACGACCCCGCCACCGGGGTGGTCCAAAGCGAGGTGGCGCTGGCGACGCCCGAGGTGGTCAATGCCGCCGTAGCCGCGGCCGGGGAGGCTTTTCCGGCCTGGCGCGACTCCCCAATCACCCGGCGCCAGAACGTGATGTTCGCCTACCGGGAACTGGTGGTCGAGAATCGGCATGAGATTGCCAAACTGATCACGGCCGAGCATGGCAAGACCACACCAGACGCCCTCGGCGAGGTTCAGCGTGGACTCGAAGTCATCGAGTTCGCCTGCAACATCGCCCACATCGTCAAGGGCGAATTCAGCGAGCAGGTTTCGACCGGTGTGGACACCTTCACTATGCGCCAGCCGCTCGGGGTGGTCGCCGGCATTACTCCCTTCAACTTCCCGGCCATGGTTCCCATGTGGATGTACCCGCTCGCCATCGCCGCCGGTAACACCTTCATCCTCAAACCGTCCGAAAAGGATCCCTCTCCGTCGATGTTCTGTGCAGAGCTTCTCAAAGAGGCGGGCCTGCCACCCGGGGTTTTCAACGTCGTCCACGGCGACAAGGTGGCGGTGGATCGGATCCTCGAGCATCCCGATATCCAGGCGGTCTCGTTCGTCGGTTCCACGCCGATCGCCCAGTACATCTACGAGAACGGAACAAAGGCCGGAAAGCGTGTGCAGGCCCTGGGCGGGGCCAAGAACCACATGGTGGTGCTGCCCGACGCCGACATGGACCTTGCCGCCGATGCCGCCGTTTCAGCGGGATACGGATCTGCCGGCGAGCGGTGTATGGCGATATCCGTGGTCGTCACCGTCGGCGACGCCGCCGATCGTCTGATCCCCGAGGTGATGGCAAGAATCGCCAAACTCCGCACCGGACCAGGCAGCGATCCGGACTCGGAGATGGGACCGCTGGTTACTCCTGAGCACCGCGACAAGGTCGTCGGCATGATCGACAAAGGTGTCGAGGAAGGCGCCGACCTCTTGATCGACGGACGCGGCTACTCGCCGGACGGATTCGAGAGCGGGTTCTACGTGGCCCCAACCTTGTTTGACAAGGTCTCGCCAAAGATGGAGATCTACAAGCACGAGATCTTCGGGCCGGTGTTGTCGGTGGTCCGGGTTGACCACTACCAGGACGCCATCGACATGATCAACGAGAACCCCTACGGCAACGGAACCGCCCTGTTCACCAATGATGGTGGGGCGGCCCGCAAGTTCCAGAGCGAGATTCAGGTGGGGATGGTCGGGATCAACGTCCCGATTCCGGTGCCGCTCGCCT
>DATLEZ010000124.1:0-10996 GCA_035525055.1 Acidimicrobiia bacterium | reverse complement strand
CCCTCTGCCGCCACAACCACAACACCAAACACCGCTGCCGCTGGACCTACCAGAAACTCCCCAACGGCGACTACCTCTGGACCAGCCGCCTCGGCCACACCTACACCACCAGCGGCCACCCACCCTGAAAGGTGAGGGCATCGGGCCCCAGGTTCGGGACCGACCGAGATCGGTTCTGACGACCGGATCCGAATTGCTGTCAGTGCCATTTGATACTTTCGAAACCAAGGGCCAGACCATCGCAGAAGGGCCAGGAAGGAGCAGCCATGGACGCCAAGACACAAGCCTGGATCGATCAGGAAGACGCTGCCCTCGTCCACAGGATTCGCCGATACGGATGGGCCATCCAATACGTGGGTGGTGAATTTTGCAGCAAGCCCGGGTGCCAATGCCCTCGGGACGATCAAGCACCTTTCGCCTACACGATCGGGATGTTCGGACTGGCCCACCCAGAGCTACTCATCGTCGGGGCGGACATTGAAACATCCGCAGGGGTCCTCAACGATCTCGGGGACCGCATCCGCGAAGGCGCGGCCCTGCTTCCCGGCCAGCTCATCACATTTGAAAACTGGCCACACCGGATCATCCCCGAGGTCGTGCCCAATCCCGGCGAGATCCTGCTCGGGGCCAACGCCTACTATCAGCGGCCCGCGGTGTACTCAGTTTCGGCGCTGCAACTCAGCTACGACGACAACGAGGGTCGGTTTCCCTGGGAGGACGCCTACGCCGGACCGGCGATGCAGCCGCGACCAGGTACCTTCGCCGCATAGTTGTTCCCCGCGCTCAGACCGCTTTGCTGAGGTGGGGAGCGAGGTCGCCCTTGGGGCTTACGGCGATCTCTTTGAGTCCGAGCCAGCGTGCCATCTCCCCTAGCTCGACCGCCAGTTCCCGGGCCACGAGCTTCGAGTCAACCCCGTCCTCGAGAAATGCGCCTTGGACCCGCAGGACCCCGGCTTTGCGATCGGCTTTGAGATCAATCCGCGCTACGAAGTCGTCATCGAGCAGGAACGGGAAGACGTAGTAGCCGCGGATCCGCTTCGGTGCCGGAACGTAGATCTCCACCCGGTAGTAGAAGCCATGTAGTCGCTCGAGGCGCTCCCGATTCCACACCAGTGGATCGAACGGATTGACCAATGCTCGTGCATTGATGCGGCGGGGAATGGCTGCGCCCGCATGAAGGTAGGCGGGCATCGGCCAGCGTTCGATCTCGACCTCCATGATCGATCCGTCTGCGACGAGGCTGGCGATGGCGGGCTTGGCTTCCGCAACTCGAATCCAGTAGTAGTCGCCGAGATCCCGGGCCGTGGCGACGCCGAGCGCCTTGGCGGCTTGAAGGATGAGGCGTCGCTGGGCTTCTCCAGTGGCGATTGTTGGAAGGTCAAGGATTTCTTGCGGAATCACCCGTTCGACAAGGTCGTAGTACCGGGTGAAGTTGCGCCGGAAGGCCACCGCTACACGGCCCGTAGCGAAGAGACGCTCGAGCGCTATCTTTCCGTCGGCCCAACCCCACCAGGGCCCGGCCCGCTCCCCCGGTTCGTCGAGGTCGGCGACCGCCAAAGGCCCTCGCTCTGCGACTTGGTTGTACACGGACTCGACATACCCCGGGGCTCTGGCATTCAATGCCTTCGTCCAGTCCCCGGTTTTCTTGGCATGCCGTTCCATGCGATGCCTATAAAGCGGAAAATCCTCGATCGGGCTGAACGACGCCATCCGGGCCCAGTACTCGAAGAGGTGGTGCTCCTCCAGTGCCCGCCACAGAAGGTCGGAGTCGTAAGGGCCGAGACGCGAGAACAGAGTGAGTTGATGGGCTCGCTCCACGACATTGACCGAGTCGATCTGGAGGATGCCCATGGTGCGCACCGCCCGACGCACGTGTCCAACGTTCGGCGTACCGGTCGGCCGCGGGGCGGCAAGACCCTGGGCTGCGACGGAGACGCGCCGCGCTTCCGCCCCGGTGAGGCGCCTCACTTAGGGGTAGACCTGGACTGACATCTCGAGAGAACTCTTGATGATCCTGAGAAACCTGCTCGCCGCACCCGGACCACGCTAGGACCTCCAGGCATGCTCGACGCCGTCCGTTGTCTGCTCGATTTCCGCTACACCTCTCCCGGCACGTAGATTTGGGAACGGTCCACCGCTGATCCTTCGTTCTCAGGAGTCCATTCGTGACAGCCATCACTCAGTTCTTCGCCGCGGCCGTGCGGCGATTTCCCTGGGCTGTTCTCATCGCCTCGGTGATCGTTGCCGGGGCTCTAAGTTCGCTCGCCTCCCAGGTTGTGATCGCCACGGGCAACGAAGGTTTTGCCCCTGACAACGCCGAGATAGCCGCACTCGACCGCATCTCCGAACTCTTCGGGACAGAACAGGAGGCCATCCTCCAGGTGGTCATAAGGGACCCGGGCGGCGATGTCATTTCTGCGTCTGGACTAGAGGCTGCAACAGCGGTTGAGGAAGCGATCCGCCGGGTCGGAGGAGGTGCGCTGGCCGAATCGGAACAGCGGCCGGGGGTGGTGTCGTACCTGGCTCCCGTCGCCCAGGCTGCTGCCGAGCAAGGCCTCGCCCTTCACCAACTCGACGATGCCGCCGTCGATGAGTTGTATCAGAGCGCCTTATCCCAGATGCCTCCGGAGCAGACGGGTTTCGTGACCGGCCTATTGAGCGGGGCGGGAGATCCTGGCGGGGCCTCGTCCCCGGCCGCCATCATGCTGGCTTTCTTCCGCAGTGGAGAAGGCGACGCAACCGCGGCGTTAGATGCCCAAATGGACCTCGAGCAGTCGATCGCCACCGAGTTGGAAGCGATCGAGACCGACATCGAAATTCGCCCGTTCAGTTTCAACCTGCTCTTCGGCGAGGCCGACTCCTTTACGGACGAGGTGGGCCGGCTCTTCAGCTTCGCAGGGATCATCATCGTGGGGATCCTCCTCTTCGTCTATTGGGTAAAGCCCCGGGGCTCAGCCACCGTCTGGCGCAATGCCCGGCGCACGCTGGCGGACATGGGGCTGACGATGGTGACAATCTTTATGGCGATTGGGATGATGCAGGGTGCCGGGGTCCTATTGGAGAGGGCAGGCATTCTCTCCGCTTTCTCAGCTCCCACCCAGATCGTTCCAATTCTGATCATCGGACTCGGCGTCGACTACGCAATCCATTTGATCAGTCGCTATCGGGAAGAGGTGGGAGAGGGGGCGTCGGTAGATGAGAGCATGAGGCGCTCTATAACGACGTCGGGCGTGGCTCTCGTTCTCGCCACCCTCACCACTGTCATCGGCTTTCTTACCAACCTGGTTAGCCCGGTGCCCGCGCTGACCGACTTCGGAATCCTGGCGGCGCTTGGAATCTTCTTCTCCTTTCTGCTGATGATGACCTTCGTCCCTGCCTTCCGGGTCCTCCTCGATCGCCGGGCCGAGCGAGGCGGGCGCGTGCCGGTGGAAGCACTGGGCCAGCACAGCGAGAGGATCCTGCCCCAGTTGATGGGCAAGACGGCCGTCATCGCCGAACGGCTTCCTGTGGTTGCGTTGGCGGTCGCCCTGGTGCTGGGAGGTCTCGGGTGGGTCGGGTTCACCCGGCTGGAGACTCGGTTCTCTTTCACCGATTTCCTACCTGAGGACTCTCCGGCCATCGCCACACTCGACATTCTCACAACCGAGTTTGGTGGTGGCTTCGGCGAGCAGACGCAGGTTCTGATCGAGGCTCCGACGGCGGGGACCCTCGCGTCGGCAGAGTTTCACAACCTAATGGTGGACTCCCTGACGGGCCTGGCGTCCGTCGCCTCGGTTTCGACCTCCGAAACACCCGCCGGACCTGTAGCCAACGCGAACTCTCCGGTGGGGATCCTCCAGCAGATGCTTTCGGCAGGCCCCGAGGCGACTCCCCCCGGCGTGCTTGCTGCCGTCACGAGCGCCGGGCTAGGCGACGACCTGAGAGCGCCGGCCGGCGCCGACACCGAGTCCCTCTATGACGCCCTGGCGACGGCAGCCCCCGAGCAAATGGCCGCGGTCACCCACCACGACGGTGACCGCCTGGACGCGGTGTTGTTCGACATAAGGACAACTGCCGGGGAGACGCAGGTGAAGGAGCTGCGTGGCGACCTTGACGCTGCCTTTGCCGCCTTCGATTCGGCCGGAGCCTCTGTGATCGCCACCAGCCAGAACATCATCTCCGATGTCGTGGTAAATGCCCTCACGGCTTCCCAGAGTTCATCGCTCTTCTTGACCTTGGCCGCCGCCACTGTCGTCCTCATGATCTTCTTTGGGATCCGCAACCGGCGCCCTTTCCTGGGCGTGCTCACTATGGCACCGGTCGCGCTGGTCGTCCTTTGGACCTACGGAGTGATGTATATCGCCGGCATCCCGTTTGGACCGATAACCGCAACATTGTCCGCTCTAGCGATCGGCATCGGAGTCCCCTTCACGATCCATCTCGCTCGCCGATTCGAGGAGGATCGACTCGCATTTGATGACCTCGATGAGGCTATCCGCTCTACCACCACCCATACTGGAGGCGCTCTGGGAGGATCGGCCTTCACCACGATGGCCGGATTCGGCATCCTGATGACTTCGAGCCTGGTGCCGTTCAAACAGATGGGCCAGGTGACGTTCTTTGCCATCGGCCTTTCCCTGATCGCCGCCGTCGGCGTCTTGCCATCGATGTTGGTCCTGTGGGAGCGGTGGCATCGTCGCCGGTCGTCGCGCTGACAGGCGCTGATCTTCAGTCTGGTTCGCCATTCAGACGAGGCGCTTGCGGCCTTCGGTCTCACCATCGATCAGGTTCCCGGTGGGCTCGAAGCCGTTGCGAAGATGGAAGCGACGGGGCGATCCCTTGCCCTCGCCCCAACTCGTGACAAGAGACTCATCACCCATTCTTCGGCACTCCTCGGCGACCAGCTCGACCACCCTTTCTCCGATCCCCCGTCGCTGATGCATGCGGTCGATGAGGAGTCGCCACAAATAAGGCTCGGGGTGATGTTCGGTGCGAAGAGCGAGCATTACGAACCCGACCAACTCCCCGTCCGCGAAGACAGCTCGCAGCCATGGGACCACCGGAGCTCCGCCAACTTTCTCCGGGAAGAGGGCGTCTACGAACGTCTCGGCCATCGTGGCCACGAACGTTTCCTGAGTCTTGTGGGTTCTCAGTCTCGTTACCGGCCTCACGTTCTCGGTTGTGACCTCGATCAGGCTCACCTCGGTCGGCCGATGCCGGGGACGGTCTCGCCACCTCTCCCAGTCCGGCCGGGTCATTCCGTAAATCCAGTCGTCCGAGACTTCGTCTCCGAGCCAAAACGACGAACGGGTGTGGCCCTCGAACAAGAGCCCGCTGCGCTCCAGCACCATGGCCGAGGCCGGGTTATCGGGATGAAGGCCACCCCACACCCTGGTCACGCCGACCGCATCGAACAGATACTCGATCATTGCCGCCAGGGCCTCAGTGGCATACCCCTTTCCCCAATTCTCTTTGGCGAAGGTGTAGCCAACCTCGGCGGTCCTGCCCTCCCATGACAGATGGACGGCCAGATCTCCCAAAGCCTCATCGGTGTCCGGCTCGGCGACGACAGCCATCCACCACTCGTCGTTCCTGGGTCCATCCATCGCCGCCAGTTCCGACGCCGTTTTTTCCGCTTGCTCTATCGAATAGGGAAGCGTCCAGTTCTGATACTCGGCCACCACCGGGTCACTCCTGCGCGCCGCCAGACCGGCCGCATCTTCCGGGCGAAACGGACGTATCAACAGACGCTTGGTGCGAATGGGGGTGAACACCGGTCGATTCAACCAGGTAGCAGAGCGCGTCGGGCCGGCACGGTCCGGAGGCTGACGTGTGGCCACAACCAGCTACCTTCGAGTTGTGATCTCGGTTTGAGCAAGCACCCTGTCCCGAAGGCACGACCATGGTCGCAGAAGGGCATATGACCGCGTCACGATCCGTGCCGCCAGACCGAGCCCGCGTGGTTGTGGTTGGTGGAGGAGTGATAGGCACCAGCGTTGCCTATCACCTGGCAAAAATGGGCTGGACCGACACTGTTCTGTGTGAGCGCGACCGGCTGACATCGGGCACCACCTGGCACTCCGCCGGACTGATGGTGACCTTCGGATCGACTTCGGAGACCTCGACCGAGATGCGCAAGTACACGCGCGATCTTTACAGCCGATTGGAAGCGGAGACCGGGCTCGCCACCGGCTTCAAGGCGGTTGGATTTATCGAATTGGCAACGGAGCCCGACAGGCTCGAGGAGTACAGGCGCGTTGCGGCCTTCAACCGGTACTGCGGGATCGATGTCCACGAAGTCTCCGGACGGGAGGTGTCGGAGTTGTTCCCCCTTGCCCGTACCGACGACATTCTGGCCGGGTTCTACGTCAAGGAAGATGGGCGGGCCAATCCCGCGGACGTCACGATGTCTCTCGCCGCCGGCGCCCGGCAAAGTGGAGTCCGCATCCTCGAAGGAACACCGGTCACCGGAGTCCTGACCAAGGGCGGGGCGGTGTCAGGAGTGCGGACACTTCACGGCGATATCGAGGCCGAGTACGTGGTCAACTGCGCCGGCATCTGGGCCCGCCAGCTTGGCGAGATGAACGGCGTCAATATTCCGCTTCAAGCGGCAGAGCACTACTACCTCATCACCGACCAGGTACCTGGAATCTCCGGATCGTGGCCGGTGATCGAAGACCCTGCCTCCTACGGCTACTACCGGGAGGAAGTGGGAGGGCTGATGATCGGGCTGTTCGAACCGGTGTGTGCCCCCTGGATGATCGACGGCATTCCCAATGAGTTCTCCTTCGGCGAGATTCCCCCTGACTGGGACCGCATGGCCCCCTATGTCGACAAGGCGATGCAGCGCGTGCCGATTTCCTTCGAAGTGGGTGTCCGCAAGTTCTTTTGCGGGCCGGAGAGCTTCACCCCCGACCTTGCCCCGGTCCTCGGAGAGGCGCCGGAACTGCGCAACTACTTCGTCGCCGCCGGCCTGAATTCGATCGGGATCCTCACCGGAGGTGGTGTTGGCAGGGCGGTTGCCCACTGGATCATCAACGGCCGGCCCGACGTCGATGTCACCGGCTTCAACATCGACCGCCTCCACCTCTACCAGGCCACACCGGAATACCGCCGCACCCGGACCGTCGAAGCGTTGGGCATGGTGTACCAGTGCCACTACCCGACCCGTTCGATGCAGACTGCCCGCGGAGCCCGGCTTTCGCCGCTCAACGACCGGCTATCCCGGAGGGGCGCCCACTTCCGGGAGGTAAGCGGCTGGGAGGGGGCAGACTGGTACTACCCAGCCAGCGTGGAACCGGAGGTCGAGCATCTGTCGTGGGGTCGCCAGCATTGGTTCCCTTACTGGCAGGCGGAGCACGAGGCGACGCGCTCGAGTGCGAGCATCATGGATATGTCCTTCATGTCCAAGTTTCTGGTGGAAGGGCCGGATTCCGGACGCCTGCTGGAGAAGATCTCGGCCAACCGGGTCGACGGCGAGCCAGAGACCATCACCTACACCCAGTGGCTCAACGAGGACGGAAGGCTGGAGGCTGACCTCACCGTGACCAAACTGGACGAGGGCCGGTTTTGGGTGGTTGCGACCGACACCGCCCATCGCCATGTGGAGACCTGGATGAGCCGCCATGCCGTGGGAATGCAGGCGCATATCGCCGACGTGACGTCCGCCTACGCCCAGATCAACGTTCAGGGTCCCAATAGCCGGGACCTGATGAGGAAGGTCTCTTCGGCCGACCTCTCCAACGAGTCGTTCCCTTTCCGCCGGGCCTGCGAAATCGACATCGGCTTCGCCAAGGCGCTCTGCATTCGCATCACCTACGTGGGCGAGCTGGGTTATGAGCTGCACGTTCCGACCCCCCAAGCGGCCCACGTGTACGACCTCTTGACCGAAGCAGGAGAGACGGTTGATTTGCGCCATGCCGGGCTAAAGGCCCTGGGGAGCCTGCGGATGGAGAAGGGTTACCGCGACTATGGCCACGACATCGACAACACCGATCACGTGCTCGAAGCGGGGCTGGGTTTCGCCGTCGATCTTGAGAAGCCGGGAGGGTTCATCGGCCGCGACGCCGTGGCGGCTCGGAAGGCTGCAGGCCCGCTAACGCGTCGCCTGGCCCAGGTCCTGGTCGAAGACCCTCAGCCGCTCATGTTCCACGCCGAGGTGGTACATCGCAACGCCCGTCCTGTGGGCTATGTCCGAGCAGCCTCGTATGGATTCACACTGGGCGGAGCCGTGGGTCTGGCCATGATCGAGGCGGGCGAGCCGGTCACGCAGGCCTACCTCGACGCCGGCGACTGGGAGGTCGAGATCGCCGGCGACCGCTATCCGGCCAGGGCCTCGATCAGACCGCTATACGACCCGAACATGGTGCGGGTACGGAGCTGAGGGGTGGTGTTTCGAGCAGCTAGCAACTAGAAGGCTTGCCTTGTTGCCACACAGCGATCACGACCTTTCCTTGAGCGCACCCTTCGTCCAGATAGCGCAAGGCCCCGGGAGTGTCGCTCAACGGGTAGCTCCTATCGATGAACGGCTTGATCCTCCCCGCCTCCAGCAGCCCTTTCAGGAAATTCAGGTCGCCACGATTGCTCGGCCTCCACATGAAGGTCCCCATCCTCTTCTTGCCTGCCAACGACACCACTGATCCCACGAACGCGGCTTCGAAGAACCGCGACAACGAGTTGGCGATGATGACGTAGGTCCCCCCGGGGCTCAATGAACCTCGGTACCGGAGCACCGAGCGTTTCGACGCGATGTCAAGGATCCGGTCGTAGCGCTGGCCGTTCTCGACAACATCGCCCCGGGTGTAGTCGATCACATGATCCGCTCCGATCGAGCTGAGCATTTCCATCTTGCATGTGTGATCGACGGCGGTGACTTCGGCGCCGAAGGCCTTGGCGATCTGCACGGCGAACGGGCCGACACAACCACCGGCGCCGTTGATCATGACTCTCTGTCCTGGCTTGATCGGTCGCCGGCTGCGAAGAGCCTGGAGCGCCATGACAGCCGAATGGGGCACAGTCGCTGCCTCCTCGAAATTCAGGCCGGCCGGTTTCGAAGCCAGCACCTTCTCGGGGATACGGGCAAACTCAGCGAAGGCGCCGAAGCCGCAGGCCGCCATGTCAGCCCACACTTCGTCGCCGGGCCGGAACTGAGTCACAGCGGCCCCGACGGCCTCAACCTTGCCGGCCACGTCCAACCCGAGAGTCCGGTTCTTCGGCTTCAACAAACCGATGCCGAACCGTGACGCGAAAGGAAACCCTCGCAGAAAGTCCAGATCGGCTCGATTCACCGAACTGGCATGGACCCTGACCAGCACATCGTTGTCTCCCGGCACCGGTCGGTCGACTTCCTGCAAGTCCAGGACGTCAGATGATCCGTAGATGTCTCGAACGATGGCTTTCACGAGCGCTGATTTCCATCATCAGACGACGATGACGACTTTGCCTCGAGCGTGGCCCTCTTCCAAATACCGCACCGCCTCGGGGACTTCGCTCAGCGGATAGGTGCGGTCGATGACGGAACGGACCTTTCCCGCCTCCATGAGCTCGCGCATGAGAACCAGGTCCTTTTTGCTCCATAGAGCGGTGCGTGAGACCGTCTTCTGGCTCACAAACGGAGACGTCACCACGGCCATGAGGATGCGATCCAGTGGCCGAATCCATCGCCCCTTCGGTCCTCCGATCATCACGAATCTCCCTTGCCGATTCAGCACCCCTCTCGTCTTCGAGAGCGAGCGATTTCCGATGATGTCGAGGAGCACGTCATAACGCTGCCGGTCGCTCGTGAAGTCGTCTCTCGTATAGTCGATGACGTGGTCGGCCCCAATCGACCTGACCATTTCGACATTCCTGTTGCTGCACACTCCGGTCACCTCAGCTCCCCACGCCTTGGCCAACTGGACTGCAAACGTCCCAACGCCTCCTGCAGCACCGTTGATCAAGACTTTCTGTCCGGGCTGGACCTGGCCCCAATCGCGCAGAGCCTGAATGGCGGTGAAGGCCGCAATCCCGACCGCCCCGGCTTGTTCGAAAGTCACATTGGCCGGCTTCAACGCCAGCGAGGACTCCCGAGCCGTCGCGTACTCGGCAAATGCACCTTGGCACACTCCGAATACCTCGTCACCCGGTCGGAACTCCCTCACATTGCGACCCACCGCCTCAATCTCGCCAGCCATGTCAACGCCCAGTCGAGTGGACTTGGGCTTGCGAAGGCCCCCCAACTGTGGGCGGGCGATGATTGGCTCCCCTCTCATGAAGTGCCAGTCGTAGGGGTTGACCGAAGCGGCCCTAATCCGGACCAGAACGTCGTCGTCCTCGACGATCGGCTTTTCGACTTCCTGGAGTTCGAGAACATCAGGCGGGCCGTAGCGGTGGTAGACGATGGCCTGCATCGTGTTCATTTGATTGGTAGCGGGCTCGGCTACCGATTCACCGGCGATCGTCGCCTTCCGGCCTTCTCTGGGACCCACTGCTGAACTCAATTCACCTTCTCCTTGCTCGTCGACTTCGTACATCGTAAGAAGTACAACGTAAGGTAATCATACGTCGTAAGGTTGTCAAGAATGGCGATGGGTCAGTTCGGCCTGATGCAAGGCCTTGAACCCTAATAGGGCTGACGTTGTCCGATCCCTCGGCGAAGAACCGGAGTCAGTCCACCTGACGCTCCGCAAATTTGGTGCACCGGTCCCGGATCAGACGAAACCTGGCGTCACACTCCCGGTTTCCGGGACTCTCAGACCGAATTACATATTCAGCGGGAGCCACGCGCCAAATTACGAGGGGACCAATGACGGGCGAATCCCGTCCTTCGCTGATCTTGGCTGCTTCTGACACCCATAGACCAAGCGCGACCTGACTCACTACTGGCCGAGGGAGGAAAGGAGGTACCATTGGCTTTGAAGCCTGTCTTTCACGACGGCTTCCCGCTTGGGCGAGTGGCGGAATTGGCAGACGCGCAGGATTCAGGTTCCTGTGTCCGCAAGGACGTGGGGGTTCAAGTCCCCCTTCGCCCACAACGTGA
>DATLEZ010000123.1:0-12235 GCA_035525055.1 Acidimicrobiia bacterium | reverse complement strand
GAGAAGACTGGCTGCTTGGTCTGTGTCGCCCGGCATATCCCGCCGGATCAGCAGCTGGGCCCGGTCGTAGAGGGTGTGAGCCAGCCATGGCCGGGCACCCATCTTGCGGTTGGCCGACTCGGCCGCCTCCAAGTATTGGTCGGCTGCCTCCGGGTCGTCCAACATGTCGGCGAGGAGACCCAAATAGCGAGCAACCGAACCGAGCGGACCCTCGGCAAAGGTGAAGGCGTTCCTTGCCGCGTACGGCTCCAGCAACTCGTACATCACTGTTGCGATCGAGCCCTCCCCCAATTCCACTGCCAGTTCTGCCACCAGGCACAGCGAAGGGATCCAGAAGTTGTCCCGGTGCAGGGCGCCGAAGCGGTTGGTGCTCAGATCACCCAGGATCTGGCGCGCCTCCACATGCTGACCACCAGTCGCCAACAGAATGGCGAGAGCGATGCGGTGCATGGGATACCAGGGGAACTCGACGGCCGCCCTGCGAATTGTTTCCTCCAGTTCGCTCAACCTCCCCTGTTCCCTGCGAAGGATGAAAAGCTGGAGCAAAGCACCTGACACGTTGTCCCGGGCGCGGGTGGTTGGAGTCTGAGCGAGCATCTCCTCCACCCATGGTTCTACCTCATCGAGGGACCCCTCGAGGAGGGCGAAGGAGGTCCTCATTGCAACGTCCAGCCAGCGGTATGCCACCATTCGTACGAGACCCCCGGTTCGGGACAGCGTCTCGAGCTCCCGTCGGGCAGCGCCGGTGTCGCCCATCTCGGCCAGAGCCATGCAGCGCAACATGTGTCCATCCACGATCCCTTCGATCGATCCTGAGGTCTCGCCTATCGACACCAGTTCGGCGCCGATCCCCAGTCGCTCCTCGGGGTTCTCGGGCCACCAGACGGCTCCGGCCCTACCCGTCAACGCAAAGATGAGAGTTAATGGGTCGTCGATCTGGCGGGCCAGGTCGAGAGCCTGGCCGCTGAGGGCGTCGCAGTATTCACGGTCGGCGCTCGACCGGAGGGCACACGCCAGACGGCTCATCAGGCGGACCCGGAGCCGGTCGTCCTCCCCACCGAGGAGAACGAGAGCATCCTGGAGAAGAGGCACCATCCGCTGGTCACCACCGGCCCGAGCCCACACGAACCGACCCCCGTAGCCAACCGCCGCCTGTGCCAGACGCCGAGCATCGGGGAGGCGCCGGGCGATCTCGGCGGCGCGCCAGAACGCCTCACCGGCTCCGGGGAGATCGCCGGCCCGCACCCGCGCGTCCCCCAACGAAAGATGCAGGTCGACGATCTCGGACAAGTCGCCGCTGGTGACTCCCTCGAGCGCTTCGATCGCCATCTCAAACAGCCGGCCGGCCTCTTCGTACGCCAGTGTGCGGAGAGCCTGGTCACCGGCTCGCCGCCCGAAGTCAACGGCGGGAGCGGCATCGCCGCCGGGTGCCGCCTCGAAATGGTGGAGAGCCAGCTCAGCCAGATGTTCTTCGACCTTGTCTCCATACACCTCCTCCAAGATCACGGCAGCTTGGCGATGGAGGCGAACCCGCCGCGCTGGCGCCAAGCCGGTGTAGAGGGTGTGGCGAATCAGGTCGTGGGAGAAGCGGAGTCGAGCCCGACCACCCGAAACCTCGAGCATCAGACCGGCAGCGACGGCCTCCCCGAAGAGGTCGAGGATCTCTTCGACGGAGACGCCCTGGTATCGGCGGATCGAATCTACGTCGAACTCGTTGCCGAACACCGAGGCGACCTCCAGATACTCCCGGGCATCCGGTCCCAAGCCGGCGAGCCGTCGCTCGATCAACGCCCGGATCTCGGCCGGAACGATCATCCGGGTGACGGTCGAGGTGACCTGTTCACCGCCGCTCGACTTCAGAAGGCGAAGAGCTTCTCCCAGGAAAAGCGGGTTTCCGCTGGTCTGACGATGCAGTGTCGGGGCGACCGAAGCCAGGTTCGAGGTACCCGACGCCGCCTCGAGAAAGCGGGTGACCTCGGCTACATCCAACCCGGCCAATGCAAGCGAGGTGGTCACCGGGGCACGGTGCAGCTCGGCGAGAGTGGAGGCCAGAGCATGATCCGGGGTCAGCTCGACGTCCCGATAGGTTGCCACGACGAGGATACGAGTAACAGCGAGCTGGTCGGCGACGAACCGCAGAAGCAGCAACGAGGGGATATCGGCAGCCTGTAGGTCGTCGAGCACCATGATCAACGGTTCGTCCTCGGCCACGCTGCGCAAGAAGGTGGCGAGGGCGTCGAACAGCCGGAACCGATCCGCGGCTGGTTCCGTTGCGATCGGCAACGGGACGTCAGGCTTGGAATCCGCCAGTTCCGGCAGGAGGGTGGCGATTTCGCCGAGACCCGATCCGATCTGTCGGTCAACGACTTGCGGGTCAGCCGATCGCATGTAGGAACGAATCGCCTGGACCCACGGCCAGTAGGCAGGGGCACCCCCTGCCTCCCAGCTCCGTCCGATCATCGTAAGCACCCCTTCGTCCGCCATCAGTCCGGTGAACTCGGCGGCCAGTCGGCTCTTACCTATGCCCGGCGGTCCGGAGAGCAAGACGAGCCGACCCCGCCCGGACCGGGCGTCGTCCAGGGCGGTGCGCAGCAGGGCGATTTCACTCGCACGTCCGACGAAGATCTGATGCGACCCGGGTTCGGGTGGCGTCTTCTGGCCCAACACGCTCGGCTCGTACCTCTCGCTCAGTCAACACTCCTGGGGATGGGCTCTCCGTCGAAGATACTCTCCGACCCGAGACTGTCGACGCTAGGGACGCAGTATGGAGGAGATCGCTGAGTTAGTTGCATGATGGGGATGACGGCATCCACAATTGGACTCGCATCTCGAAAAATGCCCAGAAATCGAGATCCTCGATTCTCACCAGATTGTCCTGTCTCCAAGCACCGAGACGGGCGCGAGCACCGATCGGTAACCCTCCTGGGAACGCTTCAGGCGGTCGTTCGGTCCAGACGAATCTCCCGCGCAGCGTTCATCCTCACAGCGCATAACGCGCGGCCATCGGCAAGAGAAGAAATCGGATCACACGCGCGCTATCCGGCATTCTGCGCTAGCTAGATAGACACACCGATCTTGAACTCAAGACCGGTGAGGTTTGCTAGGAGGCGCTGATGCGCCGATATCGCTCGGCTTTTGGGACGGAGCGTTATCCGACCAGATTTGCTGATCTGCGCTAGTAGTCCCTTGGTGTCGAGTCGATGTTCGATGAGGAGGCTTCAAATCACCCGAGTTCGAATATGAATTCCGCTCAGATGACTTCGTCGCCGAGATCCCCTAGATAGTCGAAGCTATCCAGAGCTTCGAGAAGGAGGGTGACTCCAGGTCTGTGTGATCGTGGAATTCAACAACTGAACAATCAGCCGAGAAACCCGTTACCACGGGCCGAGGTTGGCGGGGACAACGGCATGACCGTCGTCAGACGTGACTGTCGTGGATCAGTAGAGGACTGGTCGCGTCCCGCCGACTACCCAGGGGCGAGGTTTGTCCCTTCCGGCGGCGGCGCGCCACTCTTGATGGGTGGCCTGGTCGAGACCTGACTCGGTGGCTTTGACCACAGCGGCGATTTCATCCTTGGTGAGCGGACTGACGAGACAGAACTCGTTGCCAAAGGGATCTTGCATGACGGCCCAATCGATCAGCGGAACCTGTCCTTCGAACGAGCCGGGGCGGGGGTAGAGGCCTGGCTCTTTCTTCACCCGCCCTCCTATCGACTCGATCTGGCGGACCGCGGTGTCTACTTCGTCAACCGTTATATCGACATGCGAACGGTTCGCTTCATCGCCTTTGGGTGCGTCGACCAGTTGCAAGATGATCTCATGCTTCCACGGATCGGCCCGGCCCAGGTATGAGAAACGTCCGGTCCACCCTGAACCGATGATCGGTAGTCCGGTGACCTCGGACCAGAATGTCTCGCCCACCGCCAGGTCATCAACATCGATGACATGGCACCGCAGTGTTCCTATTCCCCTCGCCGGCTGCTGGACGCTCACAGCGCGAGAATAATACAGAATTGCTCGCATTGCGAGTAGTGTTCCTGCCATGGCAAAAGCATCAACTACCACGTATGCCCTGTTGGGCATGCTCGTCGTGCGCTCATGGACGGGTTATGAACTGACCCAACAACTACGCAGGTCGCTGCGCTTCGTCTGGCCCTCCTCCGAAGGTCATCTCTATCGCGAGCAGAAGCGCTTGGTGGATTTGGGTTGGGCCACAGTCGAGAAGGAGCCGGCAGGTGGTCGCAAACGCAATCGCTACACCATCACTCCCGAGGGGGAGAGCGCGCTTCGTGACTGGCTGGCCACTGCCCCTGATGAGCCCCACTTCGAGATCGAGGGCATCCTCAGGGTCTTTTATGGAGATCAGGGCTCGGTGGACGACCTGGTGTCGTCACTGACGGCAACTGCCCAGGAGGCCCGGACGATGCTCGACGAGCTCACTGGCATCGTCGATGAGTACCTCGAGGAAGGCGGACCCTTGTGGATGCTCGAACACGATGTCGGTGGCCCGAGCCAGGAGCGGCTGGAGTTTCACGGCAGAGTGATCTTCCCCGAGCGGCTGCACGTCGTGGCCTTCGTCCAAGAAGCCATCACTCGCCTCCTCGCCGACCTCGAAGCCTTCTCTGTTGAAGCTGCCAACGAGATCACTGATTGGTCATCCCCCACAGACCCCTCGCTTACCGCTGCGACTCGTCGACGTCTCGAAGCCATCAGGGACCGGCACCCAGCGAGATCACCCTCTCCTTGAAGAGCTCGCCTGGATAGCGGGCTGTGTGTCAAAAGGGACTCTTGACATCTTGCTCGCAGGGGCTCCGACCGAGATGAAAGAACCGGAGCCGAGAGACGAAGGAGACAGTGATGTCATACTCAGACACATTCGCCGATCGGCGATCGGCATCCTGGAATCGCTATCGAATCCAGGCGGCGATGGTGGGAGTGAGCCTGGCGCTCGGCATGACAATCGGATTCGCATTGGCCCCGGGGAGTTCGGAAGCCCACTCGGCAATTGCGGCTCCGGCATCGGGCGCCATATCCCAAGAGGAATTCCTCCGCTTGAACACAACGGCGCTAGAGGCACTGACTCCCAGATGGGACGCTCCGACGAGCCCGACGGTGGTCGACCGCGGATTCCTCTACTTGAACACGGTGGCGCTCGACGCCCTCGGTACCCCGGATGTGCCGGCGGCGCAGATTTCTAGGGTCAGCGATGCCTTCCTCCACTGGAACATCGAGTCACTGGAGAGGCCGGCAACGCCCGTAGTAGATCGACCCGGATTCCCCAAGTAGGAGAGGAGTATCTCATGGCGTTCACAACTGATGAACTACCGATTGAAATACAGCAAGGCGAGTTGATCACCCGCTACAAGGAATTCGGTGAGATGGCAATCCGACACGCCCGTGTACCGGCCGGCGCCGACTTCGCTCCAGTCCTGGCTGGGCTACCCGACGACCGTTGCCCCAGCCCACATTGGGGGATAGTGCTCGAGGGTTCAATCCACCTGGAGCACGCCGACGGGACGAAAGAGACCGCCCGGGCAGGCGAGATCTACTACTGGCCGGCCGGCCATACGGCCTGGACCGACGAGCCGACTGTGTTCATCGAAGTAGGACCAGTCGCTCCCATGCGTCAGTTCAGCGACCACGCCAAAAAGATCCTTGGCTGAGGATCTGGTGGAAAGGCCAGCGACTGAGTGTGCGGAAGCACGCCAATCCAACGCGGGCCGCCCTTTCACAAAGGGTTGCTGGGGTTGGGAGCCACAGCCGAAGAACGAGGGTCCAACACACCCACGCATAACGCGCGCCCCAGAGCAGGCACCAGGGGGCTTTCCCTTCCTCAACCCCCCATGCCGGGGTCCCGCCCCTCCATTCCGAGACCCTTCCGCGATGGTGAAGCCTGATTCATCCAGTGGTGATTGGGCAGATCGGTGGGCGGAGGATTCCAATCCTGGTGGAGCGGGTTCAGGGATTGTGCAAGGGGGCCAGGGTGTGCTGCTTCCAACATTGGTAAGCCAAGAGCCGGGAACGGGTATCCCAAGGAGGCCACCAGGAGAGAGAGAGAGAGAGAGAGCATCCGACCGCGTTGGGGGACTGGCTGAGAAGGGCGGTGGCTCCCGACCCGAATGGTGGTCAACCTGCCTGTTGGGATGCAGTTGGTGCGAGTTTTGCAGGATGGGCGTAGAGATTCCCTTGGCCGAACGGCACTCCGAGCCCGGTGAGTGTTTCGTGCTCTTCGTCCGTCTCTACGCCGACGGCGACGACGAAGGCTCCGAGCTCGTCGGCCATCGCGGCCATCGCTTTGATCAGCCCTCTGATGCGTGATGAGCGGTGGGCGTGCCTGACCAGCGATGTGTCGATCTTGATGATTTGAGCTTCCAACTGTGCCAGGTGCTCCAGATTGATTTCACCGGACCCGACGTCATCGATTGCCACCCAGACCCCGGTTGCCGCCAGCTCTCCCAAAGCTTCTCTCGTTCTCTGATAACTGGGAATCGCTGCGGTGTCGGAGAGTTCCAGGACGAGCCGGCTCGGGGGCATGTCGGCGATCACATGTGCCAGCTGGGTGGCATGGACGGTCTCATCCGAGACATTCATCGCCAAGAATGCCTCCTCCGCCACGGGATGGAACCCTGCAATAGCCGACTGGATACAGGCCAACTCGAGGTCGACCCGCAGTCCCATTCTTGACGCGGCGTCGAACCAATCGCTGGCACTGTGCGAATCGAAACGAGCCAATGCCTCATAGCCGACCACCTCGATGTCACGCGGGCGACCCGGCGATAGGGCCACTATGGATTGATATTCGACCCGCGGGCCCCCGTCGGCGATGACCTGTTCGAGTGCTCTCACCGTGGGCATCCCCGCGGTGGGGTCGATGATCCGGTTGAAGGTATCTCTGGGTAGCACGTGAGATTTGTGGTTCGGCAGGGTCATCTGGAACACGTTTTTGCGCTCGAGCCTCCTATAGCGAAGGTCACCTCCGCTGGCCTTGGCGATCCGGCGAGCTACCGCGAGCCCCAGCCCGAGCGACGGCGTCAGCCCGTCTGCCTCGCTGTAGGAGTAATACAGCTCGGAGATGCGATCATTCTCCTTTGTCGAGATTGCTGCCCCATCGTCGGATACCTCGATTACCACCCGGCTGTCTGCCACATCTATGGCGACCTCGACGTCCTCGCCTCCGGAAGAGGAAGCGTTTCGAAGCAGGTTTCGGATCGCGTGACCTAGCCAACGCTCATCACCCAGGACCACCGCATTGCCCCGGATGGTCAGTTTCATCCGTTGCGTATCGGCCCAATCGTGGGTAACTGCGTCGACTACGTCTCTCACCTCGAGCCTTTCCTCGGCCGGATCGAAGTCACCCACCTCGTATCGGGCTGCGGCGAGTAGGTCGTCGACCACGTTGGACGTTTCCTCTGCCTCCGTAGCGATCAGCCCGACTATTTCTTCTCGGACCGCTGGGCTGAAATCGCCGGAGTCGTCACGCAAGAGCTCAGTGAGCCCGACGACGGCCGACAACGGCGTTCTCACATGGTGGGAGGCAGCAGCCACGAAAGCGCCTTTGTTTCGACGCAGCTCACGTTCGCGTGCGAGCTCGGTCCGGAGTAAAGACAGCTTCTGGCTCCGTCTCAGGGCCCGGTAGAAGAGGAATACCACCAGCGCCGGGATGAGCAGAGCAGCGACGAATCGAGCCGCGGTAGTCACCGTTCCCAGACCTGCATTCACGGCCGCGATGTCCTCGGCTGACTCTTGACTCACCGCGGTGGCTCTCGATAGCAATTCCTCGAATGCGGGACTGAGCTCGTCGGTGGCGACTATCAGCGCCTCTGCGACGTTCCCGGCCCCGATCGCATCTGCGACTAGAGTCGCCTGCGCGCCGGCTACGTTGGCCGTATCGCTGATGCCACTGGTCCGGGCGATCTCAGGAAGTAGGTTGACCCGATCCTCCAACACGGCGATGGCATCTCTGATCCTCGCTGCGGACTCCGCAGGCGCATCGTCGTCGAACACGCCTGCGGACACCGACTGTCCCACTAACAACCCCTCCCGAACCTCGGCTCGGACGGCGGCCGCAGCTGAGGCAACCGACTCAGACCAGGTCAGGATGTGAGCATCTTCGGCGATCTCCACGGCAGAGTCGCCCCGTGCGATGATCACCGCCGCACCTACGATCACGAAGACCGCCGCCACCAACGCCACGAGTGTGATCTTGGAGTTCCAATCGACTGGAGCATTGAGACGCTCAGACCATCGACTGTCTCGATAACGCCAGCTCGTCATCGTCGATCTCCTCTCTCATTCGCCAGACCATCCACAACCCAAGGAGCGTGGCGATCAGGATGGGAATCAGCAGGCCCCGTGCGCTCTCGAGCAGGGACCGGAATAGGTATTCGGCGATCACTACCGGAGATAGAACCGCGTCGGCGACGGTCACGGGGAAGGCGCGGGAGATCTGAGTTCTGAGTTGATCCGACAGCACAGTCCGCGACAGGATCTCGGGGGCATTGTCACTCAAGCTGTCGGGATATCTGTCATACGGGAGGTTGTCGTCCGAGACGCCGGCTGCCAAGACCTCCTCTTCGTCCTCGTCGTCGGCCGGCGTGACGCGGGCGGCTGAGGGGCTGGTGGGGTTCGCGGTGCCGGTGGGGCCAGCGGTGGTCGTGGGACTGCCTGGGTCTGTAGTGGTGTCGGATTGGGTCGATGTCGTCGTCGTTGCCCCAGCAGAAGTTGTCGTGGGGCTATTTGTGGTTGTGGTCGTCGGTGTGGTCGTTGTCGTCGTGGCCGGGACGGTCGTTGTTGTCGCAGGGGGAGCGGGGACCGTAAAGGGCCATTCGTGAGTGCCGAGCAGCCGACCACCGAGGGCAGTCTCGATGATGGTGACCTGGTAGTCACCGGGTTGCGCCTTCGCCCCGGCGGTGACGGTCATGGTGATTTCCGTACCCTCGAGCGCGCAATTGGTCGGCGCCTGCCCGAGCCCCAAACCGTCGAAGGTGACGGAGAAACGCGGAGGAACTTCAGCTGCGAAACAACCCGTCACCGAATCGACCACGGTGAACGTTGCTGTTACCGACCCTTTCGGTTCCACAGTTCCGCTTTCGGGGCTGATCGGCGAAATGTCTGCAGATGCTGACGTGGCCAGAACGAACGTCACGATCGCTGCCCCGGCCAGCCACCCCAGAACTCGCGATCTGGTTCGGGCCCCTGAATCTGGTCGTCGGGACATAGGCCTCCCATCGGTGCTGAACGTATTACCCAGCACCACACGTCGATACGACATTGGCCCACAAGCAGCCGCCCCACCACCACAGACTACAGGACATCTCTGAAAAGGTTTCCGGCTCGGACTGACCGCTGCGTGAGATGCTGGCGCGATGGTGGGTGGCTGAGCCCGGTTGCTAGCTTGATGTAAGCCGCATCTGGTGGAGGTCAGCGAACCGTCGCTTTCCCGATGGTCAACGGCTGCGTTCCTGTTCGGTTGGACTACCTCTTTCGGGCCGAGTCTCGACTTACCGCCTCAATGGGAGGCGGCTGTCTCGAGACTGTCCCGGCCCAGCCGCCGTTAGAAAGAAAGATGTCCTGGAGTTCCTTGGAGGAATCGCACTCATCCTCGGATTGGCGACCCGCTATGTAGCGGCCCTCTTCGTAATAGAGATGGCCTTCACCACCATGCTCGTGAAGGTCGACGTGGGACTCATCGCTCCCGAAGGTGGCCCCGGAGCCGAGCTTGACATCCTCATCCTGGCGATCGCATTGAGTCTCGTCCTCACCGGCGCGGGCAGATGGTCAGTCGACGCCTTCGTGGCCGGGCGCCGACGGGTCACCGACTCCGCGGTTCAGCGGCACGTCGAGTAGCGGTGCGAGCCCTATTGGGGCGTCATCACATACGACGGACGGATGCTCGAGGCAGCCCAGGCATTTGGATGGAGTGTTCACGCACCGGCCTGACCGCGCGACTGGGAACCAGATGTGGTGATGATTAGCTAGATCGTTTTCAAGCCCGTCCTAGAGGGACAAGTTCATCCTCAGGGCTTCGCCAACTCGCAGCGCGGCGGAAGGTGATTCGGACGGTCACGCTTGGGCCGGTTCCAGGGATTCCCAGAGCTCGACCAGCTGCGCTCCGTTCTCTTCCAGCCCGGCGAGGAACGATTCCGACTCCTGCTCCCACCATGCCCTGACCCCGGGGGTGGGGAACGAGAACCGAAGGGTCATGGCGGGTCCTTCATCGTCTTCGCCGAACTCGTAGGTATGTCGCCAGTACTCGCCCTCGCCGAGATGTGGCATCGGGTACTCGAGAGTGAAGTAGCTGAACGGCCTCCAGTCGGCCACGTGCTCGACTACCACCTCCTCACCATGCATGCAGTGGTTGACCGACCCGGCGCCGAGCCGTCCCGGAGTTTGCGGCTCGAACGAGGTGATCGACGGGTTCCACTGAGCTCGCTTCTCGGGCGAGGTCACGTACTCCCATGCGACCTCGGGCGACACCGGCAGCGGCCAGGTCACCGAGGACACTGCCTCTTCCTCGGTGACATAGACGCGGTGACGCTCGGTTTCGAAGGCCCAGCGGGCGCCCAGGTCCTGGACGACGACCTCGACCTCACCCACGTCAGACAGTTCCTCTGTGTAGGGGACAAATCCGAGCAGGTCGGGGTTCATCCCGAAGCTCTCGATGGTCTTCTTGGTGTAGACCGCGTAGGCGGGGAACCCTGACTGCTTGCCGGCCTGCCCTTTCGTCAGCCGGTGGACCACCACAACGTCGGAGCCGGTGAGCTCTTCGTTGCCGGCGATGCGCCGGGCCACGAACTCACCGTGATGGACGAAGTACTTCAGGTCGAGAGACGGGATGAGAAGACACGCATTGCACTCACAGCTGGTGGCGTTGTCGATGTCCCGCAGCCGGCGACGGAAGGCGAAGTATCCGGCTTCGACGGTGTCGAGTATCAGTGTAGGGCTGACCCGGCCCACCGGGGCGTAGGCGAAGGCGGCGTCACCCTCCAGCTTCGACAGGGTGAACACCGGCTGCAACGTCACCACCAGTGTCTCCAACAGGTCGGCCAGGACGTCCTGGGCGTGCTCGAGCTCGCTGCGCTGAAGGTATGAGGTGTACCCGGTGATGTCGGCTATCAGCAGGCACCCGGTCTCTCGCTGGCTGAGGGTGGTCACCGTCCGGCCAACGCTACCGAAGCAGTGGCGAGGATGTTCGGTCGACGGTAGGGGAGGCAGTGGCCATCGCTGCTCGACGACTGCGACAGCAGGGACGTGACCTGAGCACGCCTCTGACTGAGGACGAGACGAGCTGGCTGGATGCTGAGCTCGGGTGATGTTGTCAATTTGGACCTTGGCTCGCTGAGAGGAAGAGAGGCGGGCCTCCGACGACCAGTCGTGGTGATAACGGCCCAAGAAATCCTCGAAGAATCGGCCAATGCGATCCAGGTCGTGCCACTGACTTCGACCATTCGGGGATTCGGATCCGAGATCGAGATCCCGGCGGATGACCACAACGGTCTGAGCTCCGCCCTCCTGGCCCCCTTGCACAATCCCTGAACCCGCTCCACCAGGATTGGAATCCCTCCGCCCACCGATCTGCCCAATCACCACTGGATGAATCAGGCTTCACCATCGCGGAATGGTCTCGGAATGGAGGGGGGCGGGACCCCGGCATGGGGGGTTGAGGAAGGGAAAGCCCTAGCCAGCCCTTCGACATGGTCCTTGTCAGCGTGCTCAGAAACAAGTGATCAATCCGCGGCCCCAGGCATTCGGATTTCGGGGACACGGCGCGACGACCGGGTTGTAGCCTGTGGCGTCTCGAACAGGGAGGTTCTCATGCGTGGACTGCACCTCGCCCCACACCTGCGTCGCTGCGGGCGGCCGCGCCTCACACGGCCGAACGGATCGTCGAACCGCGGGACGCGTCCTCCATTTATCGGGGATCGAACGCTCCCGGCTATCCGCTCGCGGAGCCCAAACCCATGAGCACGCTGAACCGGGTGATCTCGCACGTTCCCCGGTCCGGCAGCACCTGGTTGGAACGTTCCCGCAGCATCATCGCGATAGTCTTTGAAACCACCGGCCTGCTCCTGCTGATCGGGTTGGGAATCGGATTTTTCTCCATCGGATTCACGACGGTGGCCACTGTCTACTGGGTATTCGCCACCCTATTGGTCCTCAACGTTCTCACCGGCGTCGTCTTCCGGAAGATCGAGCTGGCGAAGTTCAACGCGATGACGCTGATGTTGGTCATGCCC
>DATLEZ010000122.1:0-55836 GCA_035525055.1 Acidimicrobiia bacterium | reverse complement strand
CCAGCATCACCATCAGGTGACCTCGATCGCCGCCGGGTGCAACTGTGAGCCCGGGCATCCGGAGGCCCGCTCGCAACCCTTCGACCGAGACGATGTGATAGAGGATCGAGGCGGCGGCGGTTACAGCCAACTCGACGACCTGGGTGCGGTTGGTCCCGAGGCCGCGCCGGGTCAAGTCGAGAAGGACAACCGTGTCCCGCCCGATGCCGTGCTCGAGTCGTCTCACCAGCAGGCTTCCTTGATGGGCCGAAGCGGTCCAGTGGATCCGCCGGGCCGAGTCGCCGGATGCATACGGTCTCACACCGACCACCCGATGAGGGTCTTCGAACAAAGGGCGAGCCGTCCTCAGGTCGGCGAACGGTGCCCGGGCGGGGAGCCCCAGTCGCGAAAGCGGGACGATCCTCGGGTACACCACCAGTCGTTCCGTTTCCGTCCGGGCGCTCTGGGCCGGAACCAATCCAAACGGATCTCCCGACACCAGAGTGGCGGGGCCGAGTCGGTAGATCCCCCGCCGGGATCCGACCAGCCGAAAGCTGGTGCTTCGCTGCTCCCATCCCCGCAGGCTGGTAGCCCAGCGGAACGAGGTCGGGAGAAGGTCGAACGGCACCGTCTCGGTGAGCGAGAGCCAGGGAACGGGAAGTGGGCCGCGATTGCTGACCACCATTTGGACCTCGGCAGTCTCACCATGAAAGAGGCGGGTTGGATAGGACCGCTCGATCTCGACCTGCTGCAGGGCCCGATCCGGAAGGATCCGCGCCGCGATCCAGATGACAACCAATCCAGCCGCTAGAGCAAAGAGGGAGTTGACCGCGTAGAAAACCGCGAGGACGGCAGCCACCACCGCGGCGACAAGGACAGCGGTCACGGGTCAGGCATCAGGGACCGGCCCCGATCGGAACCACAGACAGGATGTCGGCGACCACCTGGGAGGATCTGATTCCGCGCAGGCGACCCTCCGGCGATAGGACCAGACGGTGGGCAATCACCGGCGCCGCCAGTTCCTTCACGTCGTCGGGGAGGACATAGTTTCTCCCTCGCACCGCTGCCAGGGCCCGAGCGGCGGCCGCCAGCGCGATCGTGGCCCGGGGGCTGGCGCCGAGGTCGATCGCTTGATGGCTCCTCGTTGCTCCGGTGATGGCGACGATGTAGGCCTCAACCGAGTCATCAAGATGCGTCGAGGCAGCGGTTCGGGCAAGGTCGAGCCAGGATCCCCCTTCTTCACTATTGAACTGAGCGACGGGCTTAACACGGTTCACCGGATGATCGAGTCCGATCCTGGAGAGGAGCGATTGCTCTTCGTCAGGTGTGGGGTAGCCGAGAGACAGCGAAATCATGAAGCGGTCGAGTTGCGCCTCTGGCAGCGGGAACGTGCCCTCGAACTCGACCGGGTTCTGCGTCGCAAGAACGAGGAAGGGCTCGGGGAGCTGACGGGTATCTCCGTCGACCGTCACCTGGCCCTCTGCCATGGCTTCGAGCAGCGCGGCCTGAGTGCGTGGTGTCGCCCGGTTGATCTCGTCGGCCAGGAGGATGTTGGTGAAGATCGGCCCCGGCTCGAATCGGAACTCCCCGCTCCTGGGATCGAACACTCTCACACCGGTCACATCGTTGGGCAGGAGGTCCGGCGTGCACTGGAGTCGGCGAAACCCGACCCCCATCGATGCCGCGAAGCTGCGGGCGAGCATCGTTTTGCCGGTGCCGGGCACGTCGTCAATCAGGACATGGCCACCGCAAAGCATCGCGATGGCGACACGTTCGATCTGCGGTCGCTTGCCGACGATGACCTGGCTGACGCTGTCGACGATCGATCCGACGGTCTCGGAAAGAGGAACGACCATTGCCCCATGTAAGCCGAGCTAGAGATGCAAAGGCCTACCTGAAGCGCCCTATTTGAATCGATAGCCCATCCCTCGCACAGTCTCGATCAGATCCTTGCCGAGCTTGCGCCTGAGGTAACCGACATAGACGTCGACCACATTGCTGCCGGGATCGAAGTCGTAGCCCCACACTCGAGAGAGCAGAACCTCCCGGCTGAGAACCTGCCCCTGGTGAACCATCAAGCTCTCGGCCAAGAGGAACTCACGGGCCGACAGCTCGACCTCGCGACCGGCTACTTCGGCCCGCCTGGTCTTGAGGTCGAGGCGAACGCCGCCGCACTCGACAACCCCGAGATCGGCGGTGCCCCGATCTCGCAGCCTGACCTTGACACGGGCCAGAAGCTCCTCGAACCGAAAGGGCTTGGTCATGTAGTCGTCGGCTCCACCGTCGAGGCCAGCAACGGTTTCGCCGATCCCTTTCCGGGCCGTGAGGATCATCACCGGCATCCTCTCCCCACGTCCTCTGATCTCGGCCAGGACATCGTGACCGTCCCTGCCCGGAAGTCCGAGGTCGAGGATCAGCAGGTCGAAATCGTCGTCACGGGCCATTGCCGCGGCGCTCTGGCCATCGTCAGTCACCAGGGTCGTGAACCCGGCCGAACGCAGGCCCTTCTCGAGGAAAGAGGCAATGCCAGGTTCGTCCTCAGCGATCAAAATGCGGTTCAAGGGATCCACTCCGGCGTCGGGAGGTCTTCCGTGGGAATCGCCACAGTAAAGGTCGTACCCATGCCGACGATCGAGGCCACCTCAACCCTGCCTCCGTGACCTTCGGCGATGGCTTTGACAATGGCCAGGCCCAATCCCGCTCCACCGGCCACCCGGCGGCCGTTGGCACCGCGGGCGAACCTCTCGAAGAGCCGCTCCTGGTCGCCCACCGAAATCCCCGGCCCCCGATCGATGACCCAGATCTGCGCAGCCCCGTCAGTCAACCGGCTTCCCACCGAGATCGGTGTGTCTGCGGGGGTGTGCTCGACGGCGTTGCGAATCAGGTTCAGCACCGCTTGGGTCAGCCTTTGCCGGTCGGCACTGATAACGGCATGTGCCCTCTCGTCGACGGTCACCACCCGGCCTCCGAATGCAGCCCCCTTGGCGGCCATCTCGTCGACGAACTCGGCGAGGTCGAGGGGGCGGGGCTGGATGAAGTCAGGCTGTTCGGCGTTGGCGAGCAAAAGGAGGTCGTCGACAATCCTCGACATTCGGTCCAGCTCATCGGTGACCAGCCGTACCGTCTCGGCCCGCTCCTCTGGATCGTCTCCCATCACCTCGAGGTTGCCGCGAATCACGGTGATCGGCGTTCGTAGTTCATGGCCGGCGTCGTCCACGAAGCGCCGCTGAACCGAGAAAGCCTCCTCCAGTCGATCAAGCATGGAGTTGAACGTCCGACTGACTTCCGCCAATTCGTCGTTTCCTTCCACAGGAATTCGACGAGACAGGTCGGTCTCGGAAATTCCGCGGGCGGCATCGTTGAGATCCCGGATCGGCCGCAATACCCCGCCGGCGGTGACCCAGGCCAGAGCCGACGCCAAAAGGAGAATCGAACCGTAGACGATGGCTGCCAGTCTGACGCCGCTCTCGACCCTGTCGAACTGCCTCCTCACATCGATGGACACGACGAAGACCCCCTCTACCTCGCCTTCGTAGGTGAGAGGTACCGCCACATAACGCAGGAGGCCCGACGGCAGATCCACCTGATGGCGAACCGGTTCGGTGACCGCAGCCCACTCGTCCACGAGAGCGCTCCGGGCAAGCTCAGCCCCGCTCACATCTGATTTGTAAGGCTGGCCGTCTACAAGAGTCACGACTGCTTCGCCCAAGAGAGGAACGTTGCGCGAGAGGAAGAGATCGAACACCGCCGCGGCATCGTCACCAAAGAGTTCACCTGTCGCAGGATTCGTTCCGTGAGCAAGCTGTTCCAGCTCGGCCACTTCTTGATCGAGAGACTCATCGATCTCGGCAGAGACCTGGGCCAAGAGAAATGCTCTCTGAACGAATAGGGCCGCGACCAGCGAAATCGCCAGCAACGCTATGTACCAGCCGAGGATCCGGGTCCGGGCCGAGGGGGTGCGCCGATTCTGCCGGTCAGGCTTGGGCTGCATGATCGAAGTCAAAGTAACTCAGACGGGCGGTCGCGCGAAGTTGTGCTTACCGCGACCGCCTGACCTGGCCTTAGGAGGCGGACGAAGCGTCGGCCGAGTCGACGCTGACGCTCGCGCTGTCGTCGAGGGTCGGTGCCGGCACAGTCGGTGAAGGCACTACTTCGGGACTATCCGAGTCGATCCCAGCAGCTCCGACAGTGTCGCCTGACAGCGTGTCCATGTCGTCTGGGGTGTCCCCGGTCACGGACGCAGTATCACCGGTGCCGGTGTCGTCGAACGGTGAGTCAAGGTCGTCAAACGGACCACCGCTGACACCCCTGACGAAGTCGGGAAGCGTCGTCGGCCCGTTTCTTGCGTCCGAGACTTGGACCTGGTCCGACAACTCGATCGATTCGGGCACTCCGGGACTGGAGGGATCGGCCAGTGCCAGCCCGCTGATGCCGAGAGCGCTGAGGGTTGCGGCTCCCGCCACCATCTTCCACTTGCTGTTCTTCCACATTTCTCTTGTCTGCATCGGTAACTCCTTTTGTTGCAGCCTCAGAAGCTTGACTGAGCGCCGTGAGATGGACCTGAGACGGAGATGAGCGTTCTCTCATCGCCAGAAACACCGGAACCAGGGTCTCGGGTGCCTGCCACCCGGGCGGCGCTTGCACACCAGCGACCGGCCAGGTCGAGACGGGCCCGGGTCATTTCCGGCCAATTGGCGCGTTGCACCCGGAAGGGGCCGGTGGCAAGACCTAGTACGACTGCTGCCACCCGCATCCGCAGATCGATTGGATCCAGGTTGCGATCGCAAAGCTGCACCAACCGCGAGGCAAAGGACCTCACCGACGTCGAGGGCTTCGACTGATCGAGCACCGCCAGGTGTCCAAGAAGGGTCGCAGGATCATCAGCGGGACGGCCCCAACCGAATGTGTCTATGTCCAACATTCCCACGATGCGGCCACCATCGACCAGTACCTGCGACTCATAGAAATCACCGTGGACCGGGACACTCGCCTCCCCGGACTCTTGACCGATCCGATCAATGATCGATGCGACCTGTTGACTCCGCTCGGGAAGCAGGAACCCCAGGATCCCGGCAACGGAGGCCGCTCGTTGAATGGGTGACGCCACGAGCTGACCAAAGGGCGGATCGGGCAGTGCTGCCGGTAGCGAGAGCACGGCTTCAGGAAGCGGCGCCTCCAGTCCTTTGACAAGTGCCTCCCGCAAGGTCATCCCCGGCAGGGTTTGGAGGGCGACCAGACCAAGCTCGTGAGATACGCCCAGGCTCTGGGGAATTGGTAGCTCCCGGGCGATCTTGCGGTGCTCAACGTGCAATCGCTCGATCTGATCCGTCGGGAGGAGTTTCAGGTACACCGACCCGGTCCCAACCGAGCCGGCAATTTGGCTCACCGTGCCGGCAACTTGGCCCGCTGCGCCGGCAACGTGGACCACAGCCCTCTTCCCGGGCCGGTAGGCGACGAGCCTCGTAGCCCAGCCATCGCCCTGCACACCCAGTTGGGCCATGAGTGCGGCCGCCGCTGGCGGGTTCAACGCAGCTGACAATCCCGGAAGGAAAGGGTCGAAGGGGACCCGCCAAATTCCTATCCGATGGGATCCGCTCGCGACCACAGCCGCCCCATCTGGAACCTTGCCACCGATCGCAACGAGTTGATGGGAGCCCTGAACGCCCGGGCCGGCTAGTTCAGCCTTGTATCGAACGGTGACACTGCGACCTGGCCAATGGGTGACCTGGACCGCCTCGGCCGCTTCCACCGTGACTCGGGAAGCTGCCATCGCCGCCTTCAGCGGCTCGGGAATGCCGGCCGCGAGGAGCGTTTCCAACTCGGGCAGGCGTTCGTCGCGCAGCGCCGAAGTCGCAGGGTTGGTGACACTCACCTTTCAATGGTGACCGGGAATCGTGAGAGCACAGTGAGGCGATCATGAGAGAACTCTCATCTAGCTGTTGGGTCGGCCGGCCAATCGTGCTTGGGATAGCGCGCCATCATCTCCTTACGTACCTGCGCCCAGGAGCCCTTCCAGAACCCCGGCAGGTCCGAGGTGATCTGGACAGGGCGATTGGCCGGCGACAAGACTTCAACCACGAGCGGGACCCCGCCGATCTCGGGATGCCGGTTGACGCCATAGAGATCCTGGGCCTTGACGGCGATGCGCGGAACCCCGTCCGGATAGGTCACCTTGACCTTGCGCCCGTTGCCCAATTCGACCTGGCTCGGTGGCTGGCGGCCCCGGCCAGGCGCCTGTGCCTTCAGGGCTCTAATCGGGTCTAGGTCGCTAAGAGAAACGACGCTTGTCAATTGCGATCCGAGCCAATCCTCCAGACCGTCGAGTAGGGCACGCTCGGAAAAGTCCCCCTCGCGCCGTTGTCCCCCGCCGAACTCGAGCCGGTCCAGCCAGGCTCGAACACTTCCGTTTGGATCGAGGGACTGAAAGCCCAGCTTGCGGACGCGAGCGGCGAGCAGTCTGGCGACGTCGGGCCCCGGGTCCGCTGGTCGCTCGGATACATCCAAAGCCAGGCCGCCCAGACGTCGCTCCGTTCGGGAGACAACGCGTTCACCGGACCATTGCAGGCTGACTTTCTTCTCCACCTCGCTCGAGAACATCAGGGCCACATCGTCGGTATCGATCGCCGCGGCAAGCCGGATGCGTGCATCCTTGCGTTTGCCGTCGAGGTCGGCAGCGATGAGGAATCCCTCCCCGGCAATCGAGTCAGTAGGGGCGAGAAAAGCGGTGGTGCCCGTCCGCAATTGGAACCGGCCCGGGCTGCCGCGTCTGATGGCGAGCCGGTCGGGATAGGCCAGGGCCAACACGGCCCCGGACCGCTGCGACGGGGCCGACCGCGCGCCTGACTTCAAACGATCGCCGGGTTTCTTGAGACCCGGGATTCGTCCAGCCAGGTCGGAGGCCCGGACCCGGAGTCGGTCCACGGCCCGGCGGTCGGCCCATTGATTGTCGATTCCGCCAACGGCGTCGACCCGCAAGGACAGATCGGCCGGAGGGCTCTCCCCGGCTCGGCTCCGAAAAGGATCCCGTTCATCGACAACCGCCGCCAGCACGCACGCCAGCCAGCGGTCATCGTGGGCGGCATCGATGACCATCCGGGCCAGGCGCGGATGGAGCGGCAGGTCGAGCATCCGGCGACCCGTGGCGGTGAGGACACCGGCGCCATCAATGGCGCCGAGGCTCGTGAGCAGGTCCCGGCCTTCCCGAAACGTCCGCGGCGGTGGTTGATCCAGGAACGGAAGCTGGGACGGATCGGGCTTGCCCCAGGCGGCCAGTTCGAGGGCCAGCCCGGCGAGATCCACCTGGGTGATTTCTGGTTCGGAGTGAGGGCGGCGGGTGCCATTTTCGATCAACGACCACAAGCGGTAGGCGACACCCGGCCCGGTTCTCCCGGCGCGACCGGCTCGTTGCTCGGCCGACGACTTCGAGATGGGTACGGTTCGCAACCTGGTCATGCCGGTATGCGGGTCGAATCTGGGAGCCCGGGCCTGACCGGAGTCGACCACGATGCGGACTCCTTCGACTGTGAGGCTGGTCTCAGCGATATCGGTCGACAACACGATCTTGCGTTTTGACGAGGGGAACAAGGCAGCGTCCTGGGCCTGGATCGAAAGGCTTCCATGCAGCATGTGCACCTCAGCGTCGACTCCCTCGAGGCTGCGAGCCACTCTCTCGATCTCGGCCATCCCCGGCAAGAACACGAGAATGTCGCCCGGCTCCCCCATCGCTTGTTTGACCACGGATGCCACGTGCTGATCCAGTCGACCTGTTCTCGAGAGCGGCGACCAACGCATCTCCACCGGGTGCATTCGCCCGGATCCGGTGACGACCGGAGCGTCGATCAGGTCGGCGACCCTCTGGGCGTCGAGAGTGGCCGACATGACCAGTAGTTTCAGGTCGGGTCGACGCGACTCGATGCTGTCGAGGGTCAGCGCCAGACCCAGGTCGGTCTGGAGATTCCTCTCGTGAAACTCATCGAAGACGACCATGGCGGTGCCGGCCAAAGCGGGATCCCGCTGAAACCGGCGGGTCAGGACACCCTCGGTGACTACCTCGATCCGAGTCGCTTTGCTGGTCTGCCGATCGTCACGCGTGACATAGCCGACAGTTGCCCCGACATCCTCCCCGATGAGGAACGCCATCCGACGAGCGGCTGCTCTCGTCGCCAGACGCCGAGGTTCGAGCACAACGATCTTCCCGTCCGTCCCGAACTCTTCCAACACCCGCAAAGGGACGATCGTGGTCTTTCCTGATCCGGGCGGCGCAACGAGCACTGCCCGGTGGCCGGAGCGGAACGAGGAAAGAAGGTCGTCGACGACCTCTTCGATCGGCAGGTCAGTCGGCTGAGTCAGCATCGAGTTCCCATCCCGAGTGTCGGAGTCGGAGGCGATCGTCATACGGGAAGATGTCGATCACTTCGCCAGCCCCAACCCGACGCTGCGTGTCCTGCCACCAGCGGGCTGTCAGCAGATCGGAGTGCTTGTCGAGGAAGGCTTGCCGAAGCTCGCCTTCGACCCCGAGGAAGCTAGAGAACTCCTCGGGGAACACGTCGTCGGGGCCTACCGCGAACCAGGGTTCGGCTGACATCTCCTCGATCGGGTCAGAGGACTCGGGAAGTTCCCGAAAGACACAGCGAGCGAGGGCCATGATCTCGTCGTAGTCGTAGAAGACCACCCGACCGTGCCTGGTAACGCCGAAGTTCTTCAACAAGAGATCACCGGGAAAGGTCCCAACGGCAGCAAGCTCCTTGATCGCCGATCCGTAGTCGACCATGGCTGCCGCCGCCAGACCCGGATCTGCATCGCGGAGATAGATGTCCAGGGGGATCACCCTTCTCTCGACATAGGCGTGGCCGATGACCATCGTGCGGTCGCTGACCTCAATCGAGCGCCCGCATTCGGCCAGAAGGAGGTCACGCACCTCTGCCGAGAACCGGGCCAGGTCGAACTGAAGGTGCTCGAACTCCTGGGCGTCGACCAGGCGGCCCGCCCGGTCCCCTCGAAAGACGAGGCGGTAGCGCTCCCGAACCTCGCTGCGAGTGGTGCGCTTGGGGCTAGGGAACCGGTCCTTGATCACCTTGAGCACCACATCGAACCCGGGCAGGGTGAACACGATCATGACCAGGCCCCTGGTCCCGCGGGCGATTTCGAATTTCTCTCCACTCGACGAAAGGTGATCGAGCAACTCCCGGAACATGGCGGTCTTTCCGTGCTTGTGTTGGCCGATCGAGATGTACAACTCCGAAAGCCGCTTGCGCGGCATCAGCGAGCGCAAAAACCTGACCAGGTCGTAGGGCCGATCGATGTCGACGTGGAAATAGGACCGGGCAAAGGAGAACAGGATCGATACCTGGTTCTCGGTAAGCAAAACTGCATCGAGTACGACGCCCTCCTCGGGATGGAGAAGGGCGAGCACCAGCGGGACCACGTGCGAGCCGCTGTAAACACGGCCAACCAGATAGGCGGCCTTACCGCGGTAGAAGACGGCGTCGACAACCTCGGCCCGATCGATCACGCGCAGTGCTCCGACCCTCCGCAGATGCTCACCGATCTTCTGGGCCGCGTCGATCGAGTCGGCCACCAAGGACCGATACGTGACATCGAGGTCGGCATCAACGATGACCTGCTGGATGAGGACCGCCATGTCGTCGGGATCCTGATACGAGCGGTAGACCGACCGATCGCCTTCATTTGGAGGCGACCCGAAGTCGGTATGGACGAACTCCATCGACGCATCGACACCGACCGTCGTGAATATCTTGCGTGTGACAGAATTGAAGAACGTCTCGGCCAGCTCCCAGTCATCGCGGTCCTGGATTAGGCCCGAGTACACGGCCTTCATTGCCGCCCAAACCATTCGCTCCTCTACCCGGTTCCCCATGAGCCGCTTCACGTCCTCCACCGCTTCGGAAACGACCTTGCCATAGACGTCGAAGCGCTGGACTGCATCGGCGGCCATGCCTCTCCAGTCGCGGTCCTGAAAGCGGATCCTGGCCCGTCTGGTGACGATTCGGAACCGGTCGTCGAAGGCCCTGTACGCATCCGCGATGCTGCGAGCGCTGACATTGGCGAGTCGGGAGTCGGAGAGGGCCGGGGTGGTCATCAGGTCCGATTCTCGCCGATCCCTCACCCGGTCCGGGCGGCGCTAGCCCAAACCTTCTTGTGACGGTTCACCTACCGCAGGAGTGGTTAACCGTCACAAGAAGGGGGTTTCAAACGGATCCCAGGGGACTAGCCCTTTCGGGTGTGTTGGTTTCTGGTCTGCACAACCAGGCGGCGGGGTGCCGATAAACCCCAATGAAGCAGAGACGTCACCTCTTGGACTCGGCAACCGAGCGAGTCCGGCGGAGCCTCTTCAAGCAGCGTGAAATCGAGTCGTACGGCGAACTGACCTGGCTGATGGATCCGGACGCTGTCGAATCGCAGCCACGGCGACCCTGGCGCCAGGAACTCGATCGCATGTCCGTGACAAAGATCGCTACCCCCGCTCGTCACACCTTCTAGAGCTACTGCCAAACCACCGTCGCGACCCTAATGGGAGCGGCCACCCCTTTGAGGGTGGCTTCGCGGCTGGCGGTTGCCGGCACGTCACCGGCTTCCTCGAGCGTTTCGACGCTCGCGATGATCTCCCCGGCCCCTCCCAATGCCGCCACCCGGGCCGCCACGTGAACCCCCTTGCCTGAGTAGTCGTCCCCGTGACGATTGGCCTCGGCGACGTGGAGACCTATGCGGACCGATGGGGCAAAACCGGTGGTCCGTCGATGATCCGCCAGTGTCTGCTGAATCGCGATCGCACAGTCGACTCCTTGCCGGGCCGACTCGAACGCGACGAAGAATCCGTCGCCGGTCGAGTTGACCACCTCACCGCCGCTCCGGCTGAATTGAGAACGAAGGGCCTCATCGTGCCATTTGAGCAACTGATCCCACCCTTCGTTCCCCAGCAATTCGGCGAGATTGGTCGATCCAACGATATCCGTGAACATAAAGGTCTTACGAGCCTGGACCGGCCGGGACCGCCGCTCACTGATTGACTGGATGGTCTTGTCAGCTTCTGCCGTCGCCCATTCCGCTCCCAATTTCCAGAACTCGTCGCGGGCGGTGGCGAGTTCGAGGTCGGCTCCTTCCTCGTCCCGGGTGGCCCGCAGTGCCATCGACAGCAACACCCGGGCCCGGGCAACCTCAAAAGGTGCGCCAACCTTTCTCCAGGTGGCGACCGCATCTCGCAAGTAGGTGCTGGCGCCGCCGACATCTCCTTCCGCCAGGAGGACCCGGCCCCATGACTCGTGGCGGGCGGCCTGCATGGCCGGTGAATCGAAGTCCTCCACCAGGCGCTCCATCTCCTCAGCCGCCTCCCGCGCCGCAGAGAGGGCGCCCGATGCAACAAAGATCTCGACGGCTGCGGGCAGGAGCCGGGTCCGGGCGGCCCGATCCCAGGGGTTCTCCGCCAGAGCCGAGTTGATGGCGGTTTCCGCCTGCTTCACCTTCCCCTGAGCCAGTCGGATCCGGGCCAAGGCCGGCTGAGGGCTCTTTCCGATGGCGTGAGCACTCCGCAGGGCTTCCTCCGCTCCCTCGAAGTCGCCCATTCGCAACCGGATCTCGCCGATTGCGTAGTAGCCGTCTCCCATCGGAGGAATGGCGTTGTAGGCAGCGAGTTCGGTGGTTGCTTTCCGCAGGTCTTCTTCGGCTTTGGCCCACGCCCCGGTGAGAGCGACGACCTCGGCCTTGTGCACGCGGCAAATCCCCGGAAAACCGGCCACCGATGCTCGCTCGCAGAACTTCTCCGTCGCTTCTATCCACTCGCGAGCTCGCCGGTAGTCGGTGAGGTCACGGCAGCAAGAGATCATGTTGCAGCAACTGATCCCCGCCACAAGCGGCGAGAGCTCCCCGTTGACGGCCGCAATAGCTGACTCCTCCAGCATCGCAAAGCCCTCTTTGACAGCCCCGGTGTTGACTTTCAAGTAGCCGCCGCGGCTCAAAGCCAACGCACGCAGATCGGGCGTGTTGGTTCGCAACGCGATCTCGGCGGCCTCCTCGAAAAGCTTGAGAGCTGCGGCGGCGTCCGGAGCTTCGGAAGCTTGTGCGAGCTTCAAGTAGCCGTGGGCGTAGCTCTCGGGCTCGCCCTCGAGGAGCTTCTCACCACGGCGATACCACGCGGCTGCAATCGAATCCTGGCCCTTGTACCCGTACTGGGTCTGGAGGTAGAACGCGAGCTCGGCAGCTGCAGTTTTGTCTCCGGCGGCCTGATATCCCTTGAAGGCCCTCTCCTTGATCTCAATCGAGAGATCCGCGTTGCCGGTAAACCAGGCAGCATCGGCCAGACCCAGGAGATCCGTGCCCGACAGCTGGCCGCCCTGGTCGACGCGACTGAAAAGGTCGAAAGCCTCGACCCAGGCATGCCTGCTCAGAGCGTCTCGCGCTTCTGTCAGAAGGTCAGCCGTCGCAGATTCCAAAGGCACAGTGGCTCCGTGGTCGGGGGCAATTCTGGCAGCGTGTGAATCCGAATCCCATCCCAAACCCCACCTCATCGCAAATTTGGCGTCCCAGTCCCGGATCAGACGAAACCTGGCGTCACACTCCCGGTTTCCGGGACTCTCAGCCGGATTTCGTATTTAGCGGGAGCCACCCGCCACGGACCTCTCGGTCGATGAGCTGTTCGCCATTGCCAAGTCGATCACGTACGACCCGGGAGCCGACCAACTCTCACGCTGAACGTTGTTCCGGGTGCCCGGGGTGGGATTCGAACCCACACGCCCTCGCGGGCAGGGTGTTTAAGACCCGTCTGTATACCATTCCAGCACCCGGGCGCAGCTAGCGAAGGCTATCGCAACAAAGCACCCACTACCCCGTCGAGGAGGTCGTGCTCGGAGACCACCACCGTCCCGGCTCCGGCCGCCGTTGCCGCTCCCTCGGCGATCACCGCCCCCGCCAGGATCACCGGTGCCCGGGCCGGATCGAGGCCGGGTAAGGCCGCGGTTTGCTCTTCGGTCAAGCCCGAAAGGCGCTCGACCAAGCCGGTGACGTCGGCCAGTGAGAGACGAACAAGATTGGAGTCACCGTGGTGGATCCGAGCGAGGCTGGTCCAGGTTCCGGCGACTCCGATCACGGAACCGACAAAAGGGATCACCGGCAAGAACATCTCAGCTACCAACGCCCGCGCCGCACCGATCTGCTCGGGAGGAGCCGGTCGAGTTGTTAGGACCCGGTCGGTCAACCGGACCGAACCGACATCGAATGATCGCCCGCCGTCGACGGTCACAAACTCGGTCGAGCCGCCGCCTATGTCGATCACCAGATGAGGTGACGGCTCACCTGTCCGACTAGAGGCTCCGGCGAAGGCGAGTGCCGCCTCTTCATCACCGGAGATCATCTCGGGACGGACCCCCAGGGCCAGCTCGGCCCGATCGAAGAACATCTCGCGATTGCTGGCATCTCGTGAAGCCGAGGTGGCAACGGCCCGCCGTCGTTCGACCCCCATGTCCCGCATTCGGCCTCCAAACTCGGAGAGGGCGAGAAGGGTTCGGTCCATCGCCTCCTCGCTCAACTCACCAGTGGCGTCGACACCGCGGCCGAGACCGGTGACACGCTCGTATCTCCCGAGTTCGGCCAGGCCGTCCTCGATCCGGTGCACCACCAGGAGCCTCATGGAATTCGTACCGATGTCGACGGCGGCGACCTTCACTTCGGGCCGAACGGCTCGGTCTTCGGCTCGACCCAGTTCGGGTTGCGCTCATCGTCGATGACACACGGCACGGTGCAATCGAGCGGCTCAATCTCGGCGGCGACCAACTCCCCGACGGGGTTGTCTCTCGTTTCCACCGATGTGGCGCCGGCGGCGTAGTCCGCATAGTGGGCGTGAAGGCATTTCACCCCGAAGCTCGCCCCTGCCACCCCACCGCTCGGTCGATGGATCGCATCCTGTGCGATCAACACATCGCGCTCATTGCGATACCGCTCGTGGGCCGCCGTCAGTCGTTGTCCAAATTCCGGGTCGGCACCTGCCCGGTCCTCGATGCGACCAATGTCCCCCCTCGATTCGATCCGCGCGACCCGACGGACCGCCAGTGGACAGCTCAACCAGTAGTGGGTGGGAAATGGAGTGCCGTCGTCGAGAACCGGAGGAACTTCGATCACCACAGGCAACCCCAGATGACAACGCACCAACGGTTTCGAAACAGCCCGAAGGGGTCGTCCCAATTGGGCTGCGATCACCGCCTGAGACGGGTCCACCCGGGATGGCGCACCGTCAGAGCCAATCACCCGGGGATTTTGGCACCGGACATGTCGGCGCCGGTGAAGAAGTTCCAGATGGCCCTGTACCAGGGAACATCTTCTTTCTCAGCGGCGACCGGGCCCACCGCGTTGGTTGCCAGGGTCTCTTCGGGCTCGAGAACGACATAGGCGGTTTCACCCGGCATCACGTATCCCAAGTTCTCCCGCGCCAATCTTTCGATTTCCTCGGGCGTCTGCAGAGCCTGGACTTCGCCGTTCAGGAGTTCGTTCTCCAGGTTGATCCGGGCGAGCTCGGCCGAAGCGCCGTCGACCCGGGCTTGCTGTTCGAGAATCTGTCGGAAGGGGATCACAGCGGTGATCACCGCCATCCCGGCGATGATCAACGCGAGCACCCCCATGAACATCGCGGGCCGAGAGAGTCTCGTCATTTGAGCTTCCGGAAGGCGTCCCAGCCGGCGTAGCGAGCTTCGCCGCCGAGGCGCTCCTCGATTCGCAGCAACTGGTTGTACTTGGCAGTTCTCTCCCCGCGAGCAGGGGCACCCGACTTAATCTGGCCGGCGTTGGTCCCCACCGCCAGATGCGAAATGAATGAGTCTTCGGTCTCGCCGGAGCGGTGGCTGACCATCCGCCCGAAGCCCGCCCGTTCGGCGGTTTCCATCGTGTGGAGGGTCTCCGAGAGAGATCCGATCTGATTCACTTTGATCAGGATGGCATTGGCGGCCTCCGAAACGATGCCTTTCCGCAGTAGCTCCTCATTGGTCACGAAGAGGTCGTCACCCATAAGCTGGACCCTGGCGCCGAGTTTTCGGGTCAAAGCCTGCCATCCGTCCCAATCGGACTCGGCCATTCCGTCTTCGATCGAGACGAGCGGAAACTCGTCGACCAGAGAGGCCAGATAGTCGACCAACTCCGAGGAGGTCATGGCTCCACCCTCGAGTTGGTAGCGGCCGCCCTGGAACAGTTCGGTGGCGGCGACATCGAGAGCCAGGGCGACTTCGTCCCCAAGGCGATAGCCCGCTGCCTCGATCCCTTCGGACAGCAGTTGCAGAGCAGCCCGATTGGTGGCGAGGTTGGGAGCGAAACCACCCTCGTCACCCACATTGGTCTGGAGGCCCCGCCCGGCCAGGACCTTCTTGAGGGCCTGATAGCACTCGACCCCGGCCCGCAGCGCATCGGCAAAGGTGGGGAGCCCACCGGGGACGATCATGAACTCCTGGATGTCGACCGAATTGGAGGCGTGTACCCCACCGTTGAGAACGTTCAGGCAAGGAACCGGCAGCATCCGGGCGGTAGGACCACCGAGATACCGGAACAAGGGCAACCCGAGTCCGGCGGCGGCGGCTCGGGCGACAGCCAGGGACACCGCCAGGATGGTGTTGGCACCGAGTTTTGACTTCTCGGCGGTGCCGTCCAGGTCGAGCATGATTTGATCGATCGCCTCCTGGCGGGTGGCGTCGACTCCGAGAATCGCTGGCGTGATTGTCGAGCGGACGTTGCGAACCGCCTGCTGGACCCCCTTGCCCGTGTAGCGATCGCCGCCGTCTCGCAGTTCGAGGGCCTCGCCCGATCCGGTCGAGGCACCCGAGGGGACCGCAGCCCTTCCGAAGCCGCCGCCAGACAGGTGGATCTCGGCCTCAATGGTTGGATTCCCCCGAGAGTCGAGGATCTCGCGGGCAGTCACGGCAGCTATCGACGTCGAAGATGGCATGGGCGAAGAACCTTACCGCTGCTGCCTCCTCCCTACGTGGGAAGCTCCGGCATCCTGTCCCCTGCTTGCGGGCGGACAGCAATTAATGCCTACTGGTCTGGCTGTTATTGACTTGCTGCCTACTGGTCTCGCTTGGCCCTCTCCCAGCGCTCGTCCAGTTCGGTGAGGCTCAAGCCGTCGAGAGGACCCATCGCCTCCATCGCCCCGAAGCGGGAGATGAACCGTTCCACCGCTCCTCGAAGTGCCAGTTCGGGGTCGACGTTGAGATGACGGGCGAGGTTCACGACAGTGAAGAGGACGTCGCCCAACTCCTCGGGCACCCGGTTCATCTCTCCGACGGCTTCCCGCAATTCCGCCACCTCTTCGAAGAGCTTGTCGAGGACGGGGCCAGCTTGCGCCCAATCGAATCCGACATCCGCTGCCCTTCGCTGAACTTTGGCCGCCCGCTCCAGAGCGGGCAATCCGGCCGGGACGCCGCCCAGGGTCGACTGCCTCCCCACGCCGCGCTCGGTTTCTTTGATCTGCTCCCAGTTCGCCTTGACCTCGTCGGCGTCTTTTACCTCGACGTCGCCGAACACATGGGGGTGGCGCCGCACAAGCTTCTGGCGAAGTACCTCTGCGACGTCCTCGATGTCGAATGCACCCGTCTGCCGGGCAATGTTGGAGTGGAACAGAACCTGCAAGAGAACGTCGCCAAGCTCGTCCTCGAGTTGTCCCTCCGACCCGGAACCTATGGCTTCGACCAGTTCGTAGGTCTCCTCGATGAGATTCTTCACGAGGCTCTCGTGGGTCTGCTTGCGGTCCCAGGGACACTCCTCGCGCAGCCTTGCCATCACCTGGATCGCGCCGACCATGCCGCCGGGAGACGGATCGATGAACATCGAAGTGCGGACACTGGCCAGGCCCGAGTCGACCTGGTCGATCGGCGCCTGAACAATGAGTTCGTCCGGTCCGCCCGCATTGATGACAATGCTCGCGATCGTCCCCTCCGCCACCACTCTGGAGAGCCGGGAGCTGACATCGGCCAAGACCACAGGCAGGTCGAGGTGGGCGACGACGGTTGGACCGTCGATGACCATCGGGTAGGGCAATCTGTGGCCATTGAGGATCCGGAGCCCGCGGTCGAGGGGGTCGTATCCGACCGCCGCCAGCAGCGCGTCTACGAACGACTCTCCAGCCAGCATCACGGCATCGGATCGGCCCCGAAGCCGAGCCACCGCCAATTCTCCGACGAGGGCGCTGCCGGGCACGGCGTAGATCGTCTTGCCGCGCTGCGAAGCGTCGATCACCCGGTCGGCGATGGCGTCATAGACCTCTTCGAATGTCGCCTGCTTGTAGAGATCGTCACAGGTCTGAACCACCCGGGCGGCCGCCAGCTCGGTGGCGCCGGGATGTTGCAGGGTCCTGACGATGACGGTGGTGGCCGGGTCGAGCAGCATCGCCCGGGTCGACGACGGGAGCCTTTCCAGCGAACCCGGACCGAGTCCGACGATCATGAGATCGCCCAACGGAGTCTCACGTACCCAAATGTCGGCTACCCAAGTCTCAGCTACTCGGGGCCTGAACCATCGGGTTCGGCTCGGTAACCCAAACCCCGTACTGGTCGTCGACCTCGACGGTCGCATCCGTCACGATGCCCAGCAACCAGGCGTCGATGAGCTGGTTGACGCGGCCGGCGTCGATCTCATCCCGCAAGGATTCGAGCGAGGGCTCCTCCCGCGACTCCACCAGGATCAGATGCCAGCCGAACTGGCTCTCGACAGGATCGCTCACGGCCCCAATGGTGGCCGCGGCGGCCGCATTGGCGAATTCGGCGACGTACATGCCGAGCGGCTGGCAGCCGAGGTCGCCTCCCGAGGCTGCGGTTCCGTCGGTCCCGATCTCCGCGGCAACGTCGGCAAAGGCCTCGCCGCCGTCGATGCGGCTCCTGGCGTCGATCGCCTCCTGCTCGGTGGGCACCAGGATGTGGCGAACACATGCGGTGACCCGGCCATTGGGATCGGCCGAGAGGAGCAAACGGGCGTCGGCATCGGTGGCGGGGAGAGCCTCCGACTCGAACTCGACGAAGAGGAGCTCTCTGATGACCTGCTGGTTGGCGATCACGTCGAGCCGCTCGATCGGCAAACCCTGGGTTTCGAAAAAGTCCTCGATCGAAATGCCCTGGGCGGCTTCGAGGGTGGAGGCCAACTCCTCTTTCTTGACGGCGATCTCCTCTGTCGTGGGCTCGATCGAGAACTCGTCCCGGGCAGCGGTCACAACCGCGACGTTGATGATGGCGTTGGTGAGGTCCTCGGCGAACGCGATCTTGTCGATGGTCGCTGCCTCCGAGATGCGCATCGCTTCGACCTCCGAGACCGATATGTCGACTCCATTGACCGTGGCTGCGGTGCCGCCGGCGCCGTCACCACACGCGGCAGTGAAAGCGACCAGGGCAGCCAGCACGGCTGACCGAGTTCGAAACAGGGTTTTAGACAAGGGAATTTCCTTCGAGGTTTGGGTTGGGAAATCGTAGCTAGACCGGCCACATATCCCTGATGAAACCTAGGAGTCCTGACGCCAGGCTGCCAGATGCAAGGTTGCTTGGGGCGGGTATGAACAGGACCCCTTCCGAGGGGCGCAGGATCGCCTTCGGGGCGAGACGCTGCAGGCGGATCTCCTGGCTCTGGCTGAGGTCCACGGGCGCCAGTCTCACTTCGCTGCGGAGGTTCACGATCTCGGTGATCCCCACCCGCAGAGCCTCGACCCGAAGACGGGCAATGTCGATGAGAGCCGTGGCGGCAGGCGGCAGCGGTCCGAAGCGGTCGGCCCACTCGGCGGCTACGTCGTCGACTTCCGCCGGGGCGGTGGCGGTCGCCAGGCGCCGGTAGGCCTCGAGTCGCAGGCCCTGTTCCGGCACATACTCATCGGGAAGATGGGCGTCGACCGGAAGCTCGATTCGGACTTCCTTGACGTCGAGCGGGGCGATCTCGTGGCCTTCGAGTTTGGACACCGCTTCGGCGACCAATTCTGCGTAGAGATCGAAGCCCACCGCCGAGATATGACCCGACTGCACCTCTCCCAAAATGGAGCCGGCCCCTCTGATCTCGAGGTCCTTCAACGCCAAATGAAAGCCCGACCCGAGGTCCGTGGCCTCACCGATCGCCTCCAGCCGTCGATGGGCGTCTTCGCTCAAGATCTGCTCAGCGGGATGAAACAGATAGGCGTAGGCCCGCTGGCTGCTTCGCCCGACTCGCCCCCGCAATTGATAGAGCTGGGCCAGTCCCAGCAGGTCGGCCCGTTCGACGATAAGGGTGTTGACCTGGGGAAGGTCGAGACCCGACTCGATAATGGTGGTGGCGACCATCACGTCGTACTCCCGGTTCCAGAAGTCGAGCATCACCTGTTCGAGCTGGCCCTCCGACTGCTGACCGTGGGCGACGACGAACCTGGCGTCGGGGACCAGGTTTCGCAGCCTCGCCACCGCGGTGTCGATTGAAGCCACGCGGTTGTGGACGTAGAAGACCTGACCCTCCCGCAACAGTTCCCGCCGTATCGCAGCAGACACCGCCTGCTCATCGAGCGGCCCGACATAAGTCAGGATCGGATGGCGATCTTCCGGAGCCGTGCGTATGTGGCTGACCTCGCGGATTCCGGTGAGCGCCAACTCCAGCGTCCTCGGGATCGGCGTGGCCGTGAGGGTGAGAACGTCGACTCCGATCTTGAGCCGGCGGAGTTGATCCTTGGCGGCGACCCCGAACCGCTGCTCCTCGTCGATAACGACCAGGCCGAGGTTCTTCCACCTCACGTCCTCGGACAGCAAGCGATGGGTGCCGATGACGACGTCGACCTCGCCGGTGGCGAGTCCTGCGATCACTGCCCGCTGCTGGCGAGCAGTGAGGAACCGACTCAAGACCTCCACCCTGATCGGGTACGGGTCGAATCGATCGGTGAAGGTCAGGTGATGCTGCTGGGCGAGAAGGGTGGTCGGGCACAGCACCGCCACCTGCTTTCCCACCATGGCTGCCTTGAAAGCAGCGCGAATCGCCACCTCGGTCTTGCCAAATCCGACGTCACCGAACACGAGGCGGTCCATCGGACGCTCCGCTTCCATGTCGGCCTTGACGTCGGTGATGGTCACCAACTGATCCGGTGTCTCTTCGTAGGGGAACGATGCCTCCAGCTCTCGCTGCCAGGGCGTGTCCGGACCGAAGGAGTATCCGGCTGCCCGGGCCCGGGCCCGGTGGAGGCGGACCACTTGTTCGGCAACGGCAGCGACGGCCTTGCGGACCCGCTCCTTGGTCTCGTTCCAGTCCTTGCCTCCCATGCGCGAGACCCGAGGTGCTTCACCACCTGTGTACTTCTTCACCGCGGCCAACTGGTCGGTCGGTACGTACAGGCGATCCTCCCCGGCATACGCCACGATCAGGTAGTCCCGCTCGACCCCGGCCATGGTTCGAGAAACCAGGCCCTCGAATCGACCGATCCCATGACGGAAGTGGACGACGTAGTCGCCGGTGGTGAGGTCCGAATAGTTGACGCCGACATCCCCGCGCCTCCGACTGGTGCTCCGATGCGCCCGGCGCCGACCGGCGATCTCCTGCTCGCCGAGGACTGCCAATTTGAGGCCGGGAGCTACGAAGCCCCGGTGAACCCCCTGCGGTATAACAGTCGGCGACACTCCTTCTTCGCCCAAAACGCGGGCCACCCGATCGGCGGCAGGAGCGCCGTCCATTGCCACTACGACGTGGGTACCCAGGCTCTGCAAGCGAATGATCGCCTTGGCGACGGATGAGGGATCGCCGGGCGTGGCCTCAAAGCCAGTGGTCTCGAGAACGGAATCGTCAGGAGAGATCGGGATAGGCGGCATCTCGAGCACGCGGTCCAGTTCCAGTTCGAGATGGAGGGCGGGATGATCGCCCGCCGCCGGGGCGCCGCTCCCCCAGGTCGAGGCCAGGGCGGCGGCCATCTCCTCTTCCTCCTTGATCAATTCACGGGCACGATCCCGGCTCCGGGACGGATCGACCAGCACAACGGTGGTGCTGGCCGCGACCTCGTCGAGAAGGGATCTGGGCTCGGCCAGCCAGGGAAGCCACGACTCCATACCGGAGAAGATCTGTCCCTCCGCCATGCGATCCCATGTGGCAGCCGCCCATGGCTCCTTGCGAACAAGCTCGAGGGCCTGCTCGCGAACGTCGGGGTCGGGCCGAAACTCCCGAGCCGGGTAGGCAACTACCTCGTCGACGGGATCGGTCGAACGCTGGCTTGAAACCGAGAACCGCCGCAGATCTTCAACCGTGTCGCCGAAAAGGTCGATCCGGATCGCGTCAGCAGCCTGCGCCGGGAAGAGGTCGAGAATGCCGCCCCGCACCGCGAACTCACCCCGCGCCTCGACGCGGTCGGTCCGCTCGTATCCCATGTCGGACAACTGCTGGTAGAGATCGGTCAGCGAGACCTCATCGCCCTTCCTGATTACGACTGGATCAGGAGGTGAAGGGCTCAGCCGCTGCATGGCGGCACGGACCGAAGCGACCACGACCGTTCCGGGTCGGGCATCGCGAAGGAGGATCCGGGCCTCGGCTCGTCGGGCCATGGTTGCTTCGTTGGGGGACACATGCTCAAAAGGGAGTGTCTCCCAGGCCGGGAGGAGGTGGGTCCTGGTGAAGAGAGCTAGATCCTCGACCAGTTCCTCGGCATCGCGTTCGGAGGGGACGAGAGCCAATACCGGTGCCTCGCGGGCGAGGCCGGCGAGGGCAAAGGCGCGGGCACCCGCTGACACCACCCACCGGCGCGGGGGAAAGCCATACCCCCTCCATTGCTCCACCAGCCGCGACAGCACTACCAACTCAACTCCGTGCAGCCGATGTGGGATTGAGGTTCGACCTGAAGCGTGGCGTGTTCGATCTTGAAGTCCTGTTGGAGTAGATGTCGGGCGGAGTCGAGGGCAGAGTGTGGATCGGCGTCGTTCTCGATCATCAGGTGGGCCGAAACGACTTCCATGCCTGACGTCAGCGTCCAGACATGAAGGTCGTGAATGTCGACCACACGTGGGATCGAGGCGAGGCTCGACTTGATTCGCTCCACGTCGAGATGTGCCGGAGCCTCTTGCACAAGGATCCGAACTGACTCTCGACCGAGTCTGAACGCCCGCGGCAGTACAAAGATTCCGAGAGCGATGGCGATCAACGAATCCGCCTGCAGCCACCCGGTGAAACGAACGACCAGGGCGGCGGCGATGACGCCGATCGAGCCAAGGAGATCGGCCAGAAGTTCAAGACGGGCACCCGTCATGTTCAGTGAGTCGTGTTGAACGTTGAGCATCCGGTAACCGACGAGGTTGATCAGCAGGCCGACCACCGCCACGGCCAGCATGAGTCCCGTCGCCACCTCGCTCGGATCACTCCAGCGACGGATTGCTTCCCACAACACGAAGCCGGCTACCCCGAAAAGCAACACGGTGTTCGCAAGCGCGGCAAGGATCTCGAGGCGATAGAGGCCGTACGTGCGCGACCCGGTCGCCCCACCTCGGGCCGCCACCACCGCGGCAAGAGCCATCCCGACCCCGAGCGCATCGGTGCCCATGTGGGCGGCGTCCGAAATCAGGGCTAGGGATCCGCTGGCGATGCCCGCCACTAGCTCGACAGCCATGAAGCCGACCAGCATCAGAAGAACGATCTTGAGACGGGCGGATTGTTGGCCGGTGGCCGAGTGGGGGCCGGTGGCCGCGTGGTGGGTCACGGGGGAAGGTTACGACCCGCCGCCGACGAGAACGCCCGGACCTAGCTGGCGTGCTCTCGCAGGACAGAGTTCCTGAGGTTGATTGCCGCGGCTTCGCCCTCACCGGTCAAGGCCGGACGACGGCCATGACCGACTTCCATGATCAACCCGGAGGCGAGGGCGTCCTCCCAGGCGTCCCTTCCCTCTCCGCGACCGAACGACCACTCCTGATGAAGTCGCTGAAGGACCAGGCTCCGCGTGGCTCGGCCCGGCCTGATCAAGCCCTCTTCCATGAGATCGTGCATGATCAGCAGTACGGCTTCGACCGCGTTCGGTTCCAAGTTTGTCTTCTAATCGGAACGCAAGGTCGGGCTGACCAACGCCACCAGGGCGGCGGCCGGTGCAAGGTGCATGGTCCCCTGGAATACCCGATCGACGGTCGCGCTGTCGAGTGTTAGAAGGGTGAGCAGGCTGAGAAACGCCAGAAGTACCACGACGCTGCTGAAAACAGTCCGGGCCCTGCCCGTCACCCTGTTGAGGATCATGGCCAACACAACTGCTAGCGCTGTCGGGATGAAGGTGAAGAGCAGCACGGGAGGCAGGGTCAAATCGGTCATCTCGGTGCTGCCCATCTCCGCCGGAACCCGAAGCCCGATCCCCAAAGCATCGAAGCCGAGAAAGAGCCCGAGGTTGAGGGCCACCGCCACGCCGATCGCGATTAGTCCCCTCGCGGCGGTTGCAGGGCGATCAGTCATGACGGGAGGCTATCACCAGAGCCCTGGAATCTCTCGTCGGTTGTGGATCGGGTTGGGCTAGATCCATGGGGTCACAAGCAGCCAAGAATCAGCGAAGAAGGGAAGAACGCGTCAGCGGTTCCCCTCGTATATTTGGCGGGGCGCTCCCGCTGAATACGTAATTCGGTCTGGCAGTCCCGGGAACCGGGAGTGTGACGCCAGGTTTCGTCTGGTCCGGAACCGGAGCGCCAAATTTCCGGCGAAGCGGGGTGACGCCGGATCACTTCGCCGAGGGATCGGACAACTCACGCCTTGGAGGGTCATGTCGTGTCCCCAGGCCAACTGACCCACTGTCCTTTTGTCGGCGAGTGCGGAGTGACGGTTGCAAAGAGTGTGGGGCCGGATCACCCATGAACCCAAACGTCCAAGGAAAGGCTCAGCGGGAAACATCTTCCCGGCCCCGCTCGAAGGGTAGGACCCGTTCGACAACCTTATAAACCAATGGAGGGGCCGTTGGACCCATCCTGGCAATCACTTTTCTTCGGGTTCCAAAGAGAGCGTCGCCGCGATCTCGGCGAATTGGGCGAGGGCGGCTTCCAGGTCTTCGGCGATCTCGGCGGCGATGACGGCCGGCTCGGGCAGGTTGTCAGCGTCCTCCAAAGACTCATCACGAAGCCAGAAAATGTCGAGGCTGGCTTTGTCCCTGGCTAACAACTCGGCGAGGGTGAACCTCCGGAACTGATCCGACGCGACCCGCTCGTGTCGGTTGTCGGAGTTGTAGCAATTGATGAAGTCCTTGAGTGCCTCGTAGCTCAGCGGATTCTGCTTGAGGGTGAAATGCTGGTTGGTCCGAAGGTCGTAGATCCAGAGGTCCTGCGTCCACGGCTGCTCGCGACCCGGCTTCCGGTCGAAGAAGAGCACGTTGGCCTTTACCCCCTGGGCGTAGAAGACGCCGGTCGGGAGACGCAGAAGGGTGTGAACGTCGCATTCCTGGAGGAGCTTGCGCCGCACCGTCTCGCCCGCCCCACCCTCGAACAGCACGTTGTCGGGCACCACCACCGCCGCTCGACCGTTGGTTAGCAGGAGGGTCCTCACGTGCTGGACGAAATTGAGCTGCTTGTTCGAGGTGGTCGCCCAGAAGTCGTCCCGCACCACCTGCAGGGACTCTCTGCTCGCCTCACCATCGATGACGATCGTGATCGAAGACTTCTTCCCAAAGGGCGGATTTGTCAGGACCATCGAATAGTGCTCATCGGGCGAAGTCGCCAAGGAGTCCTGAACCTTGATCGGACTCTCACCATTGGGCCGTCCGATTCCGTGGAGGAGCATGTTCATCACCGCCAGGCGCGCGGTGTTGTCGACAATCTCGTTGCCGCTGACCGCACCCTCGCGCAGGTGCTTCTTCTGGTCGGGGTCGAGGTCGAGGTCCGAGATCCGCTCATGAGCAGCGATCAGGAACCCACCGGTACCGCAGGCCGGATCATTGATCGTGTCGCCAGGACCAGGCCGCATAACTTCGACAATGGCTTTGATCAGCGCGCGCGGTGTGAAGTACTGGCCCGCCCCCGACTTCAGGTCGGCGGCGTTCTTCTCCAGCAACCCCTCATAGAGATCGCCCTTGACGTCGGCGTCGAGGATCATCCAGTCTTCCTGATCCATCAGGTCGACGATCAGTCGTCGCAACTTGGCCGGATCCTGGATCCGATTTTGGGCTTTTCGGAAGATCACCCCCAGCATCCCCACCTCTTTGCCGAGTTCCGTCAGGAGGTGGCGATAGTGGACCTCGAGCTCGTCGCCATCTTTTGACTTGAGTGATGGCCAATCCAGTCCGGCCGGGATGATCGGTTCCCGGCTAAACGGTGGCTTGGTCTGCTCATCGGCCATCTTGAGGAAGAGGAGATAGGTGAGCTGCTCGACGTAGTCGCCATAGGAGAGCCCATCGTCACGGAGGACATCGCAGTACGACCAGAGCTTGCGAACGAGGGTCCGGGGGTCACTCACGATGATCTGGAACCCGCCACGCTCTGAGGATACGTTGTCGAAGTGACCCGCTCCCTCTGCGGTCGATCTCTTGGAGAATTCTTGTCCGATCGGGGTTCAGAGGGGTGTTTTCTGTCGGTGGTGGCCTGTAGGATAATCGAACCGACGTTCGATTTGGGAAAGGGGTCAGGTGTTACCGGCAGAGTTGGACCAGATGGAACCGAGCCCGGTGTTGGCCGCTTTCCTCTCCACTTTGACTGACGAGAGCCTTTCGGGCTTTGACCGGATCAGGGTGATGCAGGCCCATCAGCGGTTGGCTTCCCACTTCCAGGCGCGGGTGTTGGAGGACGTGGCCTCTATCTCCGATCTGATGAATCAGATCGATGTCGATCCAGAGGTCGCTCACGACTCGGCGGCGGCTGAGATTGGAGCGGCGTTGCACCTGACCCGCCGGGCAGCCGACTCCGACCTGGCCCTGGCTATCGATCTGAAGGAGCGGCTCCCGGAGGTGTGGGAGGCGCTGGCGGCGGGTCGGATCGATCTGCGTCGAGCCCGGGTCATCGTCCACGGAACCGCCCACCTCTCAGAGACAGCCACCCGGGAAGTGGTCGATCGGATCCTCGAAGCTGCCACTCGGCTTACCACCGGCCAGCTGGGCGCTCTGATCCGAAAGGTTTGTGTCCAGGCCGATCCCGACGACGCCGCTGTTCGCTTCCGGGAAGCGCTCGAGGAACGGCGCTTGGAGACAGAACCGACCGTGAATGGCACCGCCCACCTCTTCGGGTTGGATCTGCCACCGGATCGGGCGCAAGCGGCGATGCGACGGATCACCGACATCGCCCAATCCCTGAAAACTTCAGATGAGACCCGGACTTTGGACCAGATCCGAGCCGACGTCTTCCTAGACCTACTCGACGGCAAACACCTCGCCCGCAGCGGCGGTCGGCGGGGGACGGTCGATATCCACGTCGACCTCACCACCCTGGCCCGGCTCAGTGACGATCCGGGAGAGCTAGCCGGCTACGGACCCGTCATTGCCGATATCGCGCGCCAAGTGGCAGAAAACCAGCCACAAGCGGAATGGCGGTGGACCTTGACCCATCCCGACACCGGATTGGTCGTCGACAACGGGCTCACCAGACGGCGGCCCACTGCCCGGCAACGTCGCCAAGTCGAAGCCCGGAACCGGACCTGTGTGTTTCCGGGTTGTCGGATGCCGGCAGTGGAATGTGACCTCGACCATCGCCAACCATGGGCCCATGGTGGACCCACCAAAGTGAGAAACCTGGCACCGCTGTGTCGTCACCACCACAACATCCGACACCACTCCGGTTGGACCCACCAGGCCTCACCCAACGGCGACCACCTCTGGACCAGCCGCCTCGGCCACACCTACACCACCAGCGGTCTGCCACCCTGATCGATCACTTGGATCAGCAGGAACTCGACCGCATCGCCCTTCACAAGATCTTGGCAAGCGTCTCGTGGAGGACGCTAGATCCAATCTGGATTCCCTGGTAGGTCGGAGTGGCTAGGGCTCTAGGCCTTGCGGATGAGAGCGGACGGGTTGGCCCAAAAGTAGAGAGCTCTGAGAAACCGAAAGGCTCCGTAGGCGAGGGCGCCCCAGAACACGACGTAGGTACCGCCCGGATCGGCGGCTAAGTAGGTGATACCTGACACCAGGCCCCCGCCAAGAAGCCACAGGAAACCCTTGAGTAGCTCGGTTTTCGCGGCGGAACGGGCCGCGGCAAGCATGTACGAATCCGGATCAGTCATTGGTCTCCCTGGTTGGGATTCCTTCGGCCTGACCGGCGAAACCTTGAACAGGCGCGGGAACCCTAGGCAGCACCAGTCAGCCGGCCGGAGAACGCTTGGCTGAGAATCGATTGGCGGAGAGTGCCGGCGCGCTGAAGTCCGGCATCAATGGTCTTGGCCATTGCATCGATGATCGAGAACTGACGGTCGACTTCAGCGACGATGCGGTGCTGAACGTCAACCGTTGGCACCGGGATTCTGATTGCCTTGATCTCGCGGAGGTTTAGTCGAGGTCGACCTACTCCATGAATGATTTCGGCCACCGTATGCCGGATCGTCCGAGAATTGAGCATGTGACTGACGAACCTACCCTCGACTCTTGGGCCGGGCCGAAAGCGGATGCAGTCCGCCTTGACGATTGCTCGTCCAAGCCAATCGGGAGCAATGCAGGACCGAGGAAGGTCTTTCCCGAGTGATGCAATCAGAACATCGCCGGCTTCAACCGAGTGGTTCTGCAAGCTGGCGAAATGTTCCTCAGAGATGTGGGCTCGATCATCCACGAACCGCCCGTCGCCGATGTTTTGGAGACGGACCACGCGGGGGCCTTCGTCGGTGTAATGCGCGGTCTTTAGGTTCGACCCGAACGGGCCGTCGGTTATGGACCGGGGCTCCAAGGCGGCGAGATCACCGATAGGTACGGCTTCCCACGATCCATTCGCAGCGGTGTTCAGGATCGACGCTCTGAGGCTCGCCAGATTGCGTTTGGCGCGTTGGAGCGATTCGATGCCGGCGTCTAGTCGGGAGAACTGCTCCTCGATCGCCTCGACGATCCGTTGCTGTTCGTCGACTGGCGCAACAGCCACGAAGTGGGCCTTCAGCTGGTCTCCGCTGATCGCCGAAAATGTCGTCCCAGTTGCCTTGGAGGCCAATGCCAAGCTCGATACCCGTACGGCGTACAGAAGGTATTTGGTGGGCATGCCGTTTCGAACTCGCAACGCTGCAAGTCCGCGACCGACTGCGCAATCAACTTGTGCGACGTTCGTTGGACCCACCGGAGCACGCACGGAGATCAGCACATCACCCGCTTTGGCGAGCTTCTTTGGCGCAGTGGTCCACTTTCGAATCTCGGGGTAGAGGTCGCCAAACTCCGCTTTGCCTTGGAAGAACGGCACGCCCCTACCTTCGGTGTTGTATGACGTGCCAGGCGGTGACTGACCAAGGATGATGTCAGCCACATCAGACAGAGCCTTACGCTTCCATCCGGCTGGTAATTCGTTCACGCCACCAGCTCCCGGTTGAGTTCCACAAGCAGCTCACTGAGTTGCGGACCGAACACCTGCACGGCCTTGCCAAGCCCGCCCTGCTGGCTGAATGGGGTGTACTCGAAGTCCGCGGCGCTGATCCCAAGCGACGTCACCAGGTGGTCCTTGATCATCCCCAACCAGAGGCGCTGCTCGGCCGTGAACACCCGGCCCGCCTGTTCCTGTTGCGCCATCCACCCGGCGTAGCGCTCCTCGACAACCTCCCGGTAGGGCACCAATTCACCCGTCAGCCCCAGCGCATACCGGACCAGCGAGACCACATCGGTCAGCATCCGTTGTCCTGACCCGCGCACCTTCGACCCATCCAGAGCCTCGAATGCCTTCCACAGGTTCTCCGGCGTCCACGCCTGCGGGGTCCGCCCGATCGCCGCCGCCAACTCACGGATCTCAACAAACGAGGGCCGGTCCTTCCACGGCACCGAGTAGAAGAAACGCAGAGCATCAATCTCGTCGCGGTTCTCTTCAAGGAACTTCCGGAACCCCTCGGTGTAGGCCTTGGCCCAACCGGGGGTCTCGGTCACGGCGCCGGCGTGGATCAGTTGGTCCTGCGACGTCTCATCGATCGTCTGCTCATAGGACCGTTTCAGGTCCAGCCACAACTCCCGGAAGGCCGGGTTGGCTGCGATCGGCTTCACTGCTTCCTTCAACATCTCCCGCCGCACCTGCTCGATCTGCTTCTCATCGGGCTCGACACCAGCAACGGAAGCCCGCGACAGCGCAACATCGGGATCAGTGGCCTCAACCAAGGACGAGGTCAGCGATTGCAGGCTTTGGCCCAGGACCTCCTCCAAACGTGACCTGTCCCCCACCGTGATCTGCCGGTTCAACCGGGCCAGACGGCCCGCCAACGACGACACGTCGTCGACCGACGCCACTCCCGCCGAAACGTTCTGAAACAGCTTCGTCAACGGAATGGTCGGTGCTCGCTCCAAAGGCCGGGAGTCCATCAACTCGGTCTCGGTGACCCCGACGGCGTCGACGATCACAAAGTGAGTCTTCGACTGAGCGTCAGGGGTCACCGATTCCAGATCGGTGCGGTTGATGACACGAGAGCCGCGGCCGATCATCTGCTCGAAGTAGATCCGGGATCTGACCGAACGCATGAAGAGCAGGATCTCTATCGGTTTGACGTCAGTCCCAGTCGCGATCATGTCGACCGTGACCACGATCCGCGGGTCGTAGCTGTTGCGGAAGTTGGACAGCATGTCCTCGGGCTTGTCGGTCCGGTAGGTGATCTTCACCGCGAACTCGTTGCCCTTACCGAACTCGTCACGAACGATCTGGACGATGTCGTCGGCATGGGAATCGTCTTTGGCGAAGATCAGAGTCTTCGGCACCTGGGTCCGCCCGGGGAAGATTTCGGTGGCGAGCTTCTCCTTGAAAGTCCGGATCACGGTCCGGATCTGGTCCTTGGAAACCACCTTGCGATCGAGATCGGTTGCCTGATAGGCGACATCCTCGTCGAGTTTCTCCCATCGCAATTGTCGGGTCTCACGATCGCGAAACCCGCTCACGAGGCCGGCGTCGATGGTCGAACCCTGCTCGGTGATCTCGGTGCGGATCCGATATATGAAGAAGTCGACATTCACCCCATCCGCCACTGCCAGTTCCCGCGGATACTCCATCACCAGGTTTCCGTCGAAGAAGCCGAAGGTCTGCTTCGAGGGAGTGGCGGTGAGGCCGACGATGGTGGCGTCGAAATACTCCAGGACCTGCCGCCACACCCCGTAGATCGAACGGTGGCATTCGTCGACGATGATCAGGTCGAAGAACTCCGGTGGGAGGCTCGGGTTGTATGACACCTCCACCGGGCGGGTCGGCTCGACCTCCATCCCGGTCATCTCATCGAGGGTCGGGTCCATCTCAGCCTCGTCCCGCAGGATCGAATAGATCCGCTGGATGGTCGAGATGGTCACTCGCGATACGTGATCGGCCTTGTTGTGGGTGAGATGTTGGACGTTGTAAAGCTCGGAGAACTTACGGCCATCGTCGGGGGTGGAGAAGTTGTCGAACTCCGCCTTGGTCTGTCTCCCAAGATCGGCTCGATCCACCAGGAACAGGATCCGGTTGAACCGAGCGTGCTTGATCAGCCGGTAGGAAATGTTGGCGGCAGTGAAAGTCTTCCCCGATCCGGTCGCCATCTGAATCAGGGCCCGACGCCTGCCCTCGGCCAAGGAGATCTCGAGGTTGCGGACTGCCCGCTCCTGATTCCGCCAGAGACTGTCGGCGATAAGAGGCGGCATGTCCTTCAGTCGCCAGAGGGTTGTCGGTGGCTCGGAGTCGTCGGGGAGGACGGTCCAACCCTTCAACGTTTCCGGCCGCGGGAACGAAAACACCCGCCTCGATCGAGGTTCGGGATCGAGTCCGTTGGTAAAACGGGTTTCCTTGCCGGTGGACTCGAAAGCGAAGGGCAACCGTTCGAACGGACTCGAAAACTGTTCGGGAAGCCCGGTTGTGTACAACAGAGACTGAAGTTCCACCTCGATGAGGGTGGTCCCGTCAGGTTTGGCTTCGATCGTGCCAACCGGCTTCTGATCGACGAAGAGGAGATAATCCACGCGGCCATGGCCCTCCTTGAGGGTGAACTCGCGGACGGCCTGGCCCGGTCCCTCGTAGAGGTTCATCCTGGGACGGGTCTGCACAACCCAACCGGCGGCTGCGAGCTTTTGGTCTATTTCGTCCCGTGCCTTGCCCTCGGCCGGCGTGTACTGGCTTGGACTCATCGCTGTGAACGGAGGCTAACGGGGTCTTCTCGACAGGCTACGGCCAAGATACGTTCGACCCATGGTCAAGAAACCAGTGGGAACCTGGGTCTACCGGTCTAGCAAGTGCCCAAACTGCGGTGAGCAACGCCTGGTCCCGATCGTCTACGGCTATCCGAGCGAATCGCTGCTGGAGCGGTGGAGAGAAGGCGTCGTGGAACTGGGCGGCTGCATGGTCAGCGACTTCAATCCACCTCTGCATTGCAAGTCGTGCCAACATGACGTCTGGCGGGACCGCCGGACCCGACCGTCCAAGTGGCTGGAATGAATCTGGCTAGTCGATCCAGGCCCGGGGCTCCGTCGGATCTTCCGGTTGCTCGATAAAACCGGCCAGGGCGGCACCGAGGAATCGGAAGGTCCACTCTTCGGCCAGCGGCCTGGTTTCGCAGAACACGATCGGCACAGACGGATACCTGACCTGGACCCGGGCCAGCAGGTCCGCCAGGGTCCCGCCGGGAACGAACTTGTGCTTGAAGATGGCGGAGTACTTGTCCTCAACGACGAGCGCCGCCCGGGGATAGGTCGCGAGGTCGGCGAGTTGAAACGCCAGGCCTCCATCGGATAGCCCCTTGGCCAGATCCTGGAAGCTCTTTCGTTCGACCAGCGCCACGACCTGATCATCGTGAACCACTCCGTAGTCACCGACCGGGATAGCCGCCTTTCTGGTCTTGGTCTGCTGCTTCGAAAACTGGTACGGATACCTCTCCCGGGTGTCGATCGTGATTTCGAGCTCGGCCAGCAACGAGGCCCTTCGGCCGGGGAGGCGTACGCCGGGTCTTGACTCTTGGGCGGTCCGGGCCGTCTGCCAGAAGATCGCTTCTCGTCCCCCTTTCAGTCGGGTAAAGATGAACTGGCTCCGATTCTCCTTCCCTCGATCGAGAATGAGATCAATTGCCACCCCGCGCCGAGTGCAGCTCTTGACCTCTACCTCCTGGACGATCTCGAGTTCATCTGACCAGGGGTCCTCCCCTCGATAGCAGTAGATCTTGGCCGTTCTCGGCCAGGTGTCCCGGGCCCTCAACACCAACCCGGCCGGCTGAACCGGGAGTCGCAGCAAAAACGGCAGAGTCGAAGCCGGATCAGGGTTGCGAGCGATCAGAAACCTGCGTTCCACAGCGGGAAACGCTACCGAAATTCGAATGAAGAATATGTCCACGACCCACTAGTAATCGACTGGATCCACGGCGGCGAGACCAAGCTCCGCGGACCAGGTAAACGACTCGTGAACGGGTTCGGAACTAGACGGCTCCGAAGGTGAAACTCAATCGGGGTACTCGATCGGTGCGGTTATGGTTCCCCGTTCATGTCTGATGCAATAGTCGTCGAAGGGCTCTCCAAGCGATACGGTGAAGTGGTGGCGGTCGAGGGGTTGAACCTGTCCGTCCCAGAGGGAACGGTCATGGGCCTGCTCGGGCCCAATGGCGCCGGGAAGACAACCACCGTCCGCATACTCACGACCCTTCTCAAGGCCGACGCCGGACGGGCCACGGTGGCTGGCTTTGACGTTTTCACCCAAGCTCAAGAGCTACGCAAGGCGATCGGTCTGTCCGGTCAATACGCGGCAGTCGACGAGAACCTCACAGGCTTCGAAAACCTCGACATGGTGGGCCGCCTCTATCACATGGGAAAGCCCGCCAGCCGGGCTCGGGCAGGTGAACTCCTCGAGCGGTTCGACCTCACTGAAGCAGGGGGCCGCCAGGTCAAAACCTACTCAGGTGGCATGCGCCGTCGGCTCGACCTGGCCGGGGCACTGGTTGCCAAACCAAAGGTGATCTTTCTCGACGAGCCCACCACCGGGCTCGATCCCCGCAGCCGGATCGACCTCTGGACCGTCATCTCGGAACTCGTTCGGGAAGGCGCCACTCTTCTCCTGACGACGCACTTCCTCGACGAGGCTGACCAGTTGGCCGACAAGATCGCGGTCATCGACCACGGCCATGTGATCGCCGAGGGCACGGCCGAAGAACTCAAGCGTCAGGTTGGCGGTGAGCGCCTCGAGCTCGTGGTCAAGACGCCGGCCGACATTGAAAAAGCTGCCCGGGTTCTAGCCCGGATCGGCATGGGCAACGTCGACATCGACCATCATGCCCGGCATCTGATTGTTCCGGTGAGCGATGGCGGCACCGCGCTGTTCGAAGCGGTTCGCGCCTTTGACGAACTCGGCATTGTTCCCTTCGAGTTCGGGCTCCGCCGGCCAACGCTCGACGATGTGTTCCTCACCCTCACGGGTCATGCCGCCGAGGACGGAGTCGAACCAGAACCCACGAAGCCAAAGAAGGCCAAGACTGAGAAGGGATCCCGCTCGTGAGCAGTCTTAGCCAGGCACTATCGGATGGGGCCGTCATGACCAAGCGGAACCTGCTGAAGATCGGACGGTTGCCCGACCTTCTGGTCTTCTCAACGATCCAGCCGATCATGTTCGTGCTGCTGTTCGCCTACATCTTTGGAAGCGCGATCGAGTTGCCGGGGATCTCCTATCGGGAGTACCTGATCGGCGGCATCTTCGTCCAGACCGTCATCTTTGGAGCGACCATCACCGGCTCCGGGTTAGCTGACGACATCAAGAAAGGGATCATCGAGCGATTCCGGTCGCTCCCCATCTCATCATCGGCCGTCCTTTTAGGCAGAACCACCAGCGACCTTCTTAACAACACCTTGGTCGTTGCGATCATGGCCGGAACCGGCCTTCTCGTCGGTTGGCGAATCCGCTCCTCGTTCCTCGAAGCTGTGTTCGGCTTTGCACTGCTTCTCGGCTTCGCTTACGCATTCTCCTGGATCATGGCGACGGTGGGCTTGTCGGTGAAGAGCGTTGAGGTGGTGAACAACGCCTCGTTCATCTTGATCTTCCCTTTGACCTTCATTGCCAATACCTTTGTGCCCAGCGACAACTTCCCGACCGCGCTGAGGGTTTTCGCCAACTGGAATCCGGTCTCGGCCCTGACTCAGGCGGTTAGAGAACTCTTCGGCAACACGATCGAAGGGGCTCCGGTCGCGGACGCCTGGCCCATCCAGAACCCTCAGCTTGCTTCGATCATCTGGATCGCCCTGATCCTTGTGATCTTCATCCCGCTGTCGATCAACCGTTACAAGAAGGCGGCTGCGCGCTAGCGGTCGGCTTCATAGACGTCGTCGGAGATGGCCGACACGACACGGGCCTGCTTGATCATCGCCGACATTGGGGTGACGCTCCCACGAGGTTTCGTTGTGACCTCGACGCATCTTGCCGAGCTGCTCCGCCAAGCCCTGGATTCGTCGGAAGCCGAACCCGAACCGGACCTACCGGCAGTCGACGAGGGACGTCGCCTCGCGAGCGCGGTTGACTAAGAGACGGGAACCGCGGGACCGCCAAACAGGCGTCGATGCCGGAGATCTCGAATTCTTCCAACGTCTAGCGCTTTGCGCCTGGCACCACCAGGATTCGGCCCGGTCCCTGGCGAGCAACTCCAACAGGTAGCTGTTCATGATCAGTGGCTGCGCCAGTCGGATCCGTCCCGGCTGTCGGCGCCGGCCAGGGCACCGCTAAGACTGAGCAGGATTAGCAGCGAGAGTGCGATTATCAGTTCCACGGTGTGATCCTTCCGGCGGTTTCATGTAGTTCTACCGCCAATTCATCTATTTCTACCGTCAGGGATCATTAACGTCTAGCGAATAATACTTATTCGACACTTCATGTATACTTCACGATCATGCTTGACCTGAAACGACTTCGCTTTCTCAGAGAGGTGGCCGAACGGGGCACTATCACGGCCGCCGCCGAGGCCCTGGCCTATACCCCGTCGGCTGTCTCCCAGCAGCTTTCGATCCTCGAAGAGGAGATCGGGACTCCCCTGCTCGAGCGGCAGGGTCGCAACGTCGCTCTGACCCCGGCGGGTCGAGTTCTGGTCGATCACGCTCCTGCCGTCTTCGATGCGGTCGAACGGGCCACAACCGCCGTCTCCGAGGCAACGGGCGAGGTAGCCGGCAAGGTCATGGTTGGCGCCCTGCCCAGTGTGATGGCGGCCCTCATACCCGACACCTTCCAGAGCCTGGCCGTCGAACATCCGGGGGTCGTCCTGCACCTGGTCGAGTTGGGCCACGATGACGCCGCCCGCGAACTGCGCCTCGGCGCCCTCGATGTTGCCGTCGATCAGCGCTACAAGCACGTGCCTCACAGCCGGCACCAGGGTCTGAACAAACGCAAGATCCTCGACGAGCCGCTCTATCTGGCAGTTCCGGCCAAATCCAGCATTCGCAAACTTGCCGATGCCAGCGGACACCGCTGGGTGGCGGCGCCGCTCGAGACAAGTGAGTGCGGCAGAGCGGTGCGGGCCATCTGCCGATCGGCCGGATTCGAGCCCCGCGTGCACTATGAGATCGACGATTTCGAAGTCACCCTCCAGCTAGTGGCGTCGGTCAATGCCTGCGCGATCCTCCCGGCATTGGCTCTGACCCGTCTACCTCCAGAGGTTCGCCTGCTTCCACTGTCAGGCCCGACCCGTCAGGTGATCGCCGTGACCCGTCCGGCAGCCCAGGACCGCCTGGCGGTGGTCGCCTTTCTCGACCACCTGGAACGTGCCGCCGGCAAACGGTCACTCCAGCTGCCGGCAGCATGAGCGGTTTCCAGCGCCTGGTCGGCACCTACTTGCTCGGCCTCGAGCCGATGCTGGTTTCCATTGTCGACGGCGAGGTCCTGATCCGACTGGAAGGCGTTCCGGAGGAATTGGCGGCCGGGCTGGTCGGTTCCGGCAACTCCTACGTCGTCGTGGGCAGCCAACTGCGGGGCGCCACTGTTGACTTCGACGAAGGCGACCCCGCCCCGGGAGGTCGAGTTGGCGGAACCATCGACTTCGTCAGAGCCGACGACACAACGACGAGCACGTCGGGACGGGGTCTCCGACTTGAAGGGCTCGACTGGGAAGCGGGCGAGGAGGATCTGTATCGAGATCTAACTGATCTGATCCTCGAGAATCGGGACGGCCGCACCCTCGAGTGGCGGCATCGCTGGCCGAAGTGGCGCTTCGTCGAGTGGCTTTCGAGGCAGGGCCAGTTCATCTTCCATGGATCGCCTCGGGCCGACATCGATTCATTTCTCCCCAGGCGGAGCTCGGTCGAGATCATGGATATGGGTGGGACAGGGAACAGGGCGGCTGTGTACGGGACCCCCTTCGGGCTGTGGGCGATGTGGTTCGCCGTCATCGACCGCTCCAAGTTGAAGGGCTCGACCCGCAATGGCGCCATGTCCTGGCCAGATCGGTCGGGCAATCCTGTCGATCTTTATCGCTTCACAGTTCACAAGGATCTCGTTGGTGCCAACATCTGGAGAACCGGGACGCTGTACCTTCTCTCACGAGCCGATTTCGAACCGATCCCCTTATATCCAGGTGGGCCTGCCTCCAACGAGTGGGCCGCGACCTCCGAGTTGAAACCTCTGGCAAGACTCACCATCGATCCAGTGGACTTCCCGTTTCTCAAACAGGTTGGTGGCCATGATGACGGCGAGTTGATCGCAGCCGACGAGATTGGCGAGATCGTCATGGCCAAAGTCGCTAGCGCCCGATCCGTGCCCGGCGGGATTCTCGTGTCCATGACCTGGGACAACGAATTAGCAGGCATCTGGGATAAGTACCTGGAGACACGGCAACGGTTCAATCCTGATGTGGAGCGCACTCTGACGCTTGAACCCGAAGGCAGAGCGACCATGGAGGTGCGCGGTCCCGAGGGATACCTCCAGGCGTATGAGGCATCGCTGCTCCAAGCTGGGATCCACCTGGAGCGTTGATGTCCGACGTCCTATTGATCCACGGAGCCTGTCATGGTGCCTGGTGTTGGGACGCAGTGGCGTCGCATCTGTCCGGATCGGGTCACAGGCCGATCGCAGTCGATCTTCCCAGCGACGACCCGCAGTCAGGGTTAAACGAATACGCCGATGCCGCCATAGCTTCGCTGCCTCCCGTGTTGGATGACCTGATCGTCGTGGGCCATTCTCTGGGTGCTCTAACTGCGGCAGTCGTGGCAGGGCGCGTCAAGACCCGACGGTTGGCGTTCGTGGCCGGAGTCATCGGATCGCCGGGAATGAGTCTCGCCGACCTTGCCGCGGTGGATGCCGAACGAGACGGCCACCTGGGTCAGGACGACCTCGAATTCGACGAGGCTCGGCGCTTCCGATTCACCCGGGTCGGGGCGATGCGAGTCCTGTTCCACGACAGTGAGCCTGACGCCGCCCAACTCGCCATCGCCAGACTCCGGTTCCAGGAGAGCATGTGGAACGAAGTCGCCGACTTCAAAGAATGGCGAGCCGATGAAGTCGTGTCGGTGGTGTGCACCGAGGATCGGGTCATCAACCCGTCCTGGGGACGGCAGGTATCCAGGGAACGTCTCGGAGTGGACGCCCTGGAGATGGCCTGTGGCCACTCACCGTGGTTGTCCCGGCCCGCCGAACTCGCCAGAATGCTGGTCGAATGAATCAACTCATTGCACGTCGGCGTCTCCCCTACGGCTGGATCGTGGTGGCGACGTGAACATGGGTGCAGCGGCTGAGAAGACCCCCGAGATGAACGCCACCTGGCACGTCCTCCAGGTCGGTTCGGGAAGGCCCGGGGTTCGATCCTCCGTCAGCCTCATCGTCGATCACGATCAGCTGATCGTTGTCGATCCGGGCATGGCCCCTTCGCAATCGGCCATTTCCGGTCCTTTGCTCGAACTCGGGTTCGAACCGGCCCAGATCACCGACGTCGTCATCAGTCACCATCATCCCGATCACACCATCAACGTAGGGATGTTCCCCGACGCCCGCGTCCACGATCACTGGGCGGTGTACCACTACGAAGATTGGGACAGCCGGCCCGCCGAGGGCTTCCTCGTTTCGCCGTCCGTCCTGCTGTGGGAAACCCCGGGTCATACCCCTCAGGACATCACCACCCTGATCGGCACCGATCAGGGCCTGGTGGCATTCACCCACCTCTGGTTTCGCAGCACCGGCCCTCGTGAGGACCCCTATTGCACCGACCCGGCGGGACTCCATCGAGGGCGGGCACGGGTGCTGGAAGTGGCAGGTCTCATCGTTCCCGGCCACGGGGCGCACTTCGTCCCCGGTCCGGGGACCCCGCGCTGACCCGGAAAGGGCTTGGACCGAATTCCGAGGTATTTTTGAGCGGCCTCCTGCATCCTCAACCAGACCCGACATTTGAGCGAGGTGCAGCTTGAAGACGTATATTTCAACAATGGAGACTCGCGAGGCCGGCCCCGATCTCCTTTCCCTCGTACGGGCAGCAGGCATCCCCGTCCAAGTGGGGACTGCGGCTGTTGCCCTCGAAAGCACTCCCGAGGAGATCATGGCTGTCGGTGCCCGATTGGTAGCCGACGGGAAGCTCAGGGAGTCTGCCAGTGGCTACAGCTACCTAAGCGACGCGAGCGAGCCGCTGAGCCCGGCAATTGCGGCCTATATGGCAGGACACCTCGCAGATGCGATGATGGTCGAGGGTGGCGACCGCGGCGACATAGGGCGCCTGCTGGTCGTAGCTGGCCGATTCGCCGAAGCCTGGCGAATGCTGGCTGAAGCCGCCACAGATCCATCAGCCAAGCTCGCCGATATGGAGCGGTTGGACCTCCTTGAACTTGCCGATCAAGCCTTGACCGAAGCCAAGCTCGACGGCGGCGAGTTAGAGGGCCGGGTCCGTCTCCATCTCGCCCGTCTCTACCGAGCAAAGGGTGAGTCGCAGGCCGCTCGAGGCTCGATCGAAACAGCCCTCACCAAGCTGCAAGGTGAAGAACTGGTCGATGCCCTTGGATTCGCGGCGTCGGTGGCCGACGACCTCCAGCATCCCCAGGAAGCGGAACGGTGGGTGGCGCTGGCTGAACTCGCTGCGCTCAAAGAAAACAGTTTGGCGAAATTGGGATCCCTCCTGACCTTTCACGGTCGCGAACTCAGCCGGCTTGGCTTCGCGAGCGAAGCCGAGGCTGCCCTTGGAAAAGGCAATTCGCTTCTCCTGAGTCATGGCTCCCGACCGCAGAGGTTCTACGGCCGCCTCAACCAGGCCTGGGTCGATCTTGATCAAGGACAGATGCGGGCCGCCGAAGCTGGATTCGCCCACCTGCGGGAAGAAGCACAGTCTCTCGAAGGTCAAGCGTCCCAGGCTGACAAGGAGGCGTATTGGGCCCGGACCCTGTTCGGAATCGGCCGCCCGGATCTAGCGCTGGCCGCCATCAACCGCGCCCACGAGATGGCGTCGTCGGCCGGAGCGATGGCACCGAAGTTCATCGCTCACCTGGCCCGGGCCGAAGGAGGCCTGCTCTTCGAGAACTGGGAGCAAGCGCGTGAAGGCGCCGAAGCGGCGCTGGACCTGGCCCTCGCCAACCTTCCGGCTTGGGAGAACGTCTGCCGATATCTAGTGGCGCGGGCTATGTATGGGCTGGGCTCGTTGGATGAGGCTCGAAGCCAGGCCGAGGCTGCTTTGGCGGCCACCCCGGTCGGCGCCGATGGCATTCGCTGGCGGCTGCGCATCGAAGAACTTCAACTGGAGCTGAGCGACGTTTGGAATCGGCGGGCGGCCGAAGACATCACCGACCTCTTCCTCCAGAGCCGTTGGCTCGGAGCGGCGGTCGATCTGATGACAGCCCGGGCCGCCCGCGACAAAGACCCCGAGGTGGCAGCTGAGGCTGCTGCCCTGGCACTTCAGATCGGCAACCCGGTGCAAGCGGCCAAGGCCGTACGAGCCGGAAACCTCTGGCGAAACCCACTTGCCACACCCGTCCTGTCGGCAGCCCGTGGGTTGACGGACCACTGTCCCCCCGATTGGTACCCGGCGTTTCTGGCTGGACCCGAACCCGAAGCTGCCTTGGCGGCGGCCACCGAGGTCACCGACGAAGAGGAGACGCTGCTACGCGAAAAGATCGCGCAGGCGCTCCAGACCGCGGGCCTTTCCGGCGACACGATCCTCAGCCCCGCCCAGCGGCGGACCGCCGGCCTCGTACATCGTCGACGGCCTCGACGCCGCAGCCCCCTTGCCTGGTTGGCGGCCGCCGTCGCGGTGGGGGTCATCGCCACCGGAGCGGCCTTTCTGGTCGTCAACCTGACTGCCCCCGACCCGGTGGCGGCGGCGCCGACCACGGCTGCACCCCGGACGACGACCACTGTGCCGCCGATCGAGGCAAGGGTGATCGCAGCCCCGGATACCGGGCTCACCGGAACCTACGCATTCAGAGGTGATGCGGGTCGATCGGGAGTGGCGTCGGGAGGTTTCCGCGAGGTCGAAGGCTATTACTGGCGTCTACGGCCCGGCGGGTCCTTCGTCCCCACCACGTCTCCGGTGTCCTATGGCAGGTGGGTCTACGTGGTTACCGACGAGAACAAGCTGTATGGATACGAACTGACCGGTGGCCGCCTCAACCTGGTGATCCAGGCTGACAACCCCATAACCGCCACTCCGACGATAGGCCAACCGGCCGGCAGCGAAACCGTCGACCCTCTGATGGTCTTCCCGACCAATGATGGGGTGGTTCATGCCTTCAGCGCCGTCCGGACCGGGACAGGCGTGTGGGACTATCCGACCAACTCCACCGTGAGGGCCCCGGCCCTGATCATCGAGCAATCCGTATTCGTTGCCACTACCGATGGCCACATTTATGCAATCGACTTGCAGAGCGGAGATCTCCTGTGGCGTTATCCAGCCGCTGAGGCCGCAGCCACTGACCTCGAAGAAGCTCCCTCGTTCAACACGGCACCAGCTTTCTTCGAAGGAGTCGTGTACGTCACGAGCCGCGAAGGGAGCCTTCATGCAGTTGATGCCGCTAGCGGGGAGCCTTTGTGCCCCCGTCCGATCGATCTGAACGGGACCGTCAACATCTATCCATCGATCACGGAAGGCGCGGTGTTCGTCGGACTCGAAAACCCCTCTGGAATCCACGCTTTCGCCGCCGGCGCTTGCGGGGGCGCCCCGGCAGGCTATTCGGCTTTCTATCCGAGCTCCCTGGCAGTGCGCCTTGGGCTGCTGGCGACGCCCGACACAATGTATGTCCTCGAAGATCGTTTATTGCTGGCGATGTTGTTGGACGGGACACTCTGGCTCGACGCCGCGGGTAGCACACCGTCCCCGTGGGACGGCGGACCGTTCGGGGCAGCCGACATCATCACCACGCCCCCAGTGTTGGCCGACGGGGTCTTGTACGTCGGTAGCCAGGACGGGATGGTTCATGCGGTCGACGCCGAAAGCGGCATCGTGTTGTGGCAGTTCAACGCCGAATCGGCCATTCGGGGAGAACTGGTCGTAGTACCAGGGGCCGTTGTGGCGACAACCGCCGACGGGGAGATCATCGCTATCGCCGGCCAATAGGAACGATCCCCCGTCTAAGCGACGGAGGATCGTTGACTTGCTGGCTGTTGACTGGTTTACCCGACTCGTCCCCGGCGTCCGGTGACTGCTCCGACCACGAACAGGATCACCGCGATGATCAGCACCCAGCGCAGTGCTTCGACGGCGAGACCGACGCCACCCAAAATCAACGCGAGGACGATGATGATTATGGCAGTGGACACAGAGTTCCTCCTCTATTGCTACGACGACAGGTACCCCAACTGAGGCCCGGCCAAACCGACCAGACCACAAAAGGTCCCGCCGGGGCGGAGTACCATTAGAGCACCCATGACGGGTTCCCCTTTTCGAAATCTGGCGTTGGTCGCGCACGTCGACCACGGCAAGACAACCTTGGTCGATGCGATGCTTGGCGCGACCGGTGTGTTCGCGTCGCACGAAACTCGGATCGAAAGAGTTATGGACTCGTCCGACCAGGAGCGGGAACGAGGAATCACGATTCTCGCCAAGGCTGCCTCGGTCATGTGGAAAGGCACGCGCATCAACCTGGTCGACACTCCCGGACATGCCGACTTCGGTGGCGAAGTCGAGCGAGCGCTGGCAATGGTCGACGGAGTCCTTCTCCTGGTCGACGCCGCGGAAGGCCCATTGCCCCAGACCCGGTACGTTCTTTCCAAGGCACTAGATCTGCACCTGCCGGCAGTTCTGGTCCTCAACAAAGTCGATCGACCGGACGCTCGCCCTAAAGAAGTCATCGACGAGATCTACCAGTTGTTCTTCGACCTGAATGCTTCGGACAAGCACATCGAATTTCCGATCATCTCCACGATCGCTCGGGCGGGTAGGTCTATGAAAGGCGTAGGGATTCCGGGAGACGGTGACGACCTTTCAGCCCTGCTCGATGCCATCGTCGAGCACATCCCGCCTCCTTCGGGAGACAGCTCCGCCCCACTGCAGGCCCTGGTCACCAATCTCGATGCCTCGGATTACCTGGGTCGTCTGGCGATCGGCCGAGTAGTGGAGGGAACCCTGCGGTCGGGCGTCCAAGTTGCCCTTTGTCACGCCGACCTCGACGAACCACCCCTCAAGCGAAAGCTCACGCAACTGATGGGCTTCGAGGGCCTTCGACGGGTTGATGTGGACGAGCGCACGGCAGGAGACTTGTTCGTGCTGGCTGGATTCCCGGAGGTCGAGATTGGCGACACTCTTGCCGACCCCGAGAACCCGGTGGCCCTCCCCCGGCTTCACGTGGATGAACCTGTGCTGCGTATGACTTTCGGCGTCAACACCTCTCCTCTGGCCGGGCGGGACGGGAAGCTTCTGACCTCCCGCCAGATCAGGGAGCGACTGGAAAAGGAAGTGCTCGGCAACGTCTCCATCAGAATCGGAGCAACTCCGTCACCCGAAGTGACCGAGGTGGCGGGGCGCGGAGAATTGCAGCTGGCCGTCTTGATCGAATCGATGAGACGAGAGGGCTTCGAGCTTCATGTGAGCCGGCCAGAGGTGATCCTCAGAGAGATCGACGGCAAACCCCACGAGCCGGTGGAGCGCGCGGTCGTGGACGTGCCCGACGAGCACGTCGGCACCGTCACCCAGGCCGTTGCTCCACGCAAAGGCAGCGTGCTCGACCTCAGACCGGGCGACCGCGGTCGAACCATCATCACCCTGACCGCCCCGGCCAGAGGTTTGCTCGGCTTCCGTTCGCTGCTCATGACCGCCACGCGCGGCACTGCCTTGATTCATCAACACCACGACGGGTGGATGCCGTGGGCGGGTGATCTGCCTCATCGGCAGGGCGGGGCGATGATCGCGGACAGATTGGGTTCTACCACCGCCTACTCCCTCGACAACCTCCAGAAGCGAGGAGAGCTCTTTGTCGGGTCCGGTGAGGACGTCTACGAAGGAATGATCATCGGCGAGAGCTCCCGTCCGGAGGAACTGCCCGCCAACCCCACCAGACCCAAGCAGCTGACCAACATCCGCACTGTCAACGCCGATGAGGCGATCAAGCTGAGACCCCATCGCCGGCATACCCTCGAGACCGCCATCGAGTGGATCGCATCCGATGAGCTAGTGGAGGTCACGCCTGTATCGGTTCGAGTCCGCAAGCGCCACCTCACCGAGGCGGACCGCAAGCTCGCCGCCAAGAGGCGCTAGGCAACCACCCTCTTTCTTGAGGGTCAAGGACGGGTTGGGGTAACGGGTACGGGATTCGATCCACCACTCAGATCATCCCCGGAGCCCTTCGTGATTCAACCGCTGGGGGAATTCCACCAGTACATAAGTGGCCCCGATCGAACCCTGTTGTTCAGGGTCCGTTCGGGGCCTCATGAGCGAGCGGTAAACCGCTAGCTACATCTATTGATTGGCAGGCCTTTCGAGATCTAACGGCGACGGCGACGGCCGCCACCGCGGGAGGCGTAGACCGTCTTGCGTTCGGCGGCCTCGGCATCGGGCGGACGCTCACCGATGCGACTTCCGCCATTGGCGGACAGCCATCCGTTGTCGGGATCGTGCAGGGCGTCGTGGACTCCCACCTGTCGTTGAAGGGAGCGAAGTTCGCCCATCTGGTCGGTCAGGACCAGAGAAACGACTACTCCTGCTGCGCCGGCCCGGGCGGTGCGGCCCGAGCGATGGAGATAGTCCTTGTGGTCTCCGGCGAGATCGAAATGGACGACGCTGGCGATGTTGTCGACGTGGATCCCACGGGCTGCCACGTCAGTCGCGATCAGGGCATCGACCTTTCCGTCGCCGAAAGCCTTCAAGGCTCTGGTTCGCTGGCTCTGGCTGCGACCACCGTGGATTGCCTCGGCTTTGACGCCCATCCGATCCAACTGGCGGGCCACCTTGTCGGCCCCATGCCGCGTGCGGGTAAACACCAGCGTCGGTGTGGCTGACTCGATGATCTCGGCGGTTATGTCGATCCGCTCGGACGCATCGACCCGCCAGAAGTAGTGGGCAGCCTCGAGATGGTCCTCATTGTCGCCAACTTCGTGGCGCACCGGATCGGTCTGATATCGCTGGGTCAAGGCGGCTACGTCACTGTCGAGTGTCGCCGAGAACAGCATCGTCTGGCGAACCCGGCTGGTTTGATCGAGCAAACGCCGGACCTGGGGCATGAAGCCCATGTCGGCCATGCGGTCGGCCTCGTCGATCACAACGAGATCGACATCAGCCAATGAGACTGTGCGTTCGTCGATGAGGTCGGCCAATCGGCCGGGGGTTGCGACCACCACGTCGGCCCCCTTGCGGAGGGCGTTGCGCTGCGGGTCGTATCCGACGCCGCCATAGACGGTCACCACGGCCCGGCCGCTGACTCTGGCGAACGGAGCAAGCTCACGAGCGATTTGCTCGGCTAGTTCCCGGGTCGGGGCCAGGACCAGGGCCCGGGGACGCCGGGAAGTGGCCTTGCCCACCCTGGCGATCAAAGGAAGGCCAAAGGCGAGTGTCTTTCCCGACCCGGTGGGAGCGCGTCCGAGGACGTCGCGACCGGCCATGAGGTCGGGGATGGTGGCTTCCTGTATCGGGAAGGGTTCGATGATCGATTGTCTGGTGAGGACCTCAACAAGGCGCGGAGGCACCCCGAGATCGGCGAATGTGGACATTTCTTAGTTAGCTCCTCGTTGCCCGAAGCACGGGCGGCGGCGTACGAACTTCATTCGATGACTCGGGTTTCGTACACGCAGACACGAGTGATCGGAACGCGCCTGCCCGAGGCCGACTTGCGCTAGTTCACTGTCTGAGCCGTAACCACCGGACGGTGCACAACCCTAGAAATTTGGCATTCGAAACTGGCGAACGCGGGTTGTGCTTTCCTCGAGCCGGTGCGGCTTCTGACGACATGGTACCAGGTCAGGGGTCTTTTTCGATCTACCGTTCCTTTTCGCGATTCGCCGCTACGTCGGGAGGGGTGGTGGAAGGGCAGTTCTACATAACGACCATCGCCGGGCTGGGGGTCAGCCTGGCCGGGTTTTCGGCCCTGTTGACGCTCTTTCGGGCCGGCCAGGTATGGGACGCCGTGACCTTGTGGAGGGCCCGGGCGATCGTTCGGACCTCCCTCGAGACAGCCCTGGCAATGTTGACTGTCATTCCCATTTTCTACCTGACGGCGTCCGACGCCTGGGGAATCCGGGCGGGAGCCCTCATCATGCTCGGGTATACGTTGAGTGACTCCATCAAGATGGGCCCCCGACGCGATCCCGATGCCTGGCCCGATCCCCGCCGGATTATCCTGTACTACATCGTCAGCGTTGTCTTTGCCGCGGTGTTGGTGATCAACCTCGTGGTCGCCAACCTCGGCCTCTTCCTGGCGGCCGGGCTGTGGAACCTTGGTCTACCCATGACGATCTTCATGTCGGTCCTCGACGAGTTCAAGCCCGGCCAACAAATCGGGGCGAGCCCAACCGACGATATCCCGTCAGCCCCGTAGGCCGAACCAGGGCTCCCTGGCCAATTCCGCTTCGACGATCAGCCGCTCCTCATCCTCAGCGATGAGAGCGGACAGTCTCTCCGCCTCGAGACGCTCGGCACGGGCACGACCGTCGCCGGCCAATGCGAGGGCCCGCGCCATAGCTTCGTGCGCGAAGGCATGGTCCCAATCTTCGGCCAGATCGGGATGAGCGTCGATCAACTCGAGGTACCGCGTCGCATGTCGAAGCGCGAGGTCAGCCGATCCGACCAGTACGGCTGTCCGCGAGATCAGATGCTCGCCCCGCCCGTGGTTCATCGGGTTGCCAACCTGCCTCCAGTGATAGGCCGAGGCATACGCGCGATAAAGCGCTTCCTCGCGGCGCTTTGGCGGATCATCCGGGCTGATGGCCCCGTCGTCGATCACTTTCCAAGCCTCGTTGTTGAGATGAACCCCGAACCAGCGATGGACATCACCCAGGTCGACCATGCGCTCACCGGCCTCTTCGATCAACTCGTGCCAGCCGGCGAACCCGTGCTCGCGGGCAATCACAAGCTGGGCGGCACGCAGAGATGGCTTCTCGCCATTCGCACCCGTCGTCGCCAGCCTCTCCATGGCGATCAGGTCACCGCTCTCGGCGGCGCGCTTCAGCTCTTTGGCCTGCCTCTTGAGGTGGCTGATGTTGGGGTTGAAGCTCGGCAGTTCGGACATGAGAACCTCCTCGATGCGCCCGTGTCCGCTGCTTCGGGCGAGAAGGCTCGTAAAAGTACCTTGAAGATGTCGGGTGAGTTCAACTCTTGCCGCGGACTAGAGGCGTCCCGACCCACACTGGCCGGAATCTTAGCGAAACTCACATCGGCCCAACTCACATCGGCAAGTTGGGCGGTGGCGAGTAGCTCCCCGTGGCATGGGCCACGAGACGGTCAGCGTCGCCGTCGACCCAGATCCGGATCTCGCCGTAGATCCGAGTCTTCCCGACCCGGATCAGATTGGCCCGGGCGAGGACATCACCGTCCAGGGCAGGTCGCAAGAAGGCGATGGAGAGCTCCGAAGTCACCGCCATCGGCGCCGGGCCCAGAACCGTGAAGGTCGCGAACCAGAAGGCAAGGTCAGCCAGACCGAACAGAGTCGGCCCGGAGATGTATCCCCCGGGTCGGAGGGTGGCGGGGTCGTAGGTCCAGCGGGCAATGGCCCACTGGTCTCCCATCTCCTCGCAGCGGTAACCGCTGGCGTAGGCGGCGGGGAAACCAGCGGCTACGAGACGATCGACCTCTGCAGGAGTCACGGGATCAGGCTCTCGGTCCGCGCCCATGAGATCAAGCGACTGAGCGTGTCGGTCGCCGATGTGTAGCTGAGGCCAAGCTCACGGGCAGCCCGCGACCCGTCGTAGACATGGCCATGAACTAGGGTACGGACCATCTCCCGGCAGACCGGAGCCTGTTTTCCGACGAGTCGATACGCAGCCCCGATCAAGGCTCCTCCTGCCAGGGCCACCGTAGCCGGGAGGTACTTCACCCGTAGGGGCCGGTCGATCACCGAAGCGAGCAACCCAACCGCCTCCTGAATCGTCATCGAGAATGAGTTCAAGATGTACCTGCGGCCCGGCACACCTTTGGAACCAGCCAGGATGTGGCCCCGAGCACAGTCGTCGATGTCGACGATCGAAATTCTCGTGTCGACCACCGTGGAAAGGCGTCCGGCGATGAGGTCAAGCAGAATCTTGCCGGTGCCGGTGGCGCGGCCGGGTCCCTGAACCGATGAGGGGTTGACGATCACCACATCCAGGTCGCCGGCCTCATTCAGGGCCACTTGCTCCGCTTCATACTTGGAACGCTCGTAATGGGAGTAGAAGTGTGCACGATGGACCGAGTCCTCGTTGCCGACAGTGCCTGACGCCTCGCCAATCGTCGCCGCCGACGACGTGTAGACAAGGCGTCGCACTCCCGCGGCGGCTGCCGCCTTCAGCACGTTGCGGGTCCCGTCGACGTTGACGCGATACATCTCAGTGGCGTCGGGGACGCACATCTTGTTGACGCCGGCCACGTGGAAGACCGCGTCCGCTCCTTGAAATGCTCTCTCCAAACTCGGATATTCGAGAACGTCGCCAATCGCCGACTCCACACCGTCCGGAACCGACTTGTTGGGATCCCTAACCACGACGCGGACCGCGCCTTCGCCATCAACCAGATGCTTCAGAAGAGCCTGACCCACCACCCCGGTTCCGCCGGTGACGACGGTGGTCACGCCACCGTGGTGGAACGATTGCTGGCCACCACCTTGCTGAATGCGGCGAAGTAGCCCCAGGCCGAGGCAATGGTCACTATCACGGCAATCCACATCGCCCACTCATCGAGGAACAGCGGGCCCCACGGATTCGGCAGCCGCATGAACGCAAGGCCTATGGCGGCGTATTGGGCGGTTGCTTTGATCTTGCCCCAGGTCGAGGGTTTGACGATGCCCCCGGTCGACGCAACCAGGCCGCGGAGTCCCATCACCAGGAACTCTCTCATCATGATCACAAGCGCGGCCCAGATCGAGACCCGGCCGATCGACGTCAAGGCCAGGAGTGCCCCGGTGACTAGGAGCTTGTCGGCCGTCGTGTCGAGGAATGCCCCGAGGACCGATTCGACGTGCCAGCGGCGGGCCAGGTATCCATCGAGGAAGTCGGTGATAGCGGCCACGGCAAACAGCGCCGCGGCATAGCCGAGGGCATGCTCGAAGCGGTCTTGCGATCGGGTCAACGCCATGACGATCGGGACCACCAGGACCCGGCCAATGGCCAACCAGTCAGGGAACGAAATGGCAATGCTCCTTGGAGACCGCAACGAACAGGTGGGGAGGGGGATCTTACCGCCAGGGGTTGGCGAAACCAGCCGGCCCTAATCTTGGTGCAATGTCCTCGTCCTCCGACGGCTGGACCCGGGCCGAGCATCTCGGGTTGCTGGCCGACGGGAGCCGCTTTGATGTCCTCGTCATCGGTGGCGGAGTCACAGGCTGTGGGACCGCTCTCGATCTCGCCGCCAGAGGCCTCAAGGTCGCACTGGTCGAGCAGCACGACGTCGCTGCGGGTACCTCGGGGAGGTCGACCAAGCTGTTCCACGGAGGTATCCGGTACCTGCCTCAGTTCCAGTTCCAATTGGTGGCCGAAGGCCTCAGAGAGCAGGAAGTACTGGCCCGGATTGCCGACTATCTCTTCGAATCGCTCGAGTTCGTGGTTCCCGTCTATGCGCACATAGGCCTGGCCGACGCTCCAGCCTGGGCGGCCAAGGGACGCCGGGCCTCGTTGGCTCTCCGGGCGGGACTGGTTCTGTACGACCTTTTGGGCGGGTTCGACCGACCGGGTTCCCGCCATCGACGGATCTCCGTGGACGAGCTGCTGCAGGACATTCCCAACCTCAGATCGGAGGGCCTGCAATCAGGCTTCGTCTACTCGGATGCCCAAACTGACGATGCCCGGTTGGTGATCGCCATCGCCAGAACGGCGGTGGATCGATTCGGGGCGGTGGCCGTCACCAGGGCGAGGGCAAGCGCGGTCAATTCCGTCAAAGACGGCTACATCACCACGGTGGAGGATCTCGTTTCGGGCGAGGAGTTCCGAGTCGAGGCGAGAGCCGTGGTCGTGGCAACCGGTGCCTTCCCGGCACCCTCCGTCGACGGATCCGCCCAACTCGACGTCATCGTCTCGAAGGGAGCTCATCTCGTCGTCAAGAAGGACCAAATCGGTCTCGGCGATCGCGCCATCGTCTTGCCTCGCACAGACGACGGGCGCGTGATGTACATCGTCCCTTGGGCTGAACATGCACTGATCGGAACAACCGATACGCCCTACCGGGGCGACCTCGTCCATCCGGCCGCCGACCCCGCCGACATCGAATACCTGACCAGGCATGTGGGCCGTTACCTAGACGTTGGCTCGTTTCAACCGCTGTCGACGTTTGCGGGCCTCCGGGCGCTGGCGGACGACGGATCGGGCGAAACCTCCCAGGCCTCGCGCGAGCATGTGATCGCCGAGCCGCGGCCCGGATACGTGCAGGTCGCCGGCGGCAAGCTCACCACCTATCGCCGGATTAGCGCCGACGCCGCCAGCGTTGTTGCCAAACGCCTGCGAGTCCCGACAAAGTCGCCAACGAAGAACCTTCTCCTGTCCGGTGCTGGTGGGGGAAGCCCGATGTCGCCGGGCCTCGATGAAGGTGTCCGAACTCGCTATCGGCGGTACGGGGGCAACGCCCACGAGATCAGCGGCGTCACGGCGAGTCGGCCTGACCTCGACGTAAAACTGGGTGACGAGCGGACCACCCTGGCCGAGGTGGTCCACGCTTGCCGACGCGAATCGGCCGTCTCGATTTCTGATTTCACTCTGCGTCGAACCCGGCTGGGTTGGCTCACCCTTGACCATGGTCGCAAGGACCAACAAGCCATCGCGGCGGTTATGGCCGGAGAACTCGGGTGGAGCGACGCCGAGGTCAATCGCCAGATTGAAGAACACGAAGCAGAGCTGACCGCCGAAGGCCTCTAGCCCTGCCTCGCGAAATTTGGTCGCTGAAGGCCGCCTGAGCGTAATTCGGTCACTTGCGTTCGAGTACCGGCCCTATATGCCCGAATTTCCTCACGGGCGGGTGCCAGTGACCGAATTTGGTGGAAAAGGCCCAGGTGCCTTCCTTCGGTGATTCCTTTCTTAACGCTCCCAAGCGGGCCTCGAGCCGACGCATTCATGGCGGTCGGGCCTCGGCGTTGGGGGACAACCTGAACCCGCAAACGGGGGGACAGCAGCACCGACTTGACGCGCGAGGAGGTGGGACGGGGGGACAGCAGCTCCTTAGACCCAGTCGAAGGTCCTCGCGACCGCCTGTTGCCAGCGGGTGTAGAGCCACTGTCGGCGATCCTCGGCCATTCGCGGCTTGAATCGCCGGTCCTCGACCCAGTTGGCCCTGAGATCGTCGAGGGAATCCCAAACCCCTTCGGCCAGGCCCGCGGCGTAAGCCGCGCCAAGGGCGGTGGTCTCGGAAACGAACGGCCTGATGACCGGCACCCCGAGAATGTCAGCCTGGAAGTCCATTAGTAGCTCGTTGTAAACCATTCCCCCGTCGACCCTGAGCTCGGTCAGAGCGACGCCGGAATCGGTTCGCATCGCCTCGAGCACCTCGCGCGTCTGAAAGGCTGTCGCTTCGAGGGCCGCCCGAGCGATGTGTCCCTTATTGGCAAAGCGGGTCAAACCGACAATGACACCGCGGGCGTCGGACCGCCAGTGGGGAGCGAAGAGCCCGCTGAAGGCAGGGACGAAATAGACGTCTCCGTTGTCCTCCACCGTTCTGGCCAGGGTCTCCACTTCTTCAGACACCGTGATCAGACCGAGATTGTCTCGCAGCCACTGGATAAGCGAGCCGGTCACGGCGATTGAACCCTCGAGGGCGTAGACCGGGTGCTCGTTGCCGATCCGATAGGCGACGGTGGTCAACAGCCCGCTTTTGGAGGTGACGATCTCCTCGCCGGTATTGAGCAACATGAAGCACCCGGTGCCGTAGGTGTTCTTGGCCGACCCGGGATCGAAACAGGTCTGGCCAAACAGCGCGGCGTGTTGATCCCCGAGTATCCCGCTAATGGGAACTCCTTCGAGTTCATCGACGCCGAGCGCGACTCGGGCGGATGAGGGGATGATCTCGGGAAGAATGGAGGTCGGAATCCCCATCGCTTCACAGATGTCGTCGCTCCACCGCAAGGCTCGCAGATCCATCAGCATCGTCCGGGAGGCGTTGGTGACATCGGTTGCGTGGCGACCTCCGGTCAGGTTCCAGACGACCCACGAGTCGATCGTGCCGAAACAGAGTTCGCCCTTCTCCGCCCTCGCGCGCAGACCCGCGTCGTTCTCCAGGAGCCAGGCGATCTTGGGCCCCGAGAAGTAGGTGGCGAGAGGCAATCCGGTCTTGGACCGAAAGCGATCGATGCCGGTGGAGCCACCGAGACGCTCGCACAGTTCGGCGGTGCGAGTGTCCTGCCAGACGATGGCGTTGGATACCGGCCGGCCGGTCTTCCGATCCCAGAGGACGGCCGTCTCCCGCTGGTTGGTGACACCGACTGCGGCCAGACCGGAGGCCGCGATCCCTGCCCCGCTCAAAGCGAGGCCGATCACCCGCCGAACCTTGTCGATGATCTCAACCGGGTCGTGCTCTACCCACCCAGGTTTCGGGAAGATTTGACGGTGCTCCTCCTGAGCAACGCTCACGACCTTGCCGGCCCGGTCGAAGACCATGAACCGGGTGCTGGTGGTCCCCTGATCCAGGGCCCCGATCAACGGCCCGGTCATTGTCGGCGAGCCATCGCGCCAAACACTAGGTCTGGGGGGCGAAGAGATCTACGGCGTTGCCGGCTGGGTCGAGGACGGTGCAGTAGCGCTGGCCCCAGGGTGCGTCGAAGGGAGCAAGATGAGATTTGGCGCCGGTCCCGGTTAGTTCGAGGTGGAGGCGGTCGACTTCAGCCGGGTGTTCACAGAGGAAGGCGAGTGCCATTCGGTGACTTCCGGTGGGGGCATTCCAGTCAGAGAACGACTTGACCGACTCCTCGGTGTCAAACATGATCCGCAGGCCACCAGGTCCGCTCGCTTCCACGTGATCATCGGCTTCCCCGCCCATCGTGAACTGAAGACCGAGCTTTCGATAGAACTCCATGGCGTCGCCCATATGGGTGACCACCACACCGATCGCATCTAGTTTGGGCATGGCGGCATTGTGCCAGACGCCATCGTCCATTGAACCCGGCGGCCAGACGGATGAGGGGGGACCTAGTTGCTTCCGAATCGCCGGTGGGCCGCCAGCTCCTGGGCTCGGGCCGGATCCTCTAGCCAGCGCACTACCACATCGGCGCCATCTTCAATCATCAGGTCCACCTCCGTGCGCTCGTCCTTGGTGAACCGTTTGAGGACATGCTGGGCCGGATCCTGATTCCCGGGGGGACGCCCCACTCCGAGCTTGAGCCTCCAGAAGTCCTTGGTGCCGAGGTGCTGCTCAAGGGACCGAATCCCGTTGTGGCCGCCACTACCGCCGGCTTTCTGCAGCCGGAGCCGGCCGAAAGCGAGATCGATGTCGTCGTGCAACACGAGCATGTCTTCGGAATCGACTTTGTAGTAGGAGCGAAGCGAACCAACGGCCCGGCCCGAATCGTTCATGAACGTGTTCGGCGATGCGAGAACCAGTTCGCGACCGGGGACCGTGGCCACCTCCGAGCGAACTCGCAGCGGTCCCCTCTTGAGGTTGGCGTCGAAACGTCCGGCCAGAGCGACCAAGACTTCGTAACCGAGGTTGTGCCTGGTTCCCTGGTACTCGGACCCGGGATTGCGAAGACCGACTATTAGACGCACCGACTACTCGGAGTCGTCGGCTTCTTCCTCGCCGCCCTCTTCGGTCTCCGCGCCCTCTTCGACCTCCTCGACCTCGGGGACAACCTCGACCTCGGCCACCGGAGTGGTCACGGTAACGAGAAGGTCGTCGGGATCGTCGAGGATGGCGACTCCCTCGATGGCCGGAATGTCCCGAACCCGGATGTCGTCGTTGATGTTGAGATGGCTCACGTCGACCTCAATAAACGCCGGAATCTCAGAGGGCAGCGCCTCGATTTCGACTTCGTTCTTTATCGGGCTGAGGATGCCACCCTCCTTGACGCCAGGAGGACTCCCGACGAAGTGAAGGCTCACCTCGGCCTGGACCTTTTCGGTTAGCGACACCTGGACGAAGTCGACGTGTCGAAAGACGGGCCGGTAGGGATGGCGATCGATGACCCGTACAAGGGTTGGGATCCCGGCGGAATCGTCGATCTCGAGGTTGATGAGGACGTTGAAGCCGGCGTCGGTATGGAAGGCAACGCTGAGGTCGTGGTGGTCGACGGCGACATGCTTTGGCTCGGTGCCTCGTCCATATACGACTGCGGGAACCTGGCCCTCACGACGGAGCCGCCGCGAGGCGCGGCTGCCAAGTTGGCGCCCGGTGGCAGCTTTGAGGGTGTACTGGGCCATGGAAAAGTCTCCTGAAAGGGGGAAGAGTCAGGAATTGTAACGGAATTCAGACGCCAGACGCCAGACGCCAGACGCCAGACGAGTAGTGGGTCAGGTTGAGCTTGGTTTATGGATGTTCAGATACAGCCAAGATCAGCGAAGAGGGACTCGCCCGCCATCGAACCCCTCGTAATTTTGGCGGGTGGCTCCCGCTGAATGCGTAATTCGGTCTGAGAGTCCCGGAAACCGGGAGTCTCGCGCCAGGTTTCGTCTGATCCGGGAGCGGTGCGCCAAATTTGTCGACGAGGCCCGCTGAATCCGGTTTCCTTCGCTGATGGATTGGACCAAGCCTCAAACCCTTGGAAGGTTGAACCCGTACCTTCGCTCAGACTGACCCACTACCGCCAGACGCCAGACGCCAGTAGGTAGTAGGTAGTAGGCAGCACCGAACCCCGACCGTCGCCGTCTGTCAGCGCCCCAACTTCCCGCTCCATTCCACTGTTCGCTCGATCAGCCGGGCCGCGTTTCTGGCACCGCCGAGAGAATGGTCTGCCTCGAGCAACTCAACCGTGGCATTGGGCAGCGGCCGCACATACCGGTCGAAGAGCTCCATCCGGCTGAGGGGGTCCCGGGTTCCCTGAAAGAACAGCATTGGCGCGGTGATAGCCGGAAGGTGATCGGCGCGAAGGTTCTCCGGCTTTCCAGGCGGATGGAGCGGGTAGGCATAGAGCACGAGCCCGAGAGCGGGTTCGCCGGCAGCGGCGAGATAGGTTCCCATGCGACCACCCATCGACCGGCCCGCCAGCACCACCGGACCTCCGACCTCGCCCGCCAGAAGGTCGCGGGCCGCCCGATGGGCGCTGAGCAAGAGCGGTTGCGCGTCGGGTCGCTTCCGATCGGCCTCCGTATAGAGATAGTTGAAGGTGAGCACCGTCAGCCCGGCCGCGGCGAGGCCGTCTCTCAATTCGACCAGGCGGGGGTGATCTTGATTCGTCCCGGCCCCGTGAGCCAAAAGCAAACCGGTCTGACTGTCCCCTCCCCCGACGAGCCTCCCCGTTACGGTTGCCTCGCCGACCGCGATCCTGACCTCTCTAGACACCATGCAGCGAAGCGTACGAGAACCAAACCCCCCACCACTCGCCGGGGTCGGCCCGGGCTTGCTCGTTGCTGTCGTATTGGCGTTGATGGCCCGCCTTTATGGGGAGTGCGGCCAATCTGATTTCGCCGCTGATCCTTGCCGTGGCTCTCAGCATCCTCGCCGGCAACACGGTTGAAATCCCCTCGGCCCGGGCCGGCATGCGCTTGGCGGCGTCACGCCTCCTCCGAATCGGAGTGGTCCTGATCGGTTTACGGGTCGCCCTCGATGATCTGGCAGCCATCGGGCTACCCGGCCTCGTCGTCGTGATGATGGTGCTGTCGGTCACTTTCTTCGGCACCCAATGGATTGGTCGTCCAATGGGGATCTCACCCGACCTCTCCCTCCTGGTCGGGACCGGCTATTCGATCTGTGGCGTCTCAGCGGTGGCGGCGATGAACGGCGTAATCCGAGCTGACGAAGAGGAAGCGGCTTATGCGATAGGCCTGGTCACCCTGGCCGGCAGCCTCTCGATCGTCGTCTTGCCACTGTTGGGAACCGTCGTCGGAATGACACCGGGGGACTTCGGCACATGGGTCGGCGGCGCCGTCCATGACGTCGCCCAAACGGTGGCCACCGCTTCCACCAACGGTGATGAGGCGCTGACTGCGGCAATCGTCGTCAAGCTCACCCGCGTCGCCCTGTTGGACCTCTGGTGGTCGGGGTCGCCCTCGCCCGGAGACGCAGCACTTCCGTGGAGAGTGCCCCCCGGCCTCCCCTGCTGCCGTCTTTGTGGCCGGCTTTCTATTGATGGTTGGAGTTCGGTCAACCGGGGTCATTTCCGATTCCTGGCTGGACCCGATCCGACAGGTCGAAGGTTTCCTCTTCACCGTCTCGCTGGTGGGAGTCGGTTTCGGAGTCGACCTG